>NZ_JBSWYB010000019.1:0-74547 GCF_056160905.1 Leisingera sp. ABD4_442 | reverse complement strand
GCACCGCGCAAGGCGCGGTGCCACGCCCAACGGGAGCGGGTTCCGCCAGGAAACCTGCGACGGGCGGGAGCCTCCCCCGGCCTCCGTTCAGCGCAGCGCCCGGGCTTCTGCGGTGCTGCCCAGCCCGGTCAGAATCACCCCCCCAAAAAAACCTGTCATCCCCCCCCTGTGAACCGCTCCTGCCAGGCCGCCACACCGGGCCTGCGCCGGGATCCGCAAACTGCGGCAGGAAGGCAAACATGAACAGCAGCGGCTTGGGATTGCTGAGGCTGCTGACTGCACCTTGCTGAATCGCTTGCCAGGCAGGGACCGCGGGCAGTTGCGCTGCGGTACACAGGCTGGCGCGCCGCATCTTCAGACCGCGCCGCATCAGACAGGCCGCGCCGCATCAGACAGGCCGCGCCAATCCCGCTGACCGCGCCCAATGCCTGCGGATAGGCCGCCCGCAGCGGAACAAGCTCCAGCACCGGCAGCCCGGCCTGCGCCACACCGGCGGCCAGAATCATCCCCGCCACAGTGAGCAGCGCCACCCGCCGCCCCCGGCCGGCCCCGCGCCCCATTACCAGCGTCATGTCCGGCCACGGCGACGGCTCAAGCAGGGCCAAGGCGGCAAGAAAGGCAATTAACGTTTCAAATGCCGGCATGTGCACGCCCACCATTGGGGTCCAGCCTGCTTAGAAATGCCAGCGCAAAGCCTCCCTCCAGCCTGCGCCGAAAAAGAGCGGAAACCGCCTTTCCGGACCAAAACCGATAGTGAAGTGCTGCTGCGGCAAACTTTCCGAGTATTTCAGTCGGAAATTGATTGCATCTTTTGCCAATTGCTTTAATCGACTCTTTCAGTCGGAAAACTGATCTAACCAAGAACGGGACATCCAATGCTGAAAGCCTCCACCATCCTGGCCGGCGCCCTGACCGCCGCCGTTGCCACCTCTGCCGCTGCCGAGGGCGAGCTGAACATCTATTCGTCGCGCCACTATGACACTGACGAGCAGCTTTATTCGGACTTCGAAGAGGCCACCGGCATCACCATCAACCGGATCGAAGGCAACGCGGACGAGCTGATCGCCCGGATGAGCGCCGAGGGCGAGAACTCCCCTGCCGACATCCTGATCACCGTCGACACCTCGCGGCTGACCCGCGCCAAGGAGGCCGGCGTGCTGCAAAGCATCGACAGCGATGTGCTGGAGGCCCGCGTTCCCGCCTACCTGCAGGACGCGGACAACCAGTGGTTCGGCTTCAGCCAGCGGTCGCGGATCATCTTTTATGACAAGGATGAGGTGGCCAATCCGCCGCTGACATACCTCGACCTGGCTGATCCCGCCTACAAGGGCAAAATTTGCATCCGCTCCTCCAAGAACACCTACAACCAGACACTGCTGGCCTCGATTGTCACCCACCACGGTGCGGAAAAAGCCCGCGAATGGGCAGGCGGCGTGGTTGCCAATATGGCGCGGGATCCGCAGGGCGGCGACACCGACCAGATGCGCGGAATCATCTCTGGCGAATGCGATATCGCCGTGGCCAACAGCTATTACTTCGCCCGTTCGATCCGCAAGAACGTCAAGGGGATCTCGGAAAACCGCGACCAGATCGGCTGGCTGTTCCCCTCGCAGAACACCGAAGGCGCGCATATGAACCTGTCGGGCGGCGGCGTTGCGGTGCATGCCCCGAACAAGGAAAACGCCATCAAGTTCCTGGAATATCTCGCCAGCGATTCCGCCCAGGCCTATTTCTCTGCGGGCAATGACGAATACCCGGCCGTCCCGGGCGTCGGCCTGGCCCCGTCCATCGCTGCGCTTGGCCATTTCAAGCCGGACGATGTGAACCTGTCCGAGGTCGCCGGCAACCTTCCCGAAGCCCAGAAGATCTTCAACGACGTGGGCTGGAAGTAAACCAGCCTTGCAGTCTCTGCCGAAGGCGCGGCCCGGCCGCGCCTTTTTTGCGTCTTTTGCGTTCTGACGTTCCTCAAAAGCCACAAGGCGCGTCTCAACCGCCCTAAGCCGGCGGTTTGAGAGCTTTTGCCGGCGTCAGGACCCTAGACCGCTGCGGACCGCAGGCCTATAGGTTTCCGCATCTTGAATTTCGGGGGGAATCATGCAGTCGGGAGCACGCCGCGCTCTGGGAGGACAGAGCTTATGAACCGGTTGCCGGTTACAATCGTCAGCGGGTATCTGGGGGCGGGTAAAACCACTCTGATCAACCGGCTTCTGGCTGAGGACCACGGGCAGAAGCTGACCGTGATTGTGAATGATTTCGGTGCGGTCAACATCGACGATGCCCTGATCCAGGAGGCCGGCGGCGGCACAATTGCGCTGACCAACGGCTGCGTCTGCTGCTCGATGGAGGGTGATCTGACCCTTGCCCTGCAAGAGGTGCTGAAGCGGCCGGAGCGCCCGGATCACCTGGTGGTCGAAGCCAGCGGCATTTCCGATCCCGTCTCGATTGCCAACGCGGTGCTGAATGAAAGCGGTCTCAGCTACGGCGGCATTGTCACTTTGGTGGACGCGGAAAACGCCGCATCCCTGCTGCAGGATCAGCTGGTGGCGCCGCAGGCGGAACAGCAGATCCGCGCCGCCGACCTGGTGATTGCCACCAAATGCACTGAGCTGACCTCTGAGCTCTCGGGACTTCTGGCCGCCGCCGGCGCCCGCACACCCACCGTCCTGAATGGCTCGCCTGTGGCAGAGCTGCTGTTCGACATCGTGCCGCTGCCTAAGGGCCGTTCCGTGGCGGCCCATCCCGCCTATGCCACCTGGCAGCACCGCAGCCAGGACGTGCTGGACCGGCGCGACCTTGGCGACAAACTGGCTGGGCGGCCGGCGGGCCTTTACCGGATGAAGGGGTTTGTCCTGACCACCGGCGGCGCCTATGAGCTGCATGTGGTCGGCCGCCATGTGGAGGCCAAACGCTGCGAGGCAGAGGAAACCCTGCTGGTCGGCCTTGGCCCGGCGGACCGGATTTCCCGCGACGAGATTGAGGCCTGGTGGGCGGCCTAAGCCGCCCCATCCGCCCGAAACGCGCCAGGAAGTTTGAATTTTCCTGGCAAGTATTTTCCAAAATTCTTGCGCCTGCCGCCGCTGCCTTACCGCCGCCGTCCGACCTGGCGGCAGATCAGGATCACCGGCAGCAGCCCCACCGCCATGATCACCAGCGAGGGGACTGCCGCGCCTTCCAGCCGCTCATCCGCTGCCAGCCGGTGCGCCTGCACCGCCAGCGTATCGAAATTGAAGGGCCGCATGATCAGCGTCGCAGGCAGCTCCTTCATCACATCGACAAAAACGATCAGCAGCGCCGTCAGCAGGCTCGGCGTCAGGATCGGCAGATGCACGCGGCGCAGCATCCCCATCGGCCCCTGCCCCAGCGACCGGGCCGCCGCATCCATGTTCGAATGCATCGTCGCCTGGCCGCCCTCATAGGCGCCCAAGGCCGCTGCCATGAACCGCACGCCATAGGCAGCCACCAGCAGCCAGATCGAGCCTGTCACCAGCAGCCCGGTACGGATCCCGAAGGCCTCCCGCATCCAGGCATCCAGCGCATTGTCAAAGGCGGCAAACGGCACGATCAGCCCCACCGCAATCACCCCGCCCGGCACCGCATAGCCCAGCCGCGCGAAATAGGCGGCGGCAGCGGACACCCGGCCAGGGCGCAGCCGCTGGTAGAACCCCAGGCACACTGCTGCCGCCACCGTCAGTATCGCCGCTGCCGATGCCAAAGTGATCGAGTTGGTGGTGAAACCGATATAGCGGCGGCTGAACAGGTTCTGCTCGGAGTCAAAGCTCATCGCAGACAGCACCGCCACCGGCAGCAGGAAGCCCAGCACCACCGGGACCGCGCAGAAGAACACAGCCAGCGCAGCCTTGATCCCGCCCAGCTCGGCCGGCGGCATCTGGTTGTGATGCTTGCCCGCGTGGTGGTACTTCGCCCGCCCCCGCGTTGCCCGCTCCACCACCGCCAGCGTCAGCGCGAACCCCAAAAGGCACAGCGCCAGCTGCGCCGCGCCGCCGCGGTCGCCCAGCGAGAACCAGCTAGTATAGATGCCGGTGGCAAAGGTCTGCACCCCGAAATAGCTGACCGTGCCGAAATCCGCGATGGTCTCCATCACCGCCAGCAAGACGCCAGAGGCAATGGCCGGCCGGGCCATCGGCAGGCTGACCAGCCAGAACGCCTGCCAGGAGTTCTTGCCCAGCGCCCGCGCCGCCAGAAAGGCGCCTGCGCTCTGCTGCATGAAGGCGGCCCGCGCCAGCAGGTAGACATAGGGGTACAGCACCAGCACCAGCATCGCCGCCGCCCCGCCGGTGGACCGGATCTCCGGGAACCAGTAGTCCCGCGGCCCCCAGCCCGTCACCTCGCGCAGAGTGGACTGCACGATGCCGGGATGGTCCAGAATATGGGTATAGGCATAGGCCAGAACATAGGCCGGAAAGGCCAGCGGCAGCACCAGCGCCACCTCCAGCAGCCGCACACCGGGGAACCGCGCCATAGTGACCAGCCAGGCCGCCCCCGTGCCGACCGCAAAGGTGCCCAGCGCCACCATCGCCACCAGCGCCAGCGTCGTCAGCGAATACCCGGGCAGAACAGTCTCAGCCAGGTGGCGGATGGTCTCTGTGCCGCCGAATGCGGCCGCCAGCGCCACCGCCAGCATCGGCAGCAGGCAGGACAGCGCCACCGCCCAAGCCAGCACGGCAAAGACACCGCCCCCGGTCCTGCCGCCGCGGCGGCGCCCGTGCGGGGCGTATTCTATGAGGTCATTGGCAGCAGACATATGCGGCGGTCGCGGATCCGGCAGAAGTTTCACACTGCCCTATTTCGACTATTCCAGTCAGAAATTCCAGCCGGAAAGCGCGGCTGAGGCCAGGGCTGAGACTGGGGCTGATCAGAACGGCAAACGGGCGCCTGCGTCCGGCGCCCGTTCCGCTCCGCAAAACCGCGGGCTCAGTCGTAGGTGCGCTGATCCTCGATCACCAGCCCGTCCTTGGGCAGCATGTCCGGCGCCACGACCTCGACCGTGCCCTTGAGCTTCAGCACTTCGGCCACCGAGCGGGCAAAGGCCGCCTCGTCGCCGCCCTGGGCCTCGATCTGCACTGTCATCGCGTCCATCTCACCGTCACGGCGGGCGATAACCCGCGCCTTGACGATCTCGTCATGCTTCTCGACCAGCGCCGCCACCTGCTCCGGGCGCACAAACATGCCCTTGATCTTGGTTGTCTGATCGGCGCGGCCCATCCAGCCCTTGATCCGCATGTTGGTGCGGCCGCAGGGCGACTCCCCCGGCAGCACCGCCGACAGATCGCCAGTGGCAAAGCGGATCAGCGGGTAATCGGGATTGAGCGTTGTCACCACGACCTCGCCCACCTCGCCCGGTGCCACCGGATTACCGGTGCCGGGAGTAACAATCTCGACGATCACATGCTCGTCGACAATCATCCCCTCCATCGCCGGGCTTTCATAGGCGATATTGCCCAGATCCGCAGTGGCATAACACTGCAGGCAGGAAATCCCGCGGTCGAGGTACTCCTGGCGCAAGCTCGGGAACAGCGCACCGCCGCCCACCGCCGCCTTGGAGAACATCAGCTCCACGCCCATCGCATCGGCCTTGTCCAGGATCACCTTCAGGTAATCCGGCGTCCCGGCATAGGCTGTGGCCCCCACATCATGCGCCGCCGTTACCTGCAGCTCGGTCTGGCCGGTTCCGGCCGGCAGCACCGCGGCGCCAACCGCCCGCGCACCGTTTTCAAAGATCATGCCGGCAGGGGTCAGGTGATAACCAAAACAGTTCTGCACCACATCGCCCTGGCCGATGCCTGCCGCATGCAAAAAGCGTCCCATGCGCCACCAGTCGCCATCCACCCCGCCCGGCTCGTAAATCGGGCCCGGGCTCTGAAAGATATGGGCAAAGCCGGTTGCGGGCTTCACCGTGAAGCCGCCAAAAGGCGGGTTCGCGGCCTGGGCGCGGCTCAGTTCGGATTTGCGCAGCACCGGCAGCGCCGCCAGCGCTTCGGCTGAGGTCACGGCAGCCGGATCCACCCCGTCCAGCAGGCTGGCATAGCCTGGCGCGGATTTCGCGCGGGCGATCTGCTCCGGCAGTGCCTGGGCCAGACCGGCGGCGCGTTCGTCATTGCTGCGGGTTTCAAGCGTATCAAAAAAGCTCATCGCATCATCTCCCCGCATCAGCTCAGCCACCTCTTGCGGCGGCGGTAGGACCGCACGTCGCGGAAACTCTTGCGCCCTTCATCCGACATGCCGAGGTAGAATTCCTTCACATCCGGGTTCTCCCGCAGCTCAGCTGCAGGCCCGTCCATCACCACCCGGCCCGATTCCAGGATGTATCCGTAATGGGCATAGCGCAGGGCGACATTGGTATTCTGTTCCGCCAGCAGGAAGGTCACGCCCTCCTGTTCGTTGATCGACTTCACGATCTCGAAAATCTGCTCCACCAGCTGCGGCGCCAGACCCATCGAGGGCTCATCCAGCAGGATCGTCTCCGGCCGGGACATCAGCGCGCGGCCCATCGCCACCATCTGCTGCTCCCCGCCCGAGGTATAGCCGGCCTGCGATTTGCGGCGCTCCTTCAGGCGCGGGAAGTAGTGATAGACCATCTCCAGGTCTTTCTGGATATCGGCACCGCTGTCGCGGCGGGTATAGGCGCCGGTCAGCAGGTTTTCCTCTACCGTCAAATGCTCAAAGCAGTGGCGGCCCTCCATCACCTGAATGACGCCCTTCTTCACCAGCTCCGCCGGGTCCTGCTCATGCACATGCGCGCCGCGGTATTTGATCGACCCTTTGGTCACCTCGCCGCGTTCCGAATGCAGCAGGTTCGAGATTGCCTTCAGCGTGGTGGTCTTGCCGGCCCCGTTGCCGCCCAAAAGCGCGGTGATGCCGCCCTTGGGCACATTCAGGCTCACGCCCTTCAGAACGAGGATCACGTGATTGTAGATCACCTCGATATTGTTGACCTCCAGCAGGGTCTCGGCCTGCACATCGGCAGTGTCGGCGGCGGTGTTCGCTGCATCCAGCATCAAAGCGTGTCCTCATACCTGTCCCGGTTCTGGTCCGGGACCCTGTTTGCGTGGCGCGGCGGCTCCCCGCCGCACCGTTTGTTTCCGGCCCCGCCAAAGCAGAGCCGGAGCGAACCCTTATTTACAGCCGGGTTCGATGTTGTTTTCAGACGCGTAGGCGGCTGAGTCCTCTTCGATCAGCTTGCCGATCACCTCGGTATCGGACGGTTTGAAGTCCGAAATCAGCGACCAGGTCTTGCTCTCGGCATCCCACTGGGTCACGCCCACCAAGCCGGGGCCGCCGTGGTTTTCGCAGGAGACGTTGAAGGTCGGGCCGAAGTTCGGCATCCCCAGCGCCGCCATCTTGGCTTCGTCGATCACCAGCGCTTCCATGCCGTCGCGCATCATTGCCGCGGTGATGTCCGCAGTGCCGTGGATCTCCTGCGCGGTCTTTGCGGCCTCTGCTGCCAGCATCGCCGCGTACATGCCGCGGTTATACAGCACGTTGCCCACCTGATCGCCGGCGCCTGCCGCCTTGCCTGCATCAACGACGTATTTCTGGATGTCGTCAAACACCGGGAAGTCGCGGCCCACGTTGTGGAAGGTCACCGCCTTATAGCCATCGGCCTTGGCGCCTGCCGGCATCACGTCATGCTCGGCACCGGACCACCACACGCCGATGAAGTTCTCCATCGGGAAGCGGATGTTGGCGGCTTCCTGGATCGCCACCTGGTTCATCACGCCCCAGCCCCACATCACGACATTGTCGGGCCGCTCGCGGCGGATCTGCAGCCATTGGCTCTTCTGCTCCTGGCCCGGATGGTCCACCGGCAGCGCCACCAGCTCAAAACCGTGCTTCTTGGACAGTTCTTCCAGGGTGCGGATCGGCTCCTTGCCGTAAGCCGAGTTGTGATAGACCAGCGCGATTTTCTTGCCGTTCAGATCGCCGCCGTTTTCCTCCAGCAGGTAGTTCACCACACCCGAGGCACCGTTCCAGTAGTTGGCCGGGTAGTTGAACACATGGCTGAACACTTCGCCGTTGGCAGCCGAGGTGCGGCCATAGCCCATGGTGTGCAGCGGGATGTTGTCCGCGGTCACTTTGGGGATCAGCTGATAGGTGATGCCGGTGGACAGCGGCTGATAGATCAGCGCGCCCTGGCCCTTGGTGGACTCGTAGCATTCCACACCCTTTTCGGTGTTATAGCCGGTCTCGCATTCGATCACCTTGGCCTTGACGCCGCCGATGCCGCCGTCGCGCTCATTCAGCAGGGTGAAATAGTCGTTGTAGCCGTCCGAAAACGGGATGCCGCCCGCCGCATAAGGCCCGGTCCGGTAGCTGAGGTCCGGGAACACCAGGTCCGCCATTGCCGGACCGGCTGCCATCGCGGCGCCCAGCGCCAGTGTGGTCAGTGTCTTTTTCATCGGCTTAAATCCTCCCTTTGGTCTTATCCGATGGTTTCCAAAAACGGGGGTGGTCTTCTTGTTCTCCCCGCCAGCTCTTAAGGCCGCCCGCGTCAGTGCGGGAAGGGCCACAGTCTCAGTTTCTCCTTGGCGACGCGCCACAGCTGCGCCATGCCGTGCGGTTCCGCGATTAGGAAGACGATGATCAGCGCGCCCACAATCACCAGCTGGAAATGCGCCACGATATCGGTGGGCCAGCCCAGCAGGTCGACGCCTACCACCTTCAGCACCACCGGCAGCAGCACCAGGAAGGCCGCGCCCGCGAAGGAGCCGAAGATCGAGCCCAGCCCGCCCAGGATCACCATGAACAGCACCAGGAACGATTTCTGGATGCCGAACGCCTCGCCAACCTCGACCGCGCCCAGGTAGACCGCAAAGAACAGCGCGCCGGAGATGCCGATGAAGAAGCCGGAGACCGCAAAGGCCGTCAGTTTCGCTTTCAGCGGGTTCACCCCGATGATCTCGGCGGCGATATCCATGTCGCGGATCGCCATCCAGGTCCGCCCCACGGTGCCGCGGGTCAGGTTGCGGGCTACCAGCGCGCAAACGGTCAGGAAGATCAGGCAGAACAGATAGGTGGCCCAGGCCGGCGCGTTGGGGCCGGTGATGATGATGCCAAAGGTGTCACGCTCCGGCGCGTTGATCTGGCCCGAGGCCGAGTAGTTGTAGAACCACGGCACCCGGTTGAACAGCCACACCAGAAAGAACTGCGCCGCCAGTGTTGCCACCGCCAGGTAGAACCCCTTGATCCGCAGGGACGGCAGGCCGAACAGCACGCAGACAAGCGCGGTGATGCCGCCTGCCAGCAGCACGTGAATGAACATGCTGACCTCCGGGAAGGCGGTCATCAGCTTGTAGCAGGCATAGGCCCCCACAGCCATGAACCCGCCGGTGCCAAGGCTGACCTGCCCGCAATAGCCAACCAGGATGTTCAGCCCGATCGCCGCAATCGAATAGATCAGGAACGGCAGCAGGATCGCATTGGCCCAGTAGTCATTGATCAGGAAGGGGATAAGGCCGAAGGCCACCGCCAGCACCGCATAGTACCGGTAGCGGTCGAACTTGATCGGAAACGTCTGGCTGTCATCGGCATAGGAGACTTTGAAATCCCCGGCTTCACGGTAGAACATGTCTCAGATGCTCCCTCTCTGTTGCGCGTTGGCAGTCTTGCCTGCGCGGATACTGTTATTGGTTGCGGCTGCGCTCATTCGATCTGCCCCCACTGGGCCTGCGCCGCGTCGCGCTGTTCGCGCGTCATCCGGTTTGACGGTTTGGCATAGCCGCTGCGCTCGCTGCCGCGCACCAGCCGCAGATAGGCGATGATGCCGGTAATCAGCCCGGCTGACGCCAGCAGCGCCGCCGTCACCACCTGGGTTTCGCTATAGCTTTCCGCCGTCAGCGCCAGGTAGCCAAAGGCCCAGAAACCGGCCCAGGCAATCACGTTGATGATGGCAATCAGCTTGGTCATGCCGCGCCCCCGGCGTTAACCACTTTGTCAGATTTCCGGTCTTGGCCACATTTTGCCCACTTCTTTCTGCCACCCTGGTCCCGGGTAAAGTGAGTGGGAACAATGACCGCGATTTTCGAGGAAATCCGGCGGCTGGAGGCCGCGCGGAAGAAGGGGGACATTTCTGCCGCCGAATTTGCAGAGGCCAAGGGCCGTTTGCTGGAGTCCGTCGAGGAGGCAAAGGTGCTGCCGCCGTTCCAGGCCGCACCGCACTCCCGGCGGGCCTCCAGCGCTGCCCCGGGCCCCTGGGGGCTGATGCTGATCGGCGTATTGGCCGCGGGCCTGCTGACAGTTCTGGCCGGGCAGCTGATCGGGGATTTGACCATTGCCTTCACATTGGTCACCTGCATCTTCGCGGCCATCATCATCGCAGCCTTCCGCCGGCTGGAGGGCTGAGCAACCCCGGAGCAGATCATATGAGCCTCAGACCCGTTCAATGATCTTCTCCCCGAACAGGCCCTGCGGACGGAACACCAGGAACAGCAGCGCCAGCACATAGGCAAACCAGTTTTCGGTTGCGCCGCCCACCAGCGGGCCGATGGCGAATTCAAACAGCTTTTCGCCCACACCGATGATCAGCCCGCCGACAATCGCGCCAGGGATCGAGGTGAAGCCGCCCAGCATCAGCACCGGCAGCGCCTTCAGCGCGATCAGCGACAGCGAGAACTGCACGCCGGACTTGGTGCCCCAGACGATGCCCGCGACCAGCGCCACGAAACCGGCAACGGACCACACCAGAACCCAGATGAAGTTCAGCGAGATGCCGACCGACAGCGCCGCCTGGTGGTCATCCGCCACCGCGCGCATCGCCCGGCCCTGCTTGGTGTACTGGCTGAAGGCCACCAGCCCCGCCACCAAGAGCGCCGCAATCACCGTCGCCACGATATCCAGATTGTCGATAAAGAAGCCGTAGCCGAAGATGTTGAAGGTGGTCTCGTCGATCCACAGGTTGATGCCCTGCGGCAGGCCCACATCCAGCGTCTTGATCTCAGAACCCCACATCAGGTCGGCAACACCTTCCAGGAAGTAGGCCAGACCGATTGTGGCCATGAACAGAATGATCGGCTCCTGTCCCACCAGATGCTTCATCACCAGCACCTGCACCAGCCACGCCAGCAGCACCATCACGGCAACCGTCAGCGCGATTGCCACGACGCCCGGAACATTCCATCCGAAATGGGTGATATGGCCGCCAAAGACCGCATTGATCAGATGCGAAAACGGCACCTGCCCCTGCATGATCCCCACCAGCGTCATCGCCGCAAACAGCGCCAGAACACCCTGGGCATAGTTAAAGATGCCGGAGGCCTTGTAGATCAGGACAAACCCCAGCGCGACCAGCGCGTAAAGAACGCCCGCCATCAGGCCGTTCAGCGTCACTTCCATCGCAAAGACGAGTTGTTCGGGCATTAGAGGCTCTCCTCGGAATTCTGCGCTGCGGCGGTGCACAGGGGGTGCACAGGGGGTGTACGGATGTCACCCTGCCGGGGCCGGGTGTTGCTGCGGTGCAACTTAGTCATGGCTGACCCCCAGATATGCGTCGATCACATCCTGGTTATTGCGCACCTCATCCGGGGTGCCGTCGCCGATTTTCTTGCCGTAATCCATCACCACGACCCGGTCGGAAAGATCCATCACCACACCCATGTCGTGCTCGATCAGGGCGATGGTGGTGCCGAACTCGTCGTTCACATCCAGGATGAAGCGGGACATGTCCTCCTTCTCCTCGACGTTCATGCCGGCCATCGGTTCATCCAGCAGCAGCAGCTTCGGCTCCGCCGCCAGCGCCCGCGCCAGTTCGACCCGTTTCTTCAGGCCATAGGGCAGCCGCGCCACGGGTGTCTTGCGGATGTGCTGGATCTCCAGGAAGTCGATGATCTTCTCCACCACTTCCCGGTTTTCAGTCTCTTCGGCCTCCGCCTTGCCCTTCCACAACGCCTGCGAAAACAGTCCTGTTTTCATATAGTTAAGGCGGCCCGTCATGACGTTGTCCAGAACGCTCATGCCCTCGAACAGCGCAATGTTCTGGAAGGTGCGGGCGATGCCCTGGCGCGCCACCTCATAGGGGCGCATCGGCGGGCGTTTCTTGCCGTGGAATAGAACTTCTCCTTCCTGCGGCACATAGAAGCCTGAGATCACATTCAGCATCGACGACTTGCCGGCGCCGTTCGGACCGATGATCGCGCGGATCTCGCCCTCGCGGATGTCAAAGGAGATATCCTGGATCGCCACCACACCGCCAAAGCGCAGGGTGATGTTCTTCATTTCCATCACAACGCCACCGATGGTGCGGCCGTCGTCAGTCACATAGCTTAAGGAATTGTCAAGCATAACAACGGCCTCCATATTTCTGCCGCATAGAAATTTTAAGATTTCCATGCGATACTTGTTCAAAACGAGCAGCAAGGAGATCGACGTTATGTTCGGCGAACTTGAGCATTCCTGCCTTCTGAAGATGGCACTTGAATGCAAGCAGATGGGCCTCAGCCAATCCGAAAGCCTGGCCTCTATCATGGAGCAGACTCACGGGTTCAGCTCTCCCTTCAAAATCCAGCAGGTGGTCAACACCGCCTTCAATCCCGGCCTCAACCCCGACCTGATCTGAGGCTGCTCCGGCCTGCCCGGCACGGGGCGGGAAATTATCCGGTGAAACGTGCATCATTCCGCGGCCACCTTGTGAACCGCCCCCGGTTTCACGTCCGCATCGACAATGGTCAGCGTCGCCTTGATGGAGCCCTTGCGGCCGTCCTCATAGGTCACTTCCGTCACTGTCGAGACCTGTTCAGACCCGTCATACAGCGCGGTGATGATATCGTCGAACTTCTCCTCCACGATGCGGCGGCGCACCTTGCGGGTGCGGGTCATCTCACCGTCATCGGCATCCAGTTCCTTGTGCAGCACCACAAAGCGGTGCACCTGGCAGCCCGACAGCATCGGGTCCTCTGCCACTGATTTGTTCACCTCAGTGACATGCGAGCGGATAGATTCCAGAACTTGCGGATGGCCTGCCAGCTCCTGATAGGATGCATAGGCAATGTTGTTGCGTTCCGCCCAGTTGCCGACCGCCGTCAGGTCGATGTTGATGAAGGCAACACAGCGGTCGCGGCCATTGCCGAACAGCACCGCCTCCAGGATGTCCGGGTAGAATTTCAACTTGTTTTCCACATACTTGGGCGCAAACATGCTGCCGTCGGCCATCTTGCCCACGTCCTTGGCACGGTCGATGATCCGCAGGTGGCCGGAGCCTTCCTCAAAGAAACCCGCGTCGCCTGTGGCCACCCAGCCCTCCGCATCCTTGGTTGAGGCGGTGGAGTCGGGGTTGTTGAAATATTCCACAAAGGTGCCGGGCGAGCGGTAGTGGATCTCGCCGCTGTCGTCGATCTTGATCTCGACCTCCGGCGCCGGCACGCCAACGGTATCGGCCCGCACTTCGCCATCCGGCTGCACGGTGATGAACACGGTGGCCTCGGTCTGGCCGTACAGCTGTTTCAGGTTGATGCCCAAGCTGCGATAGAAATCAAAGATCTCCGGCCCGATCGCCTCACCCGCGGTGTAGCCCACACGGATACGGCCATAACCTAGCGTATCCTTGAGCGGGCCGTAGACCAGCACATTGCCCAGCGCATATTTCAGGCGGTCCATCAGACCCACGGGGCGGCCGTCCAGAATGTCGCCGCCGACCTTCTTTGCGTGCGCCAGGAAGTGGTGGAACATCTTACGCTTCAGAGCGCCCGCGTCCTCCATCCGGATCATCACGTTGGTCAGCTGGCCCTCAAACACCCGCGGCGGCGCGAAGAAATAGGTCGGGCCGATCTCGCGCAGGTCGGTCATCATGGTGTCCTGGCTTTCCGGGCAGTTCACACAGAAGCCGCACCAGTAGGCCTGGCCGATCGAGAAAATGAAATCGCCCACCCAGGCCATCGGCAGGTAGGACAGAATGTTCTCACCTTGTCCCAGGTGGTCGAACTCGGAAGAGTTCTTGGCGCTTTGGATCACGTTGCGGTTCGACAGCACCACGCCCTTGGGCTTGCCGGTGGTGCCGGATGTATAAAGCATCACGCAGGTGCTGTCGTAGTCCAGCTTGGCCTGGCGCTTGTTCAGCTCGCCGATCAGCTCATCATGGGCCGCCCGGCCCTGATCCTGGATATGGCTGAATTGGTGCAGCTGGGTGTGGTCGTATTTCCGCATGCCGCGCGGATCGAGATAGATCATATGCTCGAACTGGTGCAGCTGATCCTGGATCTCGATCACCTTGTCGGCCTGCTCCTGATCGCCCACGATCACGAAACGCGCGCCGCAATGACCCAGCACATAGGCCATCTCCTCGGCCACTGCATCCTGATACAGCGGCACCGGCACCGCGCCCACCGCCTGCGCGGCAACCATCGACCAATAGAGATAGGGGCGGTTGCGGCCGATGATGGCGACGAAATCGCCCTCTTTCACGCCAAGGTTGATGAGGCCAAGCGCCAGCGCCTCAATTTCCTTTGCCGCCCCGGCCCAGGTCCAGCATTGCCAAATGCCGAATTCCTTTTCCCGGTAGGCCGGCGCGTCTGCGAATTGCGCCGCATTGCGTTGAAGCAGCGCCGGCAGGGATTGCATACCCTGGGCGCCCGTCTGCATCTGAGCCAACTTTCTCTCCTCCCTTTCCGGCGTTCCTGCCGGACTGGCCGCTGCCCGCGGCTCTGGCCCGAATAGGGGCAGGCGTAGGGTAGCGCGTCAACTTTTTCCTGATGTTTTCCCAAATCTTACGAATTGTAACAGCCCCTTTCGCCTTATTTTAAGGGCTGTTACGCCAACCTTCGGAAGGCAGCCTGAGCGAAACCTTGCAGCGTAAGTTAACAGTCCGCCCGCATTCGCGCGGGATACGAACGAACGGGCGGTGTTTCGAATCAAACTCTACTGGCGGTTTTCTGAAACTCTTGTTCAGCCTGCCTACCGCTGAAGAACGGCCTTCGGAAACTTGCAACAACCAGAAGAAGACCCTGGGTTTGACGCCGCGACAACAAGACGGCCCGCGGCCGAATGGCAATTTGCCCTGAACCTGCCACGGTGCTAGCCATGATCCGGGGAGAGCCATGAACCGGACAAGCAAACAGCACGCCGCCATGACCACCGCCGGGCTGAACCTGATCGCCCAGGCGCTGTCGATTTACGACAATGACCTGCGCCTCGCGGTGTGCAACCGCCGTTTCCAGGAAATGTTCGATCTGCCGGACCATCTGGTGCAGCCCGGTGCCTCCTTTGCCGACACCATCCGCTTTCTCGCAGAAAACGGCGAATATGCACCGGAGACGGATATCAGCGCCATCGTTCAGACCCGGGTCGAACAAGCGTTGGACTTTGTGCCCCATTATCTGGAGCGCGAACGACCCAATGGGCAGACGATTTCGATCGAAGGCTCGCCGTTGCCGCAGGGCGGCTGGGTTACGGTCTATACCGACATCACCCGCGCCAAACGGGCGGAGCAGCTGTTGCGGGCCCGGTCAGAAGAGCTGTCGGAAAAACTGATCGCGCATACAGAGGAGCTGTCCGCCGCCAACCGTCAGCTTGCGGCCACCAACACGGCGCTGGAGGAGGCGAAGCGGCAGCTGACCGAAATCGAGGGCCGCACGCGCCTGACAACAGAGATGATGCCGGCCCATATCGCCCATGTGGATGCGGACGGCTTTTATACCTATACCAACCGCCGTCTCAGCTCTGTGTTTCCCAGCCGGCCGTCGGACATCCTGGGCATGCATATCTCCGATGCGCTTGGGGAGGCCGCATTTGAGCGGATCGAGCCGCACCTGCTGGCCGCGTACAAGGGCGGAAGCCCGGTGTTTGAGTTCACCGAGAGCCATGGCAGCCGCCGGATCAGGGTCGCCTTCACGCCGGATCAGCATGGCGGCGTCTATATCCTGTCGATGGATGTGACCGAGGAAACCCAGGCCCGCGTCGCCCTTCAGCAGGCGCGGCGCCGCGAGATGGCAGCGCAGATGACCTCTGGCCTGGCACATGATTTCTCCAATTTGCTGACCATCATCCTGGGCATGCAGGCCAAGCTGGAGAAAATGGATCTGGGCGGTGAAGCCCGCGAAATGGTTCAGGGCACGCTCTCAGCCGCCCGGCGCGGGGGGCGGCTGCTGAACCGGATTGCAGAGATGACCGGCCAGCGCACGCTGCGCCCCCAGGCGACCGACATGCATGGCTTGCTGGGCGAATTGAAGATCCTCGCCTCCCCGTCGCTGCCGCAGGGCATCGGCCTCAGCATCCTCGACAACATGCCCGATCGGGTGCTGCTGCTGGATTCGGGCAAACTGCAAGATGCGCTCCTGAACCTGATCCTGAACGCCCGCGATGCCTGCGGCACCTCTGGGCAGATCACGGTGAGCGCCCATGCCGTGGGTCAAACCTGGGTGGAAATTTCCGTCTCTGACACCGGCCCCGGCTTCTCGCCGGAGGCATTGGACAAGGCGCTCAACCCGTTTTTTACCACCAAGGGCAGCGAAGGCTCCGGACTTGGCCTGCCAATGGTTTATGACATGGCCAAACTGGCGGGCGGTGATATGCGGATCAGCAACACGCAGGCCGGCGCTGCCGTGACGCTGCGCCTCCCCTACCGCCTGGCGCCGGATGCGCAGGGAGGAATGGCGCTGCTGGTCGAGGACAGCGAGGAATTGAGGGCCACCTTCCGCGACGTGCTGATCGACCTGGGGTTTTCAGTGATTGAGGCCGCCAGCGTGGATGAGGCCTGCGCCCTTGCGGCCGATCTTCCGGATATTGCTCTGGTACTCTCGGACATCAAGCTTGAGGGCAGTGCCACCGGCATTGACCTGACGGCCCGGCTGGACGGGTCAGGATTGCCCTGCATCCTGATGACCTCGCTGCCCGTCAGCGATCCGCTGTTCCGCAAGGCATTGAAATGCGGCCCGGTTCTGCGCAAACCTTTCACCACGCACCAGTTGTCCGAGCTGATCAAACCGGAGCCCGCAGCATGACATCCCCCTTGGTTACCATCCTGGATGACGAGCCGGAAATCCGGCAGATCCTGACCGAGACGCTGGAGGACGCAGGCTTCCGCACCCAAAGCTTTGCCCGCGCCCGCGAGTTCGAGGCGGCGCTGAACCGGGTCACCCCAGACGTCTGCCTGGTCGACTTGTCGCTGCCCGACACCGACGGGCTGGCCCTGGTGCACCGGCTGGCGCTGGAACAGGGGGCTGCGGTCATCATCATCTCCGGCCGCGCCCAGGTGCAGGACCGGGTCACCGGGCTGGAACTTGGCGCCGATGACTATATCACCAAGCCCTTTGATCCGGCCGAGGTCGTTGCCCGCGTCCGCGCCCGCCTGCGCAGCGGGCCGCGCACTGCAGCCCAGGCCAGCGAAACCGCAGAGTTTTCCGGCTGGACCGCCCATTTCGACCGCTATGTTCTGGAGGACGATCAGGGGCTTGAAACCCCCTTCTCCCACGCTGAGGGCGAAGTGCTGCGGCTGTTCCTGGACAGCCCCAAGCGGCTGATTTCCCGCGCTCAGATGCAGGAGGCGCTTGGCGGCGCAGCCGGTGAAAGCTTCGACCGGGCAATGGATGTGCGGATCTCCCGCCTGCGCACCAAGCTGCGCGAAGATCCCAAAAACCCGCGGTTGATCAAGACAATTTACGGCGCAGGCTACATCTTTCTAGGAGATGTGGACTGGATCTGAATCCGTCCTGGTAGAAAACCGCTCCGCCCGGGCTACGCTCAATCTGGTCAGACAGAAGGAGCAAAAGATGACCCAGCTGCAGTATTTTACTGCCCTTTCCGGGCTGTGGGTGGCGCTGGCCTGGCTGCCCTACATTCTGGACCGGATCATGGTCCGGGGGCTGATGGGCGCCATGGCCAACCCCGGCCTCAGCGACCTGCCGCAATCCCTGTGGGCACAGCGGGCCCACAGGGCGCATATCGTGGGCGTAGAACTGTTTGCCGCCTTTGCACCGCTGTCCATCCTGGCGATGCTGGTGCTGCCGGCAGAGGAACAGCCCGGCATCCTGGGCCTCACCTTCTTCCTTGGCATGGCTGCGCACTATGTCATTTACGCAATTGGCATCCCGGTCCTGCGCACGCTGGCCTTTGCAGTGGCAGCGCTGTCTTCCGTTCTGCTGGGCTTCACGCTGCTGGAGGCCGCATAGAGATTCTTGCCCGGGCGAATCACATGGCATAGAATCGCTGCATGGCCACCTGTCTGCTCTACCGCCAAGCCCCCTCGCGCCCGTCGCGGTTCTACCGCATTGAGCTGGCGATGAACCTGTTTTCCGAAGTCTCCGTGCTGCGGGAATGGGGCGTGGCCGGCGGCAACGGGCAAAGCGTGATCAATATCTATGCCAACCTGCGCGAGGCCTCGCCGGCCGCCGACAAACACCGCAACCGGATGATCAAGCGCGGCTACGGCCGGGCCTGACCCGCGCCGCGCAAGCGGCGCCCGGCCCAACGGTGACGGTCCTCCGGCAGGAGGTCCGGGAACAGGCGGGAGTTCACCCGGCCATCGCCCGGGCCGCCCGGTCCAGCACCTGCAGGCCCAGCACCAGATCTGCCTCATCCGTGTCCTCGTCAAAGGCATGGCTGATGCCGCCTTTAGAGGGGACAAACAGCATCCCCGCAGGCATAACCGTTGCCAGATTGGCCGCATCATGCAGCGCGCCGGAGGGCATTTTCTGCCATCTTCCCGGGGCCAGCGCCTCCGCTGCCTTGCCCAGTTCAGCCTGAAGCCGCGCATCCATCGCCGCCGGTTCGATGCCCATCACCGGGCCGAGCGCTGCCTCTACATTGTGACCGGCCGCAATCTCCTGCGCGGTTTCATTGATGATGGTCTCCATCCGCGCCAGCCGGTCCGTATCCGCATCCCGCCACTGCATGGAAAATTCCACCCGCCCCGGCACCACGGAGGACGCATTGGGATGCAGCCCCACATGACCGATGGTCCAGACCGTGGCGGGCGTCACTACATGTGCAAACCGGCTGTTTAGAGCCGCATTGAAGGAAGACAGCGCCTGAAACGCATCCTGGCGCAGATGCATCGGCGTGGTGCCTGCGTGGTTCTGCCTGCCTTCAAAAGTGATCCGCATGTCCCTGATGCCAACGATGTCCGTCACCACCCCGATTCTCTGACCGGTTTCTTCCAGGTAAGGCCCCTGCTCGATGTGCATTTCAAGGAAACCGCTGAACCTGTCATGCGGCAGGAAATCCCCGGCCTGGCTCGCTATCCGCTCCCGCATGTCCGCAAGCGTATTACCCTGATTGTCGGCAAACCCGTCCGCCTCCGCCAGTTTCAGCTTGCCGCTCCAGACGTCCGAGCCGGTCAGCACCCCGAACCGCCCCTCCTCATCCTGGAAGCTGACGCAGGAAATGGGCGGACCTCCAGCCTCCTTGGCCGCCCTCGCAATCTCCAAACCGGCCACCACGCCCAGCGCCCCGTCCAGCCAGCCGCCTTCGGGCTGGCTGTCGCTGTGCGATCCCACCAGCAGGCCTTGCCTGCCCGCCAGTCCGAACAGATTGCCGAGCGGATCAAAATGCGGCTCTAATCCGGCCTCTTTCATCCGCTCCGCCAGCCACCTGCGCGCAGCGATGTCTGCATCAGAATAGGCCTGCCGCACCACTCCCTTGCCCACACCAGAGGCACCAAAGCTGCGCAGCTTTTGCAGGTCTTCGAGAAATCGCTGAGAGTCGAGCGGCATGGCAGGTCTCCAATCTGGCATGCGCACATTGCGCCATGTCTTTCCGGCCGGCAATGAATTTAGCAGGCGCGGCTTCAAGCTGCCCTTTTCTCTGCCTGCAAGCTCCCCTAAGACTCCCCCGGTAACAACGGAGCCGCTGCCCCATGTCCCATATCACGCTGATCCGCCACGGCCAGGCCAACACCGGCGCCCGGGACGAGGCCAGCTATGACCGGCTTAGCGATCTGGGCCACCAGCAGGCGGCCTGGCTGGGTGAGCATCTGCGCGCCAGCGGAAGCCATCATCCGCGTATCTATTGCGGCACGCTGACCCGGCATCTCGAAACCGCCGCCTCGATGGGCTTTGCGGACCCTGTTCAGGATGAACGCCTGAACGAGATGGAGTATTTCACCCTCGCCGAGGCTATGCGCGATCAGCACGGGCTACCGATCCCGGAAGAGCGCGAGGGCTTTGTCGACCATCTGCCTAAGGTCTTTGCCGCTTGGTCCGCCGGCGACATTGCCGCGCCTTACGAAAGCTGGGAACAGTTTGAGACCCGTACCCGGCAAGCTTTGGAGGAGATCGCATCAGGCGACGGTCCGGCCCTCGTGGTGACCTCCGGCGGGCTGATCTCCATGGCATTGCGGCAGGCTATGGGGCTGGACACCGCGGGCATGGCGCGGATTGCGCTGGCGGTAATGAACACCTCGATGCACCGGCTGTTCCCCATCGGCGGCCACTGGAGCCCGGTTTTGTTCAATGCGGTGCCGCATCTGGAAGCGCCGGACCGGCATTTTGCCCAGACACATCTCTGAGACACAAACGGGAGGGACGACATGCAGCTCTATTATGCCCCCAATACCATTTCGGTGGCTGTGGCTATCGCACTCGAAGAAGCCGGGGTCGAATATGAGGCGGTGAAAATCGACTTTGCCGCAAAGGAGCAGACCGGTGCGGCCTATGCCCAGATCAACCCCAAGGGCCGGGTGCCGGCACTGGCGGTCGAGGGCGGCATCCTGACCGAGACCGGCGCGCTGCTGGAGTACATCGCCGACATGGCGCCCGAAGCTGGCCTCCGGCCGCAAGACCCGGTGCTGATGGCGCGGATGCGCGAAGTGATGTTCTACCTGGCCTCGACCATGCATGTGAACCACGCCCACAGGAAGCGCGGCCACCGCTGGGCCAAGGAACGCTCCAGCTGGAAGGACATGCAGAAAATGGTGCCCCAGACCATGGCGGCATCCTGCGAATACATCAGCCAGGCAGGCCTGCGCGGGCCGTTTGTGCTGGGGGATAAGGTCAGCCTCGCCGATTGCTACCTCTACACCATCTGCACCTGGCTGGAAGGCGACGGCGTGACCGTCGCGGACTTCCCCAAAATCCAGAACTTCATGACGGCAATGGAACAGCGCGCATCTGTGCGCGCGGTCTATGCCAAGGGAATGCTTTGAAGGACATGACGATGACGCATCTGTGGGTACGGGCCGAACAGCGCCCCAACGAAGACCGGGTGGGCCTGACGCCCGAAGGCGCCAAGGCGCTGCTGGACGCGGGCATCAAGGTCACGGTCGAGGAAAGCTCTGTCCGGGCCATCCCGCTTCAGGGATACATTGACGCGGGCTGCGAGGTTGCAGCGGAAAACTCCTGGCCCGGCGCGCCTGCGGACGCGATCATCTTCGGCCTCAAGGAACTGCCCGAGGACGGCACCCCGCTGCCGCACCGCCACATCATGTTCGGCCATGCCTTCAAGGGCCAGCACTCCGGCAAGGCGCTCTTGGAGCGGTTCAAGGCCGGCGGCGGCACGTTGTATGACCTGGAATACCTGGTTGATGAAACCGGCCGCCGGGTTGCCGCCTTTGGCTACTGGGCGGGCTATGCCGGCGCCGCAGTCACGCTGAAGGCCTGGGCAGCGCAGCAGCGCGGCGAGTTGTGCGGGCCGGTTGGTGTCTACGGCGGTAAAGATGCCTTGCTGGCAGATTTGGGCGCCGAGTTGGACGCCCTGAACAAAGACCGCCCCTCCGCGATCGTCATTGGCGCGCTTGGCCGGGTTGGCACTGGTGCGGCCGACCTCTGCGAGGCGATGGGCGTCCAGGTCACCAAATGGGACATGGCTGAGACCGCAAGCGGCGGCCCTTTCCCGGAAATCCTGGCTCACAACCTGTTCCTGAACTGCATCTTCGCGCGCCCGGGCACTCCGGTCTTTGTCCCGCGCGAGGCGCTGACCGCTGACCGCAAGCTCACCGCCATTGGCGACGTTGCCTGCGACCCGGACAGCGATTACAACCCGGTGCCGGTCTATGACCGCGCCACCACCTGGGCGGCCCCCGCCCTGCGCGTCGCCGAAAACCCGGTTCTGGACGTGATGGCAATCGACAACCTGCCGTCGATGCTGCCGGTGGAAAGTTCCGAGGATTACGCGGCCCAGCTGCTGCCCTCGCTGCAGACCCTGACCGATCTCGACGGCGGCGTCTGGGGCCGGGCCAAGGCCACATTCCTGGAGCATCTGCCCGGATGATCGCGCCCTACGTCGGCTATCTGGCGGCCTTCCTCGGCACTGTCTGCTGGATTCCCCAAGCCTGGAAGGCCTGGGCCTCCCGCGACACCTCCGGTCTGTCGCTGCCCTCGAACCTGATGTTCCTGGCCACGGTCACACTGTGGCTGGCTTATGGGCTGATGGTCGGCGACTGGCCGCTGATCCTGGCAAACATCTGCGCCGTGACTGCCGTTTTGGTGATTGTCGCGGCCAAACTGAAATTCGGATAAGGGAGACTTCTCATGACTATTCACTGGTGCGGCACCGGCCTCTCCGCAATCCCCGGCCTGCGCCGTCTGCTGGAAGCGGGCCATGACGTGGCGGTCTGGAACCGGACCACCGGCAAGGCGCGCGAAGCCGTAGGCGATCTGACCACCAACATTCACGCCTTCAGCATCGCCAACCTGGGCCAGATGCTGAGCCCGCATGACGTCATCGTCTCAATGCTGCCGGGCGACTGGCATGTGGCGCTGGCGGAACTGGCGATCGAGCGCGGCGCGCATTTCGTCTCCTCCTCCTACATCGCGCCGGAAATGCGCGCGCTGGATCAAAAGGCCAAGGACGCAGGTGTCTGCCTGATCAACGAGGTTGGCCTGGACCCGGGTATCGACCACCTGATGGCGCATGCGCTGGTGGCGGACTACAAAGCGTCTGAGGCCTATGACGCGGCAAACGAGATCAGCTTCATCTCCTACTGCGGCGGCATCCCCAAGACCCCGAACCCGTTCCGCTACAAGTTCAGCTGGTCGCCCTTGGGCGTGCTGAAGGCGCTGCGTTCGCCCTCCAAGTCGATCCGCGATTTCAAGGAACTGGACGTCGCCCGCCCCTGGGATGCGATCTCCTCCTATGAGGCACCGCTGCCTGCACCCGAGAGCTTCGAGGTCTACCCGAACCGCGACTCGATCCCCTTCATGGCGCAGTACGAGTTCGGCGCGGATTGGAAAGTGAAGGAATTCGTCCGCGGCACCCTGCGCCTCAACGGCTGGGCGGATGCCTGGGCGGATGTCTTCAAGGAGGTCGAAACCCTCTCCGGCCCCGAAGGCGACGCCCGGCTCAAGGAAATGTCGGATCAGTTCTGGGCCGAGAACGCCTATGACGAAGGCGAACCGGACCGGGTGGTGCTGTGTGTCGGCCTGAAGGCCGAGAAGGACGGCGCCGAGGTCTGGCACAAGACCTATGTGATGGACGCATGGGGCGACGCGCGCGGCACCGCCATGGCGCGCCTGGTGTCCTACCCGGTCTCCTTTGCCATCGAGGCTGCGATGAACGGCAAGATCGCCGCCGGGGTCCACGCCGCCCCCAGCGACTCTGCCCTGGTCGAAAAATGGATGGGCGAGATCGGCAAGCTGGCCCAGCATCTGGAGATCGTCGACAGCAAGGCCTGATCGCTCCGGATATCCCGGCGGCTTGCCGCAAGGATCCCCTGTTCTTCTGGCTGAAAATATCCCGGGGCCCGGGGCAGAGCCCCGGACGCCTTCCGGAACTCAAAGGGCGCCGTCACATGCGGCGCCCTATGTCCAAGAAACAGGCTCAAAAAACCTCAGCGGCCGATCACATCGTCCTCGACATCATTGACGTCGATCCCCAGCGCCTCCAGCCCGGCCTCCAGATTGTCGGCCAGATGCGGCGTACCAAGCAGGTAATCAACGGTCGGTGTGGTGGCTTCCTGCCGGGCGGTATAGATCGCCTCCCCCAGCTCCTCCGGTTCGAAACTGCCGCGGCCGACCCACATAATGCCGACCAGCTCCGATTGCTGATCCTCGCTCATCCGGTCGATAAACGCGCGCAGCTCACCCTCCGCCCGGCCCAGCTCCCGGGCCATCATCGCCACCTGTGCCACCTTGCGGGCCGAGATCTCCAGCATTGCTCCATTCCTTCTGTTCGCTGCCTCAGCATATCAAACAGTCAAGCAAACACCTAAGTCTTTGATCTGAGGCAAATGGCGCAGCGGCTACCCGGGCGCCTTGCCGAAGAGCGCGAGCCCCTTGCTGCGCCCGCGCAAAACCTCTGCCGGCAGCGCAGTCCAGCCTTCGCGCGCGGGCTCTGCTCCGGCCTCCTGCAGCAGGTCGGCAGAGGCGATCAGCGCCATCCCTTGCACCTTGGTAAGCTGCTCCAGCCGCGCCGCGGTGTTCACCGTGTCACCGAAGACAGAATACTCCAGGCGCGCCGAGGTCCCGGTCACCCCGGAGAACACCTCGCCCCAATGCACCCCGATCCCGACACCCAGGCCTGTGTCCCCGGCCTGCTCCCGCGTTTGGCGCCAGTCCTGCATTTGCACCGCCAGCCCTTCGGCGCACTCCAGTGCCCGCGCCGCCGCCCGCTTGCCGTCAAACAGGATCATCGCTGCATCGCCGATGTATTTGTCAATCAGCCCCCCGGTCCGGTCCGCCACATCTTCGACCTGACCCCGGAACCCAGTGATCAGCCGGCTTACCTCGTGCGGGGCGCGCCCTTCGCACCAGCTGGTAAAGCCACGGATATCGATGAACAGAATAGCCATGTGCTGCTGGCGGCCTTCCTGCATCGCCTCCAGCCCGCCGCCCGCCAGGCGGTCAGCCAGCTGCGCCGGCAAATAGCGGGTCAGATTGGCCTTTTGACGGGCTTCCTCGATGGAACGGTGCAAAAGAATCCGCATCCGCACGGACGCCACAACCAGGACGGCCCCGGCCAGGCACAGCATAACCAGGCGCATGAAATTCGGCGGCGCATCCAGCGTAAGCCTTATCCTTTCCACCAGATCCGGCGCAGCTTCGGGCGGCTGCCACAAGATCATCCAGCCAAACCCGGCTGCAATCAGCGCCAGCATCACCGCAAGCCTTAATGGGCTAAGTCTCAGCACCCCAAAGGCCAGCACAACGGGAGCCATCCAAACCGCTGGCATGGCAAACAGCGCACCGCCGGGCACACCAGTATTCACCAATGACAGAAAGGTATTGAGAAGCAGAAAGGCGCAGTCCGCCAAAACGGCCAGCCAGATCATCCAGGGTTTGAACAGACCTCTGCCAATCGCCCAGTAAATCAGCACACCAACTGCCAGGTAAGACAGCATAGTGGCTGCTGCCAGCCCGACCTGGCGCCGCAGATGCGGCTCCTCAATCACCCGGACGGACTCTATGGCCAGCATCATCGCCAGCATCAGGCCCAACGCCACCGCAATCCGCAGCAGCGCGACAATGCGTTCGGCCTCTACCTCCGCGGCGCTCAGAAGGGCCGCCTCGGCACGGCGGCCTGCGTGCAGGCCAAGGAGAGACCGCATCTACTCCTCCGCCAGCAGCGCGACCTGACGCGGCTCGACTTCCACCTGACCCGGGTCTTCCAGTTCCGCCCCGTTCGCCACCACGCCCATCGCCTCGAACCGGCGGGCCGAGGGCAGCACCCGGGCTTCCAGAGAGCCCACCGCCTTGTTGTAGTTGTTCACCGAAGAGGAAAGCGACCGCCCGACCGACGCCAGGTTCTTGGAGAAGGTCGCCAGCCGGTCATACAGCTCCTTGGCGGTCTTCTGCACTTCGACCGCATTTTCCGCCATCTTTTCCTGCTGCCAGCCATAGGCAATCGACTTGACCAGGGCCATCAGCGTGGTCGGGGTGGCGATCAGCACCTTGTTTTCAAAGGCATATTCGATCAGTCCCGGGTCCGCTTCCGCTGCCGCCGATACGAAGGTCTCGCCAGGGATAAACATCACCACGAAATCCGGCGTTTCACCCAGGGCGCTTTGATAGGATTTCGAGGCCAGCTGCCGCACGTGGGTCTTCACGTGGTTTGCGTGGCGGGCAAGCGCCGCCTGCTGAGCGTCGGGTGTCTCCGCCTCCAGCGCATCCAGATAGGCCTCCAACGGGGTTTTGGCATCCACTACGATGCTCTTGCCGCCGGGAATGCGCACCACTGCGTCGGGGCGGCGCAGGCCCTCATCAGTGCCGACGCTCTTCTCCAGCTCATAGTCCACGTGTTCAGCCATGCCCGCCATCTCGAACACCTGCCGCAGCTGCATCTCGCCCCAGCGGCCGCGGGTCTTGGGTGCGCGCAGGGCCTGCACCAGCTTGCGGGTCTCGCCGCCCAGCGCCGCCTGGCCTTCGGCCAGATGCTTCACCTGTGTCTGGATCGCGCCGTAAGCCTCGTTGCGGGCCTGTTCGATCTCCTTGATCCGCTCACCGAACTGGCCCAGCTTCTGGTCCAGCGGTTTCACCAGGTTTTCGATCGCGGTGTGGCGTTTGGCCAAATCCTCATCCGCCGTCTTGCTATGAGCCTGAAACCGCTCGCTGACCAGACTCAGGAAGCTTTCGGAGTTTTGCTTCAAAACGCCCGAGGCCAGCGACGCGAACTTGTGCTCCATCTGCTGGTTCATGTGCTTCAGTTCTTCCAACCGCGCGGCGTGCTCTGCCTTCAGCGCCTGCACCTGCGCCTCTGCCTGATACCGCGCTGTACGCTCGTTATCGCTGGTGCGGCGCAGGGTGGCCAGTTCATCCGTCAGCTCCGGCAGCCGCGCCACTTCGGCCTTCAACCCGGCAATATGGCTGCGCTGTTCTGCGTTGATTTGTTCCAACTGCCGCGCCGTGCTGCGCAGCCGCAGCGCGGCCAGCGCCAGAAGCGCGGCCAATCCGGCCAGCGCGTAGATCGCCCATTGGGCTTGTTCCAGTGTCACTGCTCGTCCTCCCTTAAACGGGGGTTCTTGTTCATGTGCGCCCGAACAGGCGCTCGATATCTGCCAGTTTCAATTCCACATAGGTGGGGCGGCCATGGTTGCACTGGCCGGAATGAGGGGTGGCCTCCATCTCCCGCAGCAGCGCGTTCATCTCCTCGCCCCGCATCCGGCGGCCTGAGCGGATCGAGCCATGGCAGGCCACCCGGCTCAGAATCGCCTCGACCTTGGCCTGCACCAGCTGGCTTTCGCCCTGGTCCGACAGCTCGTCCAGGATGTCCTTGATCATCGCCTCGGCGTTGACCTCTCCCAAGATCGCCGGGGTTTCCCTGACTGCAATGGCATTGCCGCCGAAGGCCTCGATGCCGAGACCGAATTTCGCCAGCTCATCGGCCACGCCCAGCAGGCAAGCGCAGTCGTTGTCGCTCAGTTCGATGATCTCCGGGATCAGCAGCGCCTGCGCCGCGACACCGTTCTCTGCCATCTGGCGTTTCAGCTTCTCATAGACCAGCCGTTCATGTGCGGCGTGCTGGTCGACAATGACCATGCCGTCGGCGGTCTGGGCGATGATATAGTTCTCATGCACCTGGCCGCGTGCCGCACCCAGCGGCAGGGTTTCGGCCCCGGGCGCGGCACCCTCGGGCGCACCCAAAGGCTGACCCGGGGCCATTGGGACTTCCGGGATTTCTGTTACCTGGCCGCTGTAGGCCCCCGCCAGTTCAGAAAAGCCTGGAGCGGACGGCGGCTGGTAGGCGGGTGCGGGCGCAAAGCTCTCTGGCTGCTGCGCCGTATAAGATGCCGTCCGTGCACCATAAGACGGCCGGTCCATCTGATAGATCCGGGGGGCACCGCTCGCCGTGGGCTGCTCTGCCTTCATTGCTCCGAGCGTGGCACCAGCCACGGTGGTCGAGGCCCGGTGACCGGCCTCTGCCAACGCATGGCGCAGGGAGGAGACGATCAGCCCGCGCGCAAGGCCGGGGTCGCGGAACCGGACTTCGGATTTCGCAGGATGCACGTTCACGTCCACCAGCTGCGGGTCGCAATCAATGAACAGCGCCGCCGCCGGATGCCGGTCGCGGCTGAGGAAATCGAAATAGGCCGCGCGCAGCGCGCCGGTCAGCATCTTGTCCTTCACCGGGCGCGTGTTCACAAACAGGAACTGCGCCACTGCCGCGCCGCGCGAATAGGTCGGCAGCGCCGCATAGCCATAGAGCCGGATGCCTTCCCGCTCGGCGTCGATCTTCAAGGCGTTTTCGGCAAACTCGCGCCCCAGCACCGAGGCCAGCCGCCCGTGCAGCGCATCAAACAGGTCGCCGGACAAAGGGTCGGCGCGGAAGGTGACCCGCCCCTCGCCGCCGCCAGAGACATCCCGCAAAGTGAAGCCCACCGAAGGCTCTGCCATCGCCAGCCGTTTCACGGTATCGCCAATTGCCTGCGCCTCGGCCCGGTCGGTGCGCATGAATTTGAGCCGTGCAGGCGTCGCAAAGAAAAGATCCCGCAGCTCAACGATGGTGCCTGCGCGCAGGGCGGCCGGTTTCACCGGCTCCAGCTTTCCGCCGGAGACCCGGATCTGCGCCGCCTCATGCCCTGCAGCACGGCTGGTGATCGTCAGCCGCCCCACCGCCCCCAAAGACGGCAGCGCTTCGCCGCGGAAGCCGAAAGTGTGGATGTTCAGCAGGTCCGAGCCGTCGATCTTGGAGGTCGCATGGCGGCTCAGCGCCAGCGGCAGGTCCTCCGGGGTCATGCCGCAGCCATCATCGGTCACCCGGATCAACGTCTTGCCGCCATCGGCAATCTCTACCGTGATCCGTGCGGCCCCGGCATCAATGGCGTTTTCCACCAATTCCTTGACCGCCGAGGCAGGCCGTTCCACCACCTCGCCCGCGGCAATCCGGTTAATGGCGCTGTCATCCAGCTGGCGGATCACAGGCCGGTTGCCTGAAAGACCGTCTGCTTGTGGTTTTTCGCTGATATGGGGGTCTGCACTGTTCATACCGCTAAATTTAGCATGTGGAGGCGATTCTGCCACCGGAATGCGCAGCCCTGGGCTCAAAGACGCGGAAAACACGATTTTCACACCGCGCCGCCGGATTCAGGAGCTGCACAGGAGGCCCGGTCCGGTCTTCACGGCTATTTTTTGTCCATTCAGTCAAAAAACCTGCCTGCACACCCCGGCGCTTGCTTGCCAAGATGCCGCACCCGTGCGATTTTCGCACGGAACTCTTCCGAGGATTTCCAATGGATAGCCATACCGCTGAACGAAGCGCGCAGCTGCCGCAGCTGGCCGAGCCGCGCAATCCCGGCATGGAGCTGGACCTGGACTGGGTCGCTGCCGTGCAGGCCAATACATCGGCCATCGAACGCCGCTGCGCCACCTTGCCGGGACGCCGCAGCGTCAAGAAGGACCACCAGGCCGCCTGGCTCTTGAAAGCGGTCAGCCTGATTGACCTGACCACCCTGTCCGGTGACGACACCGAAGGCCGGGTCCGCCGCTTGTGCGCCAAGGCGCGCCAGCCGGTCAGCGCCGGCCTACTGCACACGCTGGGCATGGAAGGCCTCACCACTGGTGCGGTCTGTGTCTACCACGACATGATCCCGACTGCGGTCAAGGCGCTGGAAGGCACCGGGATCCCGGTTGCCGCCGTCTCCACCGGCTTTCCGGCCGGCCTGTCGCCGTTCCACCTGCGGGTCGCGGAGATCGAGGAGAGCGTCAAGGACGGCGCCGAGGAGATCGACATCGTGATCACCCGCCGTCATGTGCTGCAAGGCAACTGGCAGGCGCTTTATGACGAGATGAAAGCCTTCCGCCAGGCCTGCGGCGACGCCCATGTGAAGGCGATCCTGGCCACTGGAGAGCTGGGCTCCTTGCGCAATGTGGCGCGCGCTTCGCTAGTCTGCATGATGGCCGGAGCCGATTTCATCAAAACCTCCACCGGCAAGGAAAGCGTCAACGCCACCCTGCCCGTGTCGCTGGTGATGATCCGCGCCATCCGCGACTACTATGACCGCACCGGCTACCGCGTCGGCTACAAACCCGCCGGCGGCATCTCCAAAGCCAAGGACGCGCTGGTGTACCTGTCGCTTATCAAAGACGAACTGGGCGACCGCTGGCTGCAGCCGGATCTGTTCCGTTTTGGCGCGTCTTCGCTCTTGGGCGATATCGAGCGCCAGCTGGAACACCATGTCACCGGGGCATACTCCGCCGGCTACCGCCACTCCATGGGCTGAGGGCTGAACATATGACCATCAAAGAGATTTTCGACACCATGGAATACGGTCCCGCCCCCGAAAGCGCCGCCGAAGCGCTGGCCTGGCTGGTCGATCAGGGCAGCCGGTTCGGCCATTTCATCAACGGTGAATTCACCGCGCCAGGCGACGGTTTCGACAGCAAGAACCCCGCCACCGGCGAAGTGCTGGCAACGCTGACCCAAGCCACGCAGGCGGATGTGGATGCCGCTGTTGAGGCTGCCCGCAAAGCGCAGGGCGGCTGGGCCGGTCTTGGCGGCGTGGGCCGCGCCAAATACCTTTATGCCATCGCGCGCCTGCTGCAGAAGCATTCCCGCCTGTTTGCCGTTCTGGAAACGCTGGACAACGGCAAACCGATCCGCGAGAGCCGTGACATCGACATCCCCCTGGCGCAACGGCATTTCTACTATCACGCCGGCATGGCCCAGCTAATGGACAGCGAATTGCCGGATGCAGAGGCCCTGGGTGTCTGCGGCCAGATCATCCCCTGGAACTTCCCGCTCCTGATGCTGGCCTGGAAAATTGCGCCGGCCATTGCCATGGGCAACACCGTGGTGCTGAAACCCGCGGAATACACCTCCCTGACCGCCCTGCTGTTTGCTGACATCTGCCGCCAGGCAGGCCTGCCCAAGGGTGTGGTCAACATCGTCACCGGAGACGGCGCCGTGGGTGAAATGATCACCGCAGCGGATGTGGACAAGATAGCCTTCACCGGCTCCACCTCCGTTGGCCGCAGGATCCGCGAAGCCACAGCAGGCAGCGGCAAGGCGCTGACGCTCGAACTCGGCGGCAAGTCGCCCTACATCGTCTTTGACGACGCCGACATCGACTCGGCAATCGAAGGCCTTGTCGATGCAATCTGGTTCAACCAAGGCCAGGTCTGCTGCGCCGGTTCACGCCTGCTGGTTCAGGAAGGCATCGCAGACCGCTTCCATGCCAAGCTGAAGGCCCGCATGGACGGATTGCGCGTCGGCAACCCGCTCGACAAATGTATCGACGTTGGCGCCGTGGTGGATCCGGTGCAGCTGAACACCATCAGCGAAATGGTCGCCGCCAACCAGGCGGGCCAAATGCATCAGGCACAGGTTGAAATGCCCGAAGGCGGCTGCTTCTACCCGCCGACGCTGATCGAGGGTCTCACCCCCGCCGATCCGCTGATGCAGGAGGAGATCTTTGGCCCAGTACTCGTGTCCTGCACCTTCCGCACGCCTGCCGAGGCGGTGGAACTCGCCAATAACACCCGCTACGGCCTGGCGGCGACGCTCTGGACCGAGAACGTGAACCTTGCGCTCGACATGGCGCCTAAGCTGGCTGCGGGCGTGGTCTGGGTCAACAGCACCAATATGTTCGACGCCGCGGCCGGCTTTGGCGGCGTGCGTGAGAGCGGCTTTGGCCGGGAAGGCGGCTGGGAAGGCCTCGCCGCCTATACCCGGGCCAGGACAAAGGCGAAACCGCTGGCCAAGGTGGATGCCTTCGAAGGCAACGGCGCCCCGGCAGACCCGCTGGACCGCACTGCCAAGATGTATGTCGGCGGCAAGCAGGCCCGTCCAGACAGCGGCTACAGCCAAGCCATCTACGGCAAATCCGGCGCGCTCCTGGGGCACGTGGGGCTGGCCAACCGCAAGGACGTGCGCAACGCGGTCGAGGCTGCGGCCGGCGCCGCCAAGTGGTCCAAGGCCACCGGCCACCTGCGGGCGCAGATCCTGTACTACATTGGCGAGAACCTCTCTGCCCGCGCTGAGGAATTCGCGGCCCGCATCGACGCCATGACAGCCAAGAAGGGCGGCGCGGCTGAAGTCGAAGCCTCGATCCAGCGCCTGTTCTCTGCGGCCGCCTGGGCCGACAAATACGACGGCCAGGTGCATGGCGTGCCGATCCGCGGCGTGGCGCTGGCGATGAAAGAGCCGGTTGGCGTGATCGGCGCGCTCTGCGCCGATGAGGCACCGCTGCTGGGTCTGGTTTCGGTGATGGCGCCGGCGATTGCCATGGGCAACCGGGTGGTGCTGGCGGCCTCCGAAGCCTTCCCGCTGGCAGCAACCGATTTTTATCAGGTTCTGGACACCTCAGACGTGCCCGGCGGTGTCGTCAACATCCTGACAGGCAGCCATGCAGAACTGGCGAAACCGCTAGCCTCGCATCTGAACGTCGACGCGGTCTGGAGTTTCTCCTCTTCTGATCTGTCAGCAGCGATCGAGGCGGCTTCTGCAGGCAACCTGAAGCGCACCTGGGTCAACAACTGCACAGCGACGGACTGGACACAGGACCATACCAAGCGCTTCCTGCAGGAGGCCACTGAGGTGAAGAACATCTGGGTACCCTACGGCGAATAACCCGGCTGAAACTGACAACGGCTGGCTTCTCTTGAGGCCAGCCGTGTTTTTTGCCCTGCGCAGGTTCAGGCACCAAGCGGTGTCAGCGCATAGATCAGCCCGGCTCCGACCGCCATCGTCAGGATCACCGCCAGGAAGGCCAGGATCATCGGCATCCGGAAAATGGCACGCAGCAGGATAACCTCTGTCAGACTGGCCCCGGCGCTGCCGATGATCAGCGCCATCACCGCCCCCAGCGACATGCCCTTGGCCGCCAGTGCCGCCGACAGAGGGATCACCGCTTCCGCCCGGATGTAGAGCGGGATGCCGATCACCGCGGCCACCGGAATGGCAAACAGGTTGTCGCTGCCCGCGTATTCGGTGATCAGCCCGGTTGGCATAAAGCCGTAAATGAACGAGCCGATGGCAATGCCTCCGAGCAGGTAGGGCAGCACGCCCTTGAAGTCCTTCCAGACCGATTTCCAGAGCCGCAGCCAGCGGTTCTCAGGCTGAGACGCCGCGCTGCAAGAGCTGCCGCAGCCGCTGGGAGCTGGGGCCTCATAGGCCGCAGGTTCCACATGGCGCTCGAACCCCAGCGCCTCCAGAAGCACGCCCGCAGCCACCGAGACCACCATCGCGATCAGGAAATAGACTACAGCCACCTGCAGGCCGAAGGTCACGGTGAACAATCCGATGATCACCGGGTTCAGCAGCGGACTGGAGAACAGGAACACCATCATCGGGCCAAACCCGGCCCGCGCCCTGAGCAGCCCCTTGAGGAAGGGAATCGTCGAGCAGGAGCAAAACGGTGTGATTGCTCCCATCAGCGCGGCAACCACATAGCCGCGGCCGTTGCGCGAGCTGAGGACCGCCTGGATGCGGGCCGGTGAGATATACTCCTGCAGCACCGCCACGCCGTAGCTGATCAGCAGGAACAGCGCCGTCAGTTCCACGGCGAGGAAAAGAAACATGCCGCCTGCTTCCTGCAGGGCAGCGGTGACTTCAGGTGACATCGGTCCAACCTCTGATTCTAAATTACTGGTTTTATCGAAATATTGATCACCAGAGTGCGAGTCAATATATTACCGGTAAATTCGTAATATCCAACCCGGAGCGCTCATGGACGTCGACGAAATTGCAAAGGTTCTCAAGGAGCTGGGCCACCCGCACCGGCTGCGGATTTTCAAGAGGCTGGTGAAGTCAGGCTTTGACGGGCTGCCGGTCGGGGTGCTGCGCGAGGATCTGGATATCCCGCATTCCTCAATGACCCACCATGTTGCCAGCCTGGTGGAGGCCGGGCTGATCAAACAGCAGCGGGAGGGGCGCATCCTGCGCTGCGTTCCGCAATACGGCCGCCTGTGGGATGTGATCGCCTATCTGCAAAGCGAATGCTGTCTGGATGAACGCAGCGCTCCGGCCCGCTGACTGCCCCCGGCGGACGGGTGGCCAAAAGAAAACGCCCGCTCCTTTCGGAACGGGCGCAGAAAATCCGGATTAGCGCGGATTAGCGGCGGATGCCCAGGCGTTTGATCAGGTCCTGGTAACGGGCCTCATCCTTGCCCTTGGTGTAGTCCAGCAGCTTGCGGCGCTGAGCAACCATTTTCAGGAGGCCACGGCGGCCGTGGTTGTCCTTCTTGTGGGTTTTGAAGTGCTCAGTCAGGGTGTTGATGCGCGAGGTCAGGATTGCAACCTGGACTTCCGGGGAACCGGTATCGCCGTCTTTGGTTGCGAATTCTTTCATCAGGCGCGCTTTTTCTTCCGCAGTGATCGACATCGGGGTCTCCTTCATAGGTTAGAGTGGATGGCGCAGGCCGGGATGTCGTCCAGCACAGGCCCATGGAGAAACCTGCCGCGGAATCGCAGCAGATGCGGGCGTATAAGATGTTTCCACTGCAAAGGCAAAGGATAAGTGCGCTGCCTGGTCAGCTGGCGCCGCCCGCTTGCGGCAGCAGCCCCGCCCAGGAGGCAGAGGCTTTGTCCACCAGTACCAGATCTTCTGCCGAAAGCTCCCCAGCACCGGACAACCGGATGGCAGGCTGCCCGTCAACCAGGACCAGTTGCTCCTCCTCGGCTTCGGGGTTTTGCTGCACCTCCACCAAGGGCTCCTCTCCCTCTGCAAAGTCCCAAATCAGCACCAGCTGATCCTCTGCGGCATCGAAATCCATCAGTTCTACAGCCGCCCCTGTTCCTGTCCAGCTGCCCAATGCAATCTGATCACCACCTGCCCCGCCAGTGACCGCATCGCCCGCCCCTGCGATCAGCGTGTCGTCCCCGTCACCGCCATTGACAAAATCACGCGCCGTGCCGTCGCTGGCGCCGGACACTACATCATCGCCGGAGCCGCCGAACAGAGCGTCCCGTCCAGCACCGCCCCAAAGACTGTCATTGCCGTCATTGCCATGCAGCGAATCCTGGCCTTGGCCGCCCGCCAGCAAGTCACCGCCCTGGCCACCATGCATTTCATCCGCACCGCGGCCGCCCGACAGGCTGTCATTACCGAAATGCCCAAAGAGTTGATCCTGGCCGGAACCGCCCTGCAGCGTATCGGCGCCTTCCTCCCCGTGCAGCAGGTCGGCACCAGTTCCGCCCTGCAGGATGTCGCTGCCTTCGTCGCCATGCAGGACATCCTTGCCGGAACCGCCCAGAAGCCAATCATCGCCGTCATAACCGCCGATCTGATCATCGCCGCCGCCGCCGGCCAGCCGGTCCGCCGCACCGCTGCCAGCCAGCACATCGCCGCCATCGGTGCCCGTCACGGTTTCTCCGCCAGGTTCGATGAAGCCGCCATCCAAACCGTCGCAATCATCATCCGCTTCCGGACCGGGTGCGTCCTCCTCAGTCGAGGATCCTGCATCCACCAGAACTGCACCGCCCACCGCAACCAGGCCCAGCACGCTCGCAAGCCACAACATAACCAATCAACCTCGTATAAACCTGCACCCGCCGAGGATCTCATGTGCAGGCCGCGTGATCAAAACAAAACAGGAACATGGGTTAACAGATACCGATGCCCCGGCTAGGCTTCCCGCCACACCTCAGGCTGCTGGCTGTAGGCGATATAAAGCGGATGCTTGGGATGGCCTGCCTTGCTGAGACCCAGATGATGCAGCGGTTTGCCGGTCTGCCGCAGGGCTGCGGCCACCCGGGCCCCTTGCCCCAAATGTTCGCCATGCGTGCCCCAGGCGCAGATCACAGTATCAGCCCATTCCACACCGTCCAGAATGGCCGCCATATTCTCCGGCCCTTCCGGCGCTTGCAGCCGCCGCATTTCCCGCGGGTCCGTCACACGGCAGGCAAAGATGTTGGTGGCCCGGAAACTGCCGAATCCCAGCGCCCGGGCGCGGCGCTCGCAGCGTTCGATGGTTGGGTCGTTTTGCACTTCGGTCGCAGTCGAGGGGTTTAGCATCACGAACATCACCCGCCGTCCGGCAGGGTTCCAGACACGGGTCAGACTGTAACGGTAGGTCTCGCAATCGGAATAGACGGCGGTCGAGGGCGCGTCGCCCTTGGTGTGGCTGCGGGTAATCATGCCGGCGGTTTTAAAACGGCGCTGGTTGCATTCCAAGGGAGTTTACTGCAGCCTTTGGCAGAACCGCGGACGAGTTTTTACCGCGATAGCATTGTTCAATTTTTGTGATCCGGTCGACATGGAACTACTGATTTTTCTTGCACTTGCGGGCTCCGCCATTGCTGTCGGCTTCGACGGGGCCGAAATCTCCGGTGAAGAAACTGCTGAACCGGAAACACCAGTTGAACCTGATCCGCAGCCCCAAGCCGCCAATTTGTCCGGCACCGCCGGAACGGATGATCAGCTTAGCGGCGGAGATGGAAACGACACGCTGACAGGCAATGCCGGTGACCAGGATCTGCTGGCAGGCGGCAGCGGAGATGATGAGCTGCATCTAGGTGCAGACAATACTGCCACCGGCGGCGAAGGCGCGGACCGTTTCGTCCTGGACGATGAAGGCAGCCGTGAAACGGTGATCGAGGATTTTGAACTGGGCACCGACCAGCTGGCACTGACGCCCTATCACTCCGGTTACGTTGAGCTGATCGAGACCGAGGACGGCAGCGGCCTGCGCTTTATCGACACCCTCAACAACAAGACGATCCTGACCCTGCCCGGCATTTCGCTCGCAGAGGGAGAGGTTTTGGAAGTAGATTTTCTGCTTGGAAATGGAGACATTGAACGGACTGAGCAGTTTGAAAATCCCGGCTTCAGCGCCCCCTTTGCCCTGGATGCGATCCGCGGCACTCCGGACAGTGACACACTGGACGGCACCGCAGGCGATGATGTGATATTTGGCGAAGGCGGTGCCGACACGCTTACCGGCGGCGAAGGCGACGACACGCTCTACAGCGGCAGTGGCTCAGTCCACTATGAAGGGTCCTACAATCACTACCCCGGTGACCTGACCCGTGTGGGTGACGACGGTGATGTGCTCGACGGTGGAACTGGAGATGACCGCCTGTGGATCGGTCCCGGGACAACGGCCACCGGCGGCGCTGGGGCGGACACCTTCCACGCCTTTGCAAATGTGTACGAGGCCGGAACTCCGGCAGCCGAAATCACCGACTTCGATCCGTCAGAGGATCAGCTGCGAATCGACTTCCCGGTCGTTGCCGGCTTCGGGTCCATCCCCAGCTACAGCTTTGAAGATGCAATCGCCGGACTGAGCGTCAGCTACGACGCGGATCAGGACAGCACTCTGATCGCCATGGACGGTATTGCCATCGCAACCTTGCCCGGGGATCAGTCAGGGGTCAGTATCGCCTTCCACGACGACTACTCCACCAGCGAGGACCGTTGGCGCGATGCGGCGGGTAATCAGATCAGTGCCGAAGAGGGCGCGCAGGCCAGTATCCTCCTGACCGCACAGGAGTATTACTCTGTATTCGGAGACAACGGAACAGCCGAGCCCGCCTAGCCAGGGCGCAATGCCAGTGCAAGTTAATAGGTCAGCCTTGCTGTCCAAATGTTTCGCGCGCGAAACATCCGGTCAAAACTGCTGACCCAAAAAGTTACACTTTGTTAACCGGCGCTTGCATCTTGATTGAACACCCGGCTGGGATGCAGGCTGCCGGATTTGTAGACGCCGACGGCAACCGCATGGCCGTCGAGCGACGCCCAGGCCTCGTCGCCATATTCTACCTCATCATTGGGCATCACCATGCCCGGGTTGCCGTTGCGCAGCCGGACCGCGCCCTCTGGCGTGCATTTGACCTCCGGCAGATCCGCCAGGCCTTCCTCCAGCGGGCGCAGGTATGCGTCCAGTTCCGGGGTACGAGCCAGGTGCTCGATCTCTTCCAGGGAAATCCCGTCTTCAGCCGCATCAAACGGGCCGGACCAGATCCGGCGCAATTCCTTCACATGGCCGTGGCAGCCCAGTGCGGCCCCCAGGTCGCGGGCGATCGAGCGCACATAGCCGCCTTTGCCGCAGGTCATTTCCAGCACCGCGTGGTCCGCGTCGGGGCGATCCAGCATGATCAGCTCCTCGACCCACAGCGGGCGGGCTTCGATCTCCACATCCTCACCATCACGGGCGAGCTTATAGGCGCGCTGACCGTCGATCTTGACCGCGGAAAATTTGGGCGGCACCTGCATGATTTCCCCCAGGAAGGGCAGCAGCGCATCCTTGATCTGTTCATCAGTGGGGCGCTCGGCGCTTTCGGCAATAACCTCGCCCTCGGCGTCATCAGTGTTGGTCGCCTGGCCCAGCCGCACGGTGAAGGTATAGGCCTTCAACGCATCGGTGATATAGGGAACGGTCTTGGTCGCCTCGCCTAGCGCCACCGCCAGAACGCCGGTCGCCTCAGGGTCCAAGGTGCCCGCATGGCCCGCCTTCTTGGCGTCCAGCGCCCAGCGCACCTTGTTCACAACCGCGGTCGAGGTCAGCCCCGCGGGCTTGTCCACCACCAGCCAGCCGGAAATATCGCGCCCTTTGCGTTTGCGTGCCATGCCTTCACCCCAAAGTCCTGTGAGGCGCGCCGGTTACCGGATCGCCGGGACAGTGTCAATTTAGCAAATGGCAGGGCTCAAGGGAAAGAGACAGAGGCAGCGGAACCTGGCCGCGCTTGCCCTGGCCTGCCGGTGGCGCTAGGCAGGCGCCCATGGCCGTTTCAAGCGAATACACCCCGCCGCAGGACCCGCTGGAGATCCTGCACCACGACGCCGAACTGCTGGCCGTGAACAAGCCTGCCGGCCTGTTGTCGGTGCCAGGGCGCGGGGAGCATCTGGCCGATTGCCTGATCAGCCGCATCCAGGCAGTGTTCCCCGAGGCGCTGCTGGTGCACCGGCTCGACCGCGACACCTCCGGCGTGATGGTATTCGGCCTCACCCCCCATGCGCAGCGGCATCTGTCGATGCAGTTCGAGAAACGTACCACGAAAAAGGCCTATGTGGCACGGGTCGCAGGCAAGCTGGAGCCGAGAAGCGGCACCGTGGATCTGCCGCTGATCGTCGACTGGCCGAACCGGCCCAAACAGATGGTCTGCCACGAGACCGGCAAGCCCGCGATCACCGATTGGCGGGTGATGAAATACGAGGAGGACGCCACCCGTGTGCGGCTGACGCCCAAGACCGGGCGCTCGCATCAGTTGCGGGTGCATATGCTGTCGCTGGGCCATCCGATCCTGGGCGACCCGCTCTATGCCAGCGGCGGCGCATTGGAGCATCCGCGGCTGATGCTGCATTCCGAGGAGCTGCGGATCAAGCACCCCGACAGCGGCGAGTCGCTGAAGTTCCGGGTCAAACCCTCTTTTTAGAGCCTGACTACGGCGCTTCCATCACCATCATAAACAGCGTATCCGCCTGCAGCGCCTCATAGCTGTGCCGATGGTCGCCCGGGTAGCTGTAGTAGTCGCCGGCCTGCAGCTCCTCCTCCTGCCCCGCCGGCCCCACGCGCATCTGCCCGGCGCAGACCAGCATGTGCTCCACCGTGCCGCGCGGATGCGGCTGGGCACGGCGCACCTCCCCCGGCTGCATCACCACCCGGTAGACATCCCGGCGCACGTTGGGCGGGCAGCGCGACAACAGCACCGCAGCGAAATCCGACTGCTCCGATTCCAGAACCTCCCCCTCTGCGGCACGGACCAGTTTGGTCGCCGGTGCCTCCGTCGCAAACAGCAGGCTCAGCGGCACATCCAAGGCGGCGGCCAGCGCCCAAAGCGTCTCTACACTGGGGTTTCCGTTGCCTGCTTCCAGCTGCGACAGGGTGGATTTGGCAATGCCTGCCTCGGCCGCAAGTGCCGAGAGCGACTTCCCGGCCCGGCTGCGTTCCCGCTGGATAGCGGCGGCGATCATCTGATGCGGCGCTGACATGTTCTGTATTTCGCCCTTTCGTTCGACTTGACGAACGCGCCGTTCGTTCGGTACACAATTCATGTGTTCGGTATAGACGAATATATGAGCCGCTTCCAGAGGAGCCCCCACCATGATTATGCAAGATCTTGCCCCGTCCTCGTGCCGAGATGAACTGGCCGCGGGTTTGCGTGACATTTTGCCTTTGGCGGCAGGGGTCGGCGTCTATGGGCTGGCCTTTGGCCTGCTGGCCGCGCAGGCACAGATGGACGCGCTGCAGACTGGCGTGATGGGCAGCATCGTTTTCGCCGGCTCGGCACAGATCATCGCGGTTGAGCGTCTGATCGCGGGCGCCGGAGCCGGGGCCGCCGTGCTGGCGGGCCTCGCGCTGAACCTTCGGCTGTTGCTAATCACCGCGTCCTTGCGGGATGAGCTGGCCGGACGTCCCTGGTGGCAAATCCTCATAGGGGGGCATCTGGCAACGGATGAAAACTGGGCGCTGATGCACGCCATGCGCGCCCGCGGCCATCGCGCGGGCTACTGGTATCTGGTGGGCGGCGGATTGGGGCTGGTCGCGGTCTGGGTGCTGGCCACTGTGGCGGGGGCCAGCGTCGCCACGGCAGTACCGGAGCCCAAGGCCCTGGGCATGGATTTCGCCTTTACCGCTGCCTTTATCGCCATCCTGCGTTCCCTGTGGAGCGGCAGGGCCATGCTACTGCCGTGGGGCGTGTCCATCGCCACCGTGCTGCTGGCGGGCCTGCTTACGCCGCTGGATCCCACCTGGACGCTGATCCTGGGCGGCGCGGCAGGGGCTGCCATTGCCGGAGTGCTGGGCAATGACTGAGACTTGGACCCTGATCTTCGGCCTGGCAGCGGCAACCTTTGCTGTGCGGCTTTCGGGCTATCTGCTGGGCCGGCGGCTGCCGGACCACGGCCCCTGGGCGCGCGGGCTGCAGGCGCTGCCGGGCTGCCTGATCCTGTCGCTGGTCACCTATCTGCTGATGCAGGGCGGGCCGCAGGAATGGATCGCAGGCACGGCCGCCTTGACGGTGGCGCTGACCACCCGCAGCCTGCCATTGACGATGGGCGCCGGAATCGCCGTAATCTGCCTGCTTAGAGCCTATTTTTAATCTCACACCCCTTTACCCGTGCGCAGCACGGGCCACGCCCAAGCCTGAATGCGGCCCGGCGCAGCCGGGGGGCTTGAGGGCGCGGGAGCACCACCGGACGCAAGCCCTGTGCACGCAAAAAGAAAGCCGCCCCGGAAGGCGGCTCTCTACAAGGTCCGTAGCGAAGGCTTATTCAGCGGCCCAGCCGCCGACCGCTTTGACTTCCAGGAAATCCTCGATCCCCCATTTGCCGCCCTCGCGGCCCTTGCCGGACTGCTTCATGCCGCCAAAGGGCGAACCTGCCGAGCGGGACTTGCCGTTCATCTCCACCATGCCGGACCGCAGCGCGCGGGCCATGCGGTTGGCGCGGGCGCCATCCTGGGTCTGCACATAATTGGTCAGGCCATAGGGCGTGTCGTTGGAGATCTCGACCGCCTCCTCTTCACTCTCGAAGGGAATGATCGACAGCACCGGGCCAAAGATCTCTTCGCGGGCGATGGTCATCTGGTTGTTCACATCGGCAAAGACAGTGGGCTTCACATAGTAGCCCTTGTTCAGCCCGTCCGGACGGCCGGTGCCGCCGGCCACCAGTTTGGCGCCTTCGTCGATGCCCTTCTGGATCAGATCCTGGATCTTGTTCCACTGCAGCTCATTGACCACCGGCCCGATGTGGCGGCCTTCCTGGCTGGCCGGGCCAACCTCGACCTTGGCGGCCACTTCCGCTGCCTCGGCGACCACCCGGTCATAGATGCTCCGCTGCACCAGCATACGCGAGGGTGCGTTACAGCTCTGACCGGTGTTCTGCATCATGTGCAGCACGCCGCGCTTCACTGCCTTCTCGTCGGCATCTTCAAAGATCACGTTGGCGCCTTTGCCGCCCAGCTCCAGGTCGACCTTTTTCAGGGTCGGCGCCGCAGCCTGGGTAATCGCAATGCCCGCGCGGGTGGAACCGGTGAAAGAGATCATGTCCACATCCGGGTGGGTGGTCAGCTGAGAACCGACACCCGGGCCGTCGCCGTTCACCAGGTTGAACACGCCTGCCGGGAAGCCGGCCTCATCCATCAGCTCGGCAAAGATCATCGCGTTGAGCGGGCTCTGTTCCGACGGCTTCAGCACCATGGTGCAGCCGGCCACCGCTGCCGCGCCGACCTTCAGGGTCACCTGGTTCATCGGCCAGTTCCAGGGCGTGATCAGGGCGCAGACGCCGACCGCCTCGTGAATGATGCGGTCGTTGGGGCTGCGGTCGTTCAGCGGTGCGTCAAAGGGGAACTCCTTGGCCGCGGCGATGAAATTGCGCAGGTGCCAGCTGCCGGCCCCCACTTGAGAGGTACGCGACATGTCGATCGGCGCGCCCATCTCCAGCGACATCGCCTGGGCGAGATCTTCGGCGCGGGTTTCATAAATTTCGATCAGCTTCTCGACCAGCGCGATGCGCTCTTCCACCGGGGTGGCCATCCAGCCCGGCAGCGCCGCCTTGGCCGCAGCCACGGCAGCGTTGGTGTCAGCCTCAGAGCCCAATGAGATCACTGCACAGGGGTCTTCGGTCGAGGGGTTGATCACCTCGAAGTCGTTAGGCGCAGCAGGGGCAACCCACTGGCCGTTGATGTAAAAATCGCGTTTCTCGATCATCTGGGGTCTCCCAATTCAGATGTTCTCTCCCAGCCGCCGGCCGGTTTGGCGGCCACTTTGTCACCAGGCCGGGAAGGGGGCAAGTGGCTTTGGCTGCATAATTTGATCAAATTATCGGAGCGCCTGTCAACGCTTTTCCAGCGGTGTTTGCAACCCTCTGGCGGGCAAGGACATTAGAGATTTTCCGTGGCAACCTGCGGCAGGGGCTGTAACGTGACGGAAGACTGCATAAGTGGTTTCCCAGGCGACTCAGCCGCCTGACAGCAACCAAACATAACCCCCTGACAAGGAGGATACTGCCATGGGTTTACGCATCAACGACGTGGTTCCTGATTTCAATGCCGAAACCGATCAGGGCAGCATCAGCTTTCACGACTGGATCGGCGACAGCTGGGCAATCCTGTTTTCGCACCCCAAGGATTTCACCCCCGTTTGCACCACAGAGTTTTCCGCGGTTGCCCAATTGAATGACGAATGGTCCAAGCGCAACACCAAGGTGATCGGCGTTTCGGTTGATGGTGTTGAAGATCACAAGAAGTGGAAGAAGGACATCGCGGAATACGGCAAGGCAGAACCCGGCTTCCCGATCATCGCCGACGATGGCCTGGCAGTTTCAAAAGCGTTCGACATGCTGCCTGCCGAAGCCTATCTGCCCGATGGCCGCACGCCTGCCGACAGCGCCACTGTGCGCTCTGTCTTCATCATTGGTCCGGACAAACAGCTGAAGCTGTCGATGACCTACCCGATGACCGTGGGCCGCAACTTTGCCGAGATCCTGCGAGCCTTGGACGGGCTGCAGATGAGCGCCAAGGGTGTCGCCACCCCGGCAAACTGGGTGCCGGGCGAAGACGTGATCATTCCGCCGACTGTCTCCAACGAGGATGCCAAGGCGAAATTCGGCGAATTCGAGACCATCTTCCCCTACCTGCGCAAGGTAAAAGCGCCGGAATAGTCCGGACGCTTTCGAACCTCCTGCAAGCCGCCTTTGGGCGGCTTGTCTTATTCAGGTGTTAGCCCGCATTTCCTGCTGCGGGCGGGAAATCCGGCGCCCGGGTTTGCCGCAACTGCAGCGCTTCGGCTGCGATGGCCCGGCCTTCCTCCCCTTCCAGCTTCGATGCAAAGCCCAAGGTGATGTCCGACCCGTCCCGGGTGAGCCAGCAGGGCGATTTCTTGAGAAAGGCAAACCCATCCTCAGCATGCAAATAGGCAGGCAGCGTGTAGCTGACACCCTGTGTGGCCACCGCAGTCAGAACAAATGCCGCAAAATCCTGCGGCGGGGTGTCTTGCGACAGCAGCTTGGCCTTAAGAGCCTCGAGACTGGGGCGGCCGAAGATCACGGTTTCCTCTACAACACGCCTGATCGCCGCCGGGGACAGCCGGCCAAGCCGCTGGTCCAAGTCCGCTGTCCGCAGGACCGCACCGTGCGAATACCCATGTGACAGCACCCATTGAGTGAGTCCGGTCTCTCCCCGGCGGACGATGAATTTCTTGTTGTTGGTCAGGGGAAAGCGTTTCCAGAACCTGAGGAAAGCGGGATCATTCAGCAGCCGCCCTGACAGCATCAGCGCATAGGAACAGTACTGGAAATTCCGGCTGGCCGTGGAATAGCCCCAGTTGATGCCCCGGAAATGTTCTGCCTCCACCCGCGGATGGCCATAGTTGCAAGCGGCGGCGGCAAAATCCACTCCCAGCGCCTCAGCCTCCGCAAGCCAATCACGCGCGCCCGGCAGCGGGAACCATGAAGAATCGTTCAGCAGCACCAGCCGGTCAATGCGGTCCAGATGTGCCCGGGCGGCCAGAAGACCGTCCCTGTAGCCGCCAAAGTCATATCCAAAATTGGGACGTTCAATGCAGAGCCAGCTGACACTGCGCAAGCGTTCCCGATCGGTATCACTGAGCGGGATGTTAGACACCACGACAGGAGCATATCCGCTGCGGATCAAGTAGCGCAGGGCCAGAAAATGGGAGTCTAGCAGGCCCTGGCTTGGGAAGATCAGATAGATTGCTGGCAGCGGGCCCGGTGGCACGGCCCCCTTGGTGCAACGGATCCGGCGGGCCAGGGCTGCATCGTAGTACCAGCGCCCCAGCAAAAGAGACCCCAACCGGCTGGGCAATTGGGAAAACTGCTGCAGCGGGCGCTTCAGCTCACGGGTGATTTTCCATAGCGGGGGGCGTTTCATGCAGGGCACCTGTCGAGTGTCACTGAAAAAGCCAGCATCAGCGCGTCTGCCACGGCGGCGGCCGGTCCGCTGAACCCAGGCCGCGGCTGACGAGGATTGCGCGGAAATAGTACCAACTTTTGGCGCGCTTGCGTGCTGACAAAAGGTTTAGAGGGGAGACCAGCTGCAAGGCGGCCTCAGCCAATGCCCGAAGGAAGCCCAAGGGCTGGTTGTGCTTGCGGGCTGCGTAGACGCGGGATTGCCCCATGTACCAAGCTTTGAGCGCAGCGGTCCTGGCAGAGCGTTCCGTGGAATGCCCCAAGAGGTGCCGGACCTGCGCCCCATAGACATAGCGCAACGGGCCGCAGTCAGCTTTTAGCCTGAGGCTCAGGTCATCATCCTCGTGGAAGAGGAAAATTTTGCGGTCGAAGCCGCCCACCTTCTCAAATGCGGAGCGGCGCACCAGCAACGCCCCGCCGGACAGCACAGGCACTTCGCCATCCTGCGTGGCGGCTTCGCGGCCAAGCCAAAGCGATTTCGGAATCAGTTTGCTGCGGCGTTTGAAAAAGAGCGAACCGTCGCCTTTGACGATGCGGGTGTTAAAGGCTGAAACCTCAGGATGGGATTCAGCAGCCGCCAGCAGAGCCTCCAAAGTGTCCGGAAAAAGCTCGGCATCCGGATTCACAAAGAACAGGAATTCGGCATCCGCAAGCTCCGCCCCTTGATTGCAGGCGCGGCCAAAACCCAGGTTTTCGGAATTGGCAATGAAGCGCGCGCCATGTTCTGCGGCCAAGGTCCGGGTTGCGTCCGCGTCGCGCGATGCGTTGTCGACGAGAACAACAGGAACTTCATCCGGAATGGAACGCAGCAGATTCTCAACAATCACCGAGGAATTATAGGTGACCGTGATGATGGAAACACGGGATTTCAAAGACTTGTCCATGCGCGTCCCGGCAGAAATTGAATAGCCCGGGGCACGATTTGGCGCGTGCCCCGGGCTGTTTATGTCAGATCAAAGGAGGATTAGTCCTGCTCTGCCTTTTCTTTCTTCTCCGGCTGGATTTCCTCGCCGGTTTCCTGGTCGACAACTTTCATCGACAGGCGGACCTTGCCGCGGTCGTCAAAGCCCAGCAGCTTCACTTTCACTTCCTGGCCTTCCTTCAGAACATCCGACGGATGGTTCAGGCGGCGGTTTTCGATCTGGGAGACATGCACCAGGCCGTCACGCTTGCCGAAGAAGTTCACGAAGGCGCCGAAGTCGACGATCTTCACAACTTTGCCGGTGTAGATCTGGCCCTCTTCCGGCTCTGCCACGATCGAATAGATCATGTCATAGGCCTTTTGGATGGCTTCGCCGTTGGGGCTGGCGATCTTGATCACGCCGTCGTCGTTGATGTCGACCTTGGCGCCGGAGGTTTCCACGATCTCGCGGATCACCTTGCCGCCGGAGCCGATCACTTCACGGATCTTGTCGGTCGGGATCTGCATGGTTTCGATGCGCGGGGCGTGGACCGAGAACTCATTGGTTTCGGACAGCGCCTTGGCCATCTCACCCAGGATGTGCATCCGGCCGTCCTTGGCCTGAGCCAGGGCTTTCTCCATGATTTCCGGGGTGATACCGGCAACCTTGATGTCCATCTGCAGCGAGGTGATGCCGTTTTCGGTACCCGCCACCTTGAAGTCCATGTCGCCCAGGTGGTCTTCGTCACCCAGGATGTCCGACAGGATCGCGTAAGAGCCGTCGTCTTCCAGGATCAGGCCCATCGCAACACCGGCAACCGGTGCTTTCAGCGGCACGCCCGCGTCCATCATCGACAGCGAGCCGCCGCAGACGGAAGCCATCGAGGAGGAACCGTTAGATTCGGTGATTTCCGACACAACACGCACGGTGTAGGGGAAGTCGGTCGGGGCCGGCAGAACCGCCTGAAGCGCGCGCCAGGCCAGCTTGCCGTGGCCGATTTCGCGGCGGCCAGGGGAGCCGACACGGCCCACTTCACCAACCGAGTACGGCGGGAAGTTGTAGTGCAGCAGGAAGTTGGATTTGAAGTTGCCGTGCAGCGCGTCGATGAACTGCTCGTCGTCGCCGGTGCCCAGGGTGGTCACAACCAGGCCCTGAGTCTCGCCGCGGGTGAACAGCGCCGAGCCGTGGGTCCGCGGCAGCAGGCCGGTTTCCGACACGATGTCGCGAATCTCGTCGGTCTTGCGGCCGTCGATACGCTTGCCGGTCTTGACCACGTCGCCGCGCAGGATGCCTGCTTCCAGCTTCTTCAGCGCGGAGCCGAGGTTGGCATCTTCCAGCTGCTCTTCGGTCAGCTTTTCCTTGATGGTCTCACGGGCAGCGGCAACAGCGGCGGTGCGCTCCTGCTTGTCGGTGATCGCAAAGGCGGCGCGCATCTCGGTCTCACCTGCGGCTTTGACCGCCTCATAGAGGTCGGCGTAATCCGGCGGGGTGAAGTCGAAGGGCTCGTTCGCGGCTTCTTCGGCCAGCGAGATGATCAGGTCGATCACCGGCTGGATCTGCTCGTGCGCGAATTTCACCGCACCCAGCATCTCGGCCTCGGACAGCTCATAGGCTTCCGATTCCACCATCATCACCGCGTCTTTGGTGCCGGCAACAACCAGGTCCAGGCGCTGCTCGGGGTTCAGGCGCAGGTCCTGCATGTCGTCGACGGTCGGGTTCAGAACGTATTCGCCGTCCTCGAAGCCAACGCGCGCACCGGCGATCGGACCCATGAAGGGCGCGCCGGACAGGGTCAGCGCAGCGGAAGCCGCGATCATCGCGACGATGTCGGGGTCGTTGACCAGGTCGTGGCTCAGCACGGTGCACATCACCAGCACTTCGTTCTTGAAGCCGGGGACGAACAGCGGGCGGATCGGACGGTCGATCAGACGCGCGGTCAGGGTTTCTTTTTCGGTCGGGCGCGCTTCGCGCTTGAAGAAGCCGCCGGGCACCTTGCCCGCAGCATAGTATTTTTCCTGGTAGTGCACGGTCAGCGGGAAGAAGTCCTGGCCGGGCTTCTGCTGACGGGCAAAGGTCACGTTGGCCATGACCGAGGTCTCGCCCAGGGTGGCAATCACGGAGCCATCCGCCTGGCGGGCAACTTTGCCGGTTTCCAGTGTGAGCGTCTCTTCGCCCCACTGCATCGATTTTTTCGAAACGTTAAACATCTAGCGTATCCTGATTGGGAGCGCTCCCGGCCCTCCGGGTCTCCCGTTTGCGTGGCGGCCCCATTGCCGCCGGCCCAATCTATCTTTCTTTCGCGTGCCAGGGCCCGGGCACATCGTCTCAGATAGGCCCGCCCATACAGCAGTTTGCCCCCGATTGAAAGGAAAAGCGGAAAGCCGCGCGGTGCGGCGGCAGGAGTCAGTGTGAAGCCGCCCGGATGCCGGCCCGGCAGTAAAAACGCCGGCTCCATGCGGGGCGGGCGCTGATCGGGGCTGATCCATAGCCAGGAGCGGCCTCAGTTTGTGGTCTCCAACCCTTCCGGGCGACCGGCGATGGTGAAATGCAGCCCGCCGGGGTCCATGAACTCCGCCGCAAAGCGGTTGATGTCTTCCAGGGTGACCGCGTTGATGCGGTCGTTGCGGGTTTCCACATAGCTGACCGGCAGATTGTCCATCTGCATCCCCGCCAGGATCGAGGCAATGCGGCCATTGCCGTCAAAGCGCAGCGGGTAGGCGCCGGTCAGATAGGTCTGGGCATCCTTCAGCTCTTTCGCGGTTACGCCTTCCTCGGCCATGCGGCGCCATTCGTTGCGGATGACCTCCACCGCTTCGGCCATCTTGCCGTTGGCCGAGGCCACCGACCCCATGTAGACCGCTGCCAGATCGCGCGGCACCAGGTAGGAATAGACCCCGTAGGTCAGCCCGCGCTTTTCCCGCACCTCGGTCATCAGCCGGGTCTCGAAAGAGCCGCCGCCCAGAATCTGGTTCATCACATAGGCGGTGAAGAAATCCGGGTCCTCGCGCTTGATGCCTTTCTGGCCGAACAGGGCCACCGACTGCGGTGTATCAAAGTCGACAACCGTGACACCGCCCTCGATGGTCACGTCTGCCGGGCCCGGGATCGGTGCACCCTCCGCAGGCAAGGCGCCCAGCAGATCATCCAGCAGTGTGCCAAGCTCCTCAGCAGTGATGTCGCCAACAGCACTGACATAGAGCCTGTCGCGGGCGAATACTGCCTCATAGGCATCAAAAATGTCCTGCCGGCTGAGGGCGGAAACGCTGTCCACTGTGCCTTTGCCATCACTGCCGTAGGGGTGGCTGCCAAAGGCCATGCTAGCAAACGCCTGCCCCGCAATCTTATTTGGATCCTTGGCGTCTGAGCGCAGCCCGGCAAGCACCTGAGCCCTCACCCGGTCCAACGCGTCCTGGTCAAACCGCGGCTCAAACAGGGTTTGCCGCAGAAGCGCTGCAGCCTCGTCGCGGTTTTCCGTCAGAAACCTGGCGGAAATGGAAACAGCATCCTTATCCGCGTCATAGGAAAAATCTGCGGCCAGGGATTCCAGCGCACGGGCATATTCCTGTGCACGCAGATCCCCGGACCCTTCTTCCAGCAATCCTGTCATAAGATAGACCGCGCCGCGTTTGCCTTCTGCATCCAGTGACGTGCCGCCGCGAAACCGCAGTTCCAGCGCCGAGAAAGGAATAGCGTGATCTTCCACCAGCCAGGCGGTAATGCCGCCGGGGGAGGTCACTTCCTGAATCTTGATGCCAGCCAAAGCGGGAAAAGCCATGAAGCAGGCAGCCAGTGACGCCGCAATCAGTTTCAGCAGTGTCATTGGGTCACCTCCTGACTGCGTGTCATCCAGCCTGTCACCGATGTTTCCGGGCGCAGCACTTCATTGGCCGCGGCGATGATCTCGTCCGCTGTGACGGACTGCAGTATTTTCGGCCAATCCTGCACATCCTGCACCGTCAGCCCGATGCTGAGCGCCTGGCCATATCGGTTGGCAATGCCGTTCACATTGTCCCGGTCATAGATCTCGGCAGCGCGCAACTGCAGTTTGATCCGGTTCAGCTGGGCCTCGTCCACCCCCTCCTCGAGGAAGCGGGCGATGGTGGAATCCAGCGCGGTTTCAGCTTCTTCCATGCTCACGCCGTCAGCGGGGACCACGAGGAACGTAAACGAGGTGTCATCCAGCGAGCTGCCGGAGTAGAAGGCGCCAGAGTAGACAGCAACTTGCTGGTCGAATTGCAGAGCATTGGCCAGGTAAGACGTGCTGCTACCCCCCAGAAGCTCTGCCAGCAGGTAAAGTGCCGCGGCCTTTTGCTGCGCGCCGGGGTCACGCTCCGGCGCCAGATAAGAACGCTGGACATAGGGCTGGGCGACGCGTGGATCCTGGTATGTGACGCGCCGGGCCGCGGTTTGCGGCGGCTCCTGGCTGCGGAACCGTTCCGGCAAATCCGGATTAGCCGGAATCACGCCGTAGTATTTTTCCGCCAGGGCCTGCACGTCATCCGGCTCAACATCCCCGGACACCACCAGAATGGCGTTATTGGGCGCGTAATACGTCTGGTAGAAAGACAGCGCATCCTCCATGTCCAGGCTTTCCATCTCATGCCGCCATCCGATCACCGGCTGGCCGTAGCGATGGTTGAGATACTGCACAGCCTGCAGCTGCTCGCGGAACAGCGCCACCGGGTCATTGTCCGTGCGCTGGTTGCGCTCTTCCAGGATCACCTCGCGCTCGGTGACGATATCCTCCTCGCTCAGGCGGAGGTTGGTCATCCGGTCGCTTTCCATCTGCATCATCAGTTCCAGCCGGTCGGCAGCAACACGCTGGAAATAGGCAGTGTAGTCGTAGCTGGTGAAGGCATTGTCCTGACCGCCATTGGCGCGCACCGTCGCAGACAGCTCACCCGGCGCCAGCTTGTCTGTGCCCTTGAACAGAAGGTGCTCCAGGAAATGGGCGACACCGGACTGGCCCGGCGGCTCATCGGCAGAGCCGGCCCGGTACCAGACCATCTGCTGCACGACGGGCGCGCGATGATCCTCGATCACCACTACATCCATGCCATTGTCGAGGGTGAACGCGGTCACTGACTCATCCTCAGCCCGTGCCGGGATAGACAAGACAGCACTCAGCGCTGCGGCGGCCAATGTGACCCTTTGGATCATCTGGCATCCTCCAATTTCTGCACCATTGCCCTTGCCCGGGGCAGTGCGGTTACTGCTCTTTTGCGTAATGCAGCCACAATTCGGCGCGCATTGCCAGCAGAAAGACTGCTGTCAACCTACGCTGCTGCTGGCGTCTTGCAAGATTGGCTGGCGGAAAAGTGAGTTCAGAAATCGCCAGGCGGCGGTGCGGACGGCGTGGCCGCGCCGGCACGGCGGTACTGCTCGTTTGCGGCGTGAGGATCCAGCGTCTGCTTCCTGTACAGCTGTTCATAACGGTCAACCGGGAACAGCTTGATCCGGCCCACGCGGCGGTTGCGGTGGCGGAACTTGGCATCCTCTTCGGCGACAGTTTCCCTCACGCCCGCCTCGACTCCATACCGGCTGGATGCCGTTACCAGGGCTGCATCGCTGGAGGGAACGCCGCTACCGGGCACCAATGCGCCGGGCTTGCCGCCAAGGGCGGCAACCGCTTCGGCCTGCGGGTTGGGGTCCGTCAGGTTTGCGCCGCCAGGCGTCGGCGCGGGCAGGCTGCTGAAGTTTTCAGGAGTGCTCAGCGGTTTGCTGGGCAGAACTAGAAATTCGTCAGGGCCGGTGCCGGGCTTCTGGATGAGCCGCAGCCCCTTTTGGCCGCACCCGGCCACTGCCAGCGCGCCAGCCAGAACCATCACTCCGAACGGGATCCGCATTGCCCCAAACTCCTGCCTGTTTCCCAGCGCTTTTAACGCAATTGCCTGACGAGGTCTACGCAGGCTTTTTATGCCGGCCGTCGAAGAAGATCAGCCCGGCTGCGCCGCCAAAGATAAATATATCAGCGACATTGAACACAAAGGGATTCTGGATGCCGCAGCAGGACGTGTTGAGAAAATCCAGCACATAACCGTAGAGCAGCCGGTCCGCGACATTGCCCAAGGCGCCGCCGATCACCAGCCCTGCGGATAGCTGCATGCCCCAGAACTTGCCTTGGCCACGCAGAATCCAGATCGCCAGCGCAGCGCAGATCACCAGCGACAGCGCAATCAGAATCCAGCGCGCGGCTTCATCGCCGCCGCCGAACAGGCCGAAATTGATGCCGGTGTTCTCGCCGTAGCGGAAATTCAGGAACGGCGGCAGCACGTCGATCCTGTGGCGCTGGTCCAGCCCCATCACATGGATCACCCAGTATTTGCTAGCCTGATCGGCCAGCAAGGAAAGGGCGGCGCCCCAGATCATGCAACGTGCTGCCATGTGCCCTGCTCTGCTTAGTGGCGGAAGTGGCGCATGCCGGTAAAGACCATGGCCAGACCTTTTTCGTTGGCCGCCTTGATCACCTCGTCATCGCGCATCGAGCCGCCCGGCTGAATGACGCAGGCACCGCCCGCGGCCGCCGCTTCCAGCAGGCCGTCGGCAAAGGGGAAGAACGCGTCCGAAGCCACGGCACAGCCCTTGGCCAGGCTCTCTTCCAAACCCAGCTCGGCGGCCATGCGGCCTGCCTTGGCCGCGGCCACATTGGCGCTGTCCAGGCGGCTCATCTGGCCTGCGCCGACGCCGACAGTGGCACTGTCCTTCACATAGACGATGGCGTTGGATTTGACGTGCTTGGCAACTTTCCAGGCAAACAGCAGATCCTGCATCTGGGCCTCGGACGGCGCCTTCTCGGTCACCACCTTGAGGTCGTCCATGCCGACGTAGCCGACGTCCTTGTCCTGCACCAGCATACCGCCTGCGACTTGCTTGTAAGCCGTGATGGCTTTGCGCGGATCGGGCAGACCGTCGGTCAGCAGCAGGCGCAGGTTCTTCTTGGCGGCAAAGATTTCCTTTGCCTCGTCAGATGCGCCCGGTGCAATCACCACCTCTGTAAAAATCTCTGTAATCTTGGCAGCTGTTTCCGCGTCCAGCGGCTGGTTGAGCGCCACGATACCGCCAAAGGCCGAGGTGCGGTCGCAGTCAAACGCCTTCTGGTAGGCTTCGGCCAGGGTCGCGCCCTTGGCCACGCCGCAGGGGTTGGCGTGTTTGATGATTGCCACGGCCGCGCTGTCAGACGGATCGAACTCCGCGGCCAGCTCATAGGCCGCATCAGTGTCGTTGATGTTGTTGTAGCTCAGTTCCTTGCCCTGCAGCTGCACTGCGGTGGCAACGCCCGGACGGTTGGAACCGTCGGTGTAGAAAGCCGCTTCCTGGTGGCTGTTCTCGCCATAGCGCAGGGTCTGTTTCAGCTCACCGGCAAAGGCGCGGCGGCGCGGGGTTTTCTCTTCGATCGCGGAGGCCATCCAGTTCGACACGGCAGCATCATAGGCCGCGGTGCGGGCATAGGCGGTCTGCGACAGGCGCTGGCGGAAGGCGTAAGAGGTCTGGCCGTCGTTGGCGTCCAGTTCAGCCAGCAGCGCGTCATAGTCCTGCACGTCGGTGACCACATTCACGAACAGGTGGTTCTTGGAGGCTGCGCGGATCATCGCCGGGCCGCCGATGTCGATGTTCTCGATCATCTCGTCATAGCCGGCACCGCGCGCCAGAGCTGCCTCGAACGGGTAAAGATTCACGACCAAGAGATCGATGGCGCCGATGCCGTGCTCGTCCATTGCGGCGACGTGGGTGTCATTGTTGCGCAGGGCCAGCAACCCGCCATGCACCATCGGGTGCAGGGTCTTCACCCGGCCGTCCATCATTTCCGGGAAGCCAGTGACTTCCGATACGTCCTTGACGGTGAGGCCGGCATCGCGCAGCGCCTTGGCGGACCCGCCGGTGGACAGCAGTTCAACACCGCGCGCAGCCAGCGCCTTACCCAGCTCAATCAGGCCGGTCTTGTCGGATACGGAAAGCAGCGCACGGCGTACGGGGTGAAGGTCGGTCATGGCAGGGCAGGTCCTTTTAAAGGCTCAGTCAAACGTCTCGGGTTCGTCCCGGTTCAGGTCTCGCACGGCAACCGCAGTCTCCTGCGCTTTGCTGAGCGTCCACCGGACGCGGGTGGCATATCCCATCGCCCGCCCGGATAAAACGATCTGCTTTGCCGCACGCGGCTTCAAGCGGGTCTTTTCCAGGAAAACGCTTGGCTCCAGCCGCAATTGGCAGTGCCCGTCATGGCGGAACACCCAGATTTCCCCGCTCTTGAGCGCCATGGATACTGCCGCGCCGCCCAAGTCAAGGGCTGCGTCCACTTCCGGATGCAGATGCAGACGGATGTCAAAGCCGACACCGCCATCCGGATTACTTGCGCTGGCCTTGTCAAAGCGGCGCTTTGCCGGGTCTTCCAGCGCCAGCAGCATGTCCTCCCCAGCCAGGGAACGGCCGTCAAAGGACAGATCCAGCGAACGGGCATGTGTCAGCCCGAAGTGAGCCGCATAGCCATTATGGCCACCCTGAAACCGGAAGCCCTCCGCAAGATCGCTCAGTTCCAACGGAACGTCATCCGGAGCCTCAATCAGCTCTTCATGGCCCGTCGTCCGGTGCGGCGCGGACAAACGGGCGCTGGAATGCCCTTCAATGCACAGCGTCGTGTGCGACGGCGTCGCCCGTCCGGCCCGGCGCCATTCCACACCGAAAGATTCACCGGACCCGCAGTTCACGACCAAGGGCCGCCGGCCGGATGTCAGCTCGAACGCCAGGGTAGATGCATGGCCGTTATAAGAAGCCTTGCCCTGGGGTGGCGCCGATGCATCAACAATCACCGAAGTGCGCCGTGCAGACAGCCGGGCAAAGCCCATTGCCAGCCCGTCCGCATGGCGCTCCGCCACATGGCTGGCCGCCAGTGCGTGGTCCAGCCGCCCTTCCAGCCCGCGGCCGCCACCATGAAACCGCGCCAGCCCGCCGTCGCTGTGGCGCAGGGTACGCAGGGTCGGTGCAATCCGTTCGATGGCAGCGAAATGGGCAGGCGGCACGGTACGGCCGGCCTCATGCAGGGCCGCAGCCGCCCAGGTCAGAAGGGTGAACACTTCCAGCAGCTCTTCCGGGTTGCGGGTCGGCAAGCCGCCCTGCCCGTCGATCTGGGTTTCACACTCCATCGCCAGCGCCCGGACTGCCGGATCTGCCAGTTCCTCCCTGCCCTGCAGGGCAAGCCCCGCATAGATCAAGCCGCACAACGCCTCGAACCTGGGCAACCCAGGAGCGGCCCCTTGCCAGCGCTGTGCCAGATACCAGGTCTGCTGCGCCAACGAGCCATAGAAGGCCTCGGTTTCGTCTTTCTCTTTGCCGCTCAGCAGGAACAGGGCGTGGTTGATCCAGCGGATCACCCGGCGTCCGGTCAGATCCGGGAGCCAGCCCAGCCCGCTGCCGCGCCCGTGCTGTTCTATCCAGCCCCAGACCCATGTCTGCGCCTTGAGCCGCGCCTTGAAATCCCCAACAGCCGCCAGATCGTCGAGCCAGGCAAACCCGTGCCGCTCCGCGTCAAAAGCGGCATCGGGCGCGGAAACCTCCCACAGGCCGGTATCCGGCGATTCGACCAGGTAGCCCGCAAACAGAAGGTTGCCCGCCACCAGCTGCCGCCCGCGGGCAAAACTGCCGATGGTGCGCGGCTCGGGCTGCGAGACAAAACCGGTCGCAGCCGGCTGGCTGCGCGCGCGCCAGGCGTAATACCGGTTCAGCAGCCGGGTGCCGCGGCCTGCCATTCTGTCATAAGTGGACATGCTCTGTTGCCTCACGCCGGGTTTGCCAGGGCGTTTTGGCAGGAGCATAGCGCGGGGTGCGGCTCAAGTCACCGGCGAATGCCGGGGACGCCCCGGGTCACGCGGATTTGCGCAAAAGGGCCATGTAGAAACCGTCCATGCTGCCGCGGTCGGTCCAGTAATCCGGGCGCAGGCGCAGGCCGCCTTCCTCGGTGATCCAGTCTGGCTCCACACCGGGCACCAGCAGCGCCTCGCGGTCTGCTGCCATCTCCGGAAACATGTCCAGCGCGTCCTCGACCTGGCATTCACCTTCATCCGGCAGCAGCGAGCAGGTGCAGAACATCAGCCGCCCGCCGGGTTTCACCAGACTCCAGGCATGGGTCAGCATCTGCGCCTGCAGCTCGATCAGCCCTCCGAACTCACTGCCATCCTTGGCCTGCGGCAGGTCAGGGTGGCGGCGAATGGTGCCGGTCGCGGAGCAAGGCGCGTCCAGCAGCACGGCGTCATACTGGCCGGTCTGCGCCAGCGCATCCCCTACGATCAGCTCCGCTCGCAACCCGGTGCGCTCCAGGTTTTCCCTAAGCCGGGCAACCCGGCCCTCCGAAACATCAACAGCCGTGACCTTGGCGCCTGTGGCCGACATCTGCATGGTCTTGCCGCCCGGTGCCGCGCATAGTTCCAGCACGTGTTCATCGGGCTGAACATTCAGAATGCGGGCAGGCAATGCCGCAGCAGCGTCCTGCACCCACCAATCGCCAGCTGTATAGCCTGGCAGAGCGGAAACCTGGCCTGCATTGGCGAGTCTGACAGAGCCGGTTGGCAGCATTTCACCGCCAAGTGCAGCAAGGTCTGCACCGGGCTTGCCTGTGATATCCAGCGGCGCGCCAGCGAGATGCGCAGCCTCCATGCCCAGCATCGCCTCTGCGCCCCAGGCCTGGACCAAGGGTTTCCGGATCCAGTTCGGCAGGCGCGGCGTGCGCAGCTTGGCCCATTCCGCCGGCCCTGCTTCAGCCACCCTGCGCAGTACCGCATTGACCATCCCCTTGAGCTGCCCATGGCGGCGGTGTTTGGAGATAATTGCCACCATCGCATTGACCACCCCATGCGCCGCGGCGCCGGAACACAGTTCCACCGTTCCCAGCCGCAAGACATTCATGACCGTCAGCGGCGGAGATTTCTTCAAGTGCTTTTTCAGAACCCGGTCAGCGCGCTCCAGGCTGCGCAGTGTCTCCACGGCCAGCCGCTGTGCGCGGGCGCGATCCTCTGGTGCCAGCTTCTCCAGCGCTCCGGCAGCATAGCATTCCGCCAACAGCCGCCCCTCTCCCAGCACCTGATCCAGCAAGTAGACCGCAGTGCGGCGGGCGTGGTTGGCATCGGACATGGGGCAACTCCTTGGGGCACGCCTTGTGCGCGCGGGACAGGGGCGTATATCATGGCCGAAGGATAAAGGAACCCGCGATGAGCGACGAGACAGCGCCTGTGAAGAAAGACCTGCCGCCTGCTGCCCGGCGCGCCCTGGCCGAGGCTGAGGAACGCCGCAAGGCTGCAGAAGCGCAGGAACCGCGCCCCAAAGAGCTGGGCGGCCGCGACGGCCCTGACCCCGCGCGCTACGGCGATTGGGAGAAAAAGGGCATCGCCATCGACTTCTAGGCGATGGTCATGGGGCGTCGCCCCCCTCGCAGGCAATGCCTGCTCACCCCCAGAGTGTTTTAGACAAAGAAGAAACCGTGGTTCTCTTTTGCTGAAATACTCCCGCCGGAGGCAGCGCCCCTTGAGGGCCGCTTTCTACAGTTCAGAGTCCCAGTACGTCCACCATGTCGTACTGGCCCGGCCTCTTGTCCTGCCCCCAAAGCGCGGCTTTCAGTGCACCGCGGGCAAAGATCGCGCGGTCGGTGGCCAGGTGGCGCAGCACGATTCGCTCGCCTGCGGCGGCAAACAGCACGTCATGCTCGCCCACGATGTCGCCGCCGCGGATAGCGGTAAAGCCGATGTCGCCGCGTTTGCGGGCGCCGGTGATACCGTCGCGGCCGGAATCGCGCACATCCGCCAGTTTAACACCGCGGCCTTCAGCGGCAGCCTCACCCAGCATCAGCGCGGTGCCGGAGGGCGCATCGACCTTGTGGTGGTGATGGGCTTCGATCACCTCGATGTCGAAATCCTCGTCCAGAGCTGCCGCGACCTTTTTGGTCAGCTGGGTCAGGAGGTTGACGCCGAGGCTCATGTTACCCGCGCGCACAATCACCGCGTGGCGGGAGGCCGGCTCCAGCTGGGCGATCTGCTCATCACTCATGCCGGTGGTGCCGATCACATGCACCGCGCGGGCCTGGGCTGCGAGCTTGGAAAAGGCCAGCGTTGCCTCGGGCGCGGTGAAGTCGATCACCGCTTGTGCCTTGGAGAAAGCTTCCAGTGCATCCGCGGTCACGGTGACACCAACCGGCGCGCCGCCCATTGCTTCGCCCACGTCGCGACCGACCCAGCCGTGGCCCTCGCGCTCGACCGCGCCTGCCAGCGTGGCCTTATCGCTTTCCAGCACCGTTTTGATCAGCATCTGCCCCATACGGCCCGATGCGCCGGTGATCACGATCCCTGGTTTATGAGTCATTGGCCAATTCCCTTGTTCAAGCTGGATTTGTCCTACAGTGCCGGGCAGCGCTTGGCAAAGGCTGCGATCCGGCATAGATCGGGAATATGGCTAAGAATAAATTCCATGACGGCCCCGGGCCTTCGCAGCGCCAGCTTCGCGTCGGCGAACTGATCCGCCGCACTCTCTCCGAAGTGCTGGCGCGCGGCGATGTACATGACCCGGACCTGAACCGCATGTCGATCACCGTGGGGGAGGTGCGTACCTCCCCGGACTTGAAAATCGCCACCGCCTTTGTGCTGCCGCTGGGCGGCAAGGGGCAGGAGGACGTGCTGAAACTGCTGGCCCGCAACAAGGCTGAGCTGCGCCGCAGTGTCGGCAAGAAGCTGGGGCTGAAGTTCACCCCCGATCTGCGCTTCCGGCTGGACGAGACCTTTGACCAGATGGATGACACCCGCCGGATGCTGTCCCAGGACGCGGTGCGCCGCGACGTGGAAGAGTGATCCGCCGGGCCGGATTGCTGCTGGCCGCGCTTTGGGCCGCTCCGGCGGCAGGCGCGGTCGAGTGCAGCGATGCGGCCTACGGCGGCAACCGGTATTCGATCTGCGAGGTGGATGCGTCGCATGAGCAGCTTCGGCTGTTTCTGCGCGATGGCGAGGGCCAGGTTTATGGCCATTTCTCTACCCTGAATGAAGCACTGGCGGCGGACGGCAAGGCCCTGGTCTTTGCCACAAATGCCGGCATGTATCACGCCGACCGCTCCCCCGTTGGCCTCTACGTTGAGGACGGCGATCAGGAGATGCGGCTGGTGACCAATGCAGGCCCCGGCAATTTCGGCCTGCTGCCCAATGGGGTGTTCTGCATCCGCAAGGGCCGGGCCGATGTGTTTGAAACGCTGGTCTTTGAAAAATCCGCCCCGTCCTGCGCCTATGCCACTCAATCCGGGCCGATGCTGGTGATTGATGGCGAATTGCACCCGCGTTTCCTGCCCGATTCGGACAGCTATTATGTGCGCAACGGCGTTGGCACCTCAGCGGATGGCAGCCGGGTTGTCTTTGCCATCTCGCGCAATGCGGTGACCTTCCACCAGTTCGGCAGCCTGTTCCGGGATCACCTGAAGCTGCCCAATGCGCTGTATTTCGACGGTAACATCTCGCGCCTGCACGCGCCGCAGCTGGGACGCAGCGATGCCGGTTTCATGATGGGACCGGTTGTGGGTGTGGTTGAGGACGCGCCCGCGGGCGAGTAATCAGGCTCTAACCCGCCCGTTTGCGCATCTGCTGCAGCATCGGCGCCGTGTAGATCACCAGCGCCGCCCAGATCATTGGGAAGGCAATCATCCGGGCCCGGCCGAATTCCTCGCCAAACAGCAGCACTGCCGCCAGCATGATCATTGTCGGTGCAATGTATTGCAGAATTCCCATCGTCGACAGCCGCACCAGCTTTGCCCCGTTCGCATAGACGATCAACGGAACCGCGGTAACCACGCCGCAGCCCAGGAGGAGCGCGGTATCGGAGAGAGAGGCGCCGATATTGCTGCTGCCGGTGACAGTAAGATACCCAAAGTAACCGAGCGCAGGCGGCAGAAGAATCAGCACCTCCAGCAGGAAGCCCTGGTTGGGGCCGATCGGCAGGGATTTCTTGAAGAAAGCATAGAATCCCCAAGTCAGGGTCAGACTGACCGCAACCCAGGGCACCCGGCCCGCCTCCAGCGTCAGCACAACCACCGCAGCTGCCGCCATGGCAACAGCTGCCAGCTGCGCCTTGCTGAGCGGCTCGCGGAGCAGCAGGGCACCCAGAGCAATGCTGAAAAGCGGGTTGATGTAGTAGCCAAGCGCGGCATCCAGCGCGCGTCCTGCAGCGATGGACCAAACATAGATCCCCCAGTTGACGGAGATCAGCGCCGCAGTGATGCAGGCCATGCCCAGCATCCGCGGGTTCCTGAGCGCCGCGCGCAGGTCCTTGGTCCGGCGCAGGATAATCAGCAGCGCCCCCGCCACCGGCACCGACCAGATCACCCGGTGGGTGACAATCTCAGCTGCAGGGATATGCGATAGCGCCTTCATGTAGAGCGGCAGGAACCCCCACAGCAGATAGGCGGTGATGGCAAAGGCCAGCCCGCGGGGGGTGTCCATGTTTTCAGGGGTTTGCTGAGTCATGCGGCGCTCCTGTGCAGGGCGCCGTTATGACCGGTTTTGCGCGGCTTGAAACTTCGTTTTCTGTGATACCGGGCATTCAGCGGTGTTATGGGTAACGCCAACGCAACAAAAAACGGCTCCGGAAACCGGAGCCGCAAGTCATATTTTGGGGTCGGATGCGCGTCAGGCTTCCAAGGACCGGCGCAGCATTTCCACGTCTTCGGCGATCTGCCCGTCGGTGAGCTTCAGCTCCTCAATGCGCTTGACGCCATGCATCACGGTGGTGTGGTCGCGCCCGCCAAAGCGGCGGCCGATTTCCGGCAGGCTGCGGCTGGTCAGCTGCTTGCACAGATACATCGCCACCTGGCGCGGGCGCGCATAAGAACGCAGGCGCTTTGGGCCGATGATGTCGGACATGCGGATATTGTAGTACTCCGACACCTTGCGCTGGATCTCCTCGACGGTGATCTTGCGCTCAGAGGCGCGCAGCACATCTGCCAGGCAGTCCTGGGTCAGGTCCATGTCGATCTCGCGGCCGACCAGCGAGGCAAAGGCGAACAGCCGGGTCAGCGCGCCCTCGAGCACACGCACGTTGGTCGAGATCCGGTGCGCCAGGAACTCCAGCACGCCGTCGGCAATGCGCAGATCCGGGTAGGTCTCGCGCTGCTGCTGTACTTTGGTCTGCAGGATGCCCAGACGCAGCTCATAATCGGTCGGATGCAAGTCTACCACCAAACCGCACTGCAGGCGGGATTTCACCCGGTCCTCCAGGTCCTTGATCTCCCCCGGGGCGCGGTCGGCCGAGATGATGATCTGCTTGTTCTGATCCACCAGCGCGTTGAAGGTGTGGAAGAATTCCTCCTGCGTAGAATCCTTGCCCGCGATGAACTGGACGTCATCCACCATCAGCACGTCGACCGAGCGGAACAGGTGCTTAAAGTCCATCATCTTGCGCTCGCGCAAGGCCTGCACAAAGCGGTACATGAACTGCTCTGCGGAGAGATACAGTACGTTCAGATGCGGGTTCTTGTCCTTCAGCTCCCAAGCAATGGCGTGCATCAGGTGGGTCTTACCCAGGCCCACACCGCCATACAGAACCAGCGGGTTGAAGGTCACCGGACCGCCCTCGCCGACACGGCGGGCAGCAGCATGCGCCAGCTCGTTAGGCTTGCCGACAACAAAGCTGTCGAAGGTAAATCGCGGATCCAGCGGCGCGGCCTGCAGAGCCTCCAGGGTGTCTTTGCCCGAAGAAGAGGCCGCAGGCGCGGTCATCACGGCCGCATCGCCGTCAGCGCTGCCATAGGCCTCAGTCCCAGCGGCAGGTTCTGCCGGGCGCGCGGGGCTGTTGGCCGCGACCCGGAAGGCCAGGCGCTGTACTGGCTCGCCAGACATGGTCAGCTCATGCAGGATAAGGTCTGCAAAGTTCTGGCTGACATAGTTCCCCATGAAATTCGTAGGCACTTTGAATACGGCCACACCGCTGTCCACGGCATCAAATTCCAGGGGTTCAATCCAGGTTGTAAAGTTGTTCTGGCCAACCGTTTTCAACAGCCGGTTCCTGAGCTGTCCCCATTTTTCTTCTGTCATGCTGCGCCTCACGCGTCCCCAAAAAGCAGCGGTCCATTTCGCCGGACCAATTCTATCGTTACCCCCAACCACCCGGGGGCCGTTCACGCACAGGGTTATCGTGTGCGGACCATTGCTGGCCGCATTGCCCGAAGGCTTCTCGTTCGTCTGGAACAGCAAAAACTGCCGCTGAAAGCGGCGGATCAGCCGTTACGAACAGTGTCGCACACAATTGAGACAAGGCTGCTGTCCAAAAACGATACAGCAGTGGATTCCGGCCAGATCCGTGCACCGTAGTGCCGTCTGTGCCGGACAACCTGACCATCTTGATGCCCGTCAAGATAGCCGCGAGCAGCCTGTCCCCCCAGCGAGTGAATCGCTGACTTATTGGTAGCAATTTGAGGGGGGCGGCAGCAACGAAACTATGATGTTGACTCTGTCTTTGGCCGCAAAGAATCTCTCGCGCCTGCAGAACTCCGCCTAGGCTTTCCCCAAAAAACAAGGCGCTGCAATCTGCAGCGCCCTGACAACTTTTCACTGGCCCGTGAGCCTGCTCAGCGGAGCGAATCTCAGCCCAGCGCCTTCACGCGTGCGGACAGGCGGGAAATTTTGCGGGAAGCGGTGTTTTTGTGATACACACCCTTGGTGACGCCGCGCATCAGTTCGGGCTGAGCCGCGCGCAGAGCAGCGGTTGCAGCTTCCTTGTCGCCGGACGCGATGGCTTCTTCAACTTTACGCAGGTAGGTGCGGATGCGCGAACGACGGGCTTTGTTAACGGCAAAGCGCTTTTCGTTCTGACGTGCGCGCTTCTTGGCCTGGGGCGAATTTGCCATGGTGTCTAACCTTATCTTCGGGTTCTGTTTCTATCGGACGCAATGCCAGCCAGCCCCGGATCAGCCACCGGTGTGATTCTAGCCAAAGCGGGCTGCACGCGCATGTATGAGGGCGGCGTTTACCCAACTCCGTGCAGAATTGCAAGGGCGCCGGCCCGGAAAGCAAAACGGCGGGCCGGGCGGCCCGCCGTTTCGTGTCTTCTGTAACAGGCCGGGCCTGGGGCTCTGCCTGTTCCGCCCAGAAACCATCCCCCGGACAGTTTCCGAGACGGGCCTCACTTGTCGCGGAACTGCGCCTCGCGCTTTTCCAGGAATGCGGCCATGCCCTCTTTCTGATCCTCGGTCGCAAACATCGAGTGGAACACCCGGCGCTCAAACAGCAAGCCCTCGCTCAGCGGCAGCTCATAAGAGCGGTTCACCGCTTCCTTGACCGCCATCGCGGTCAGCAGGGATTTTTCAGCGATCTTATGAGCCGCCGCAGTGGCTTCTTCGATCAGTTTCTTTGCCGGAACCACACGCGAGACAAGCCCTGCCCGCTCGGCTTCCTCGGCGTTCATGAAGCGGCCCGTCAGGTTCATGTCCATCGATTTGGACTTACCCACGAAACGGGTTAGGCGCTGGGTGCCCCCAATGCCCGCAACAACACCCAGATTGATTTCAGGCTGGCCGAATTTGGCGGTCTCTGCAGCAATGATGAAATCGCAGAGCATTGCCAGCTCGCATCCGCCGCCCAGCGCATAGCCTGCAACAGCCGCAATGACCGGCTTGCGGATTGCTGAGATGCGGTCATTGGCATCGGCAAACAGATTGGTGGAAAACACTTCGGTAAAGCTCAGCTCCGACATCTCCTTGATGTCGGCACCGGCAGCAAAGGCCTTCTCCGAACCGGTCAGGACAATGCAGCGCACCTTGTCGCTGGCATCGGCCTCTTCCAAAGCATCGCAGAGCTCGCCAATGAGCTCCTTGTTGAGAGCGTTCATCGCCTCCGGGCGGTTCAGCTTGATAAGGCAAACGTGGTCCTGCACATCGACGTTGATCGTCTCGTAGGCCATGATTTCTCTTTCGGTTGTTCCGTTCAATCCTGAGTCCTTACCAAAAGGGTCCTTCTGATCAAGCTATCTTTGGCACTTTACACAGTAGAAGGTGGAGCGCCCCGATTGGGTGATTCTGGCAATTGACCCGGCGCAACCTTCGCGCCGGCACGATTCACCCTCGCGCCCGTAAGCATCAAAACTGTGCTGAAAATATCCAAGTTCACCAGAGGCTTGCCTGAAATCCTTGAGCGATGAGCCGCCCGCGCGGATGGCATCCTGCAGCACCTGGCGGATGATCGGCACCAGCGCCGCCACCCGATGCGCGGCAATCTGCCCGGCTTTGCGGCGTGGCGAAATTCCCGCACGGAACAGTGCTTCGCAGACGTAGATGTTACCGAGACCTGCAATGATTCCCTGATCCAGTAATGCGGATTTCACCGGCGTGTTACGCCCCTTGAAGGCAGCCACCAGGTGATCCTCGTGGAAATCATTGCCCAAGGGCTCCGGCCCCAGCACCGACAGGAGCTTGTGGGATTCGGCCGTCGCGGTTTCCAGCAGATCCATCGCCCCGAACCGGCGCGGATCGTTGAAGGTGATGCGGGCGCCGTTGTCCATGTCCAGCACCACATGGTCGTGCTTTTCCGCCTGCGGGTGCTCATGGGCAAACTGCCCCAGCGGATCGCCAGACACCGTCATACGTCCCGACATGCCGAGGTGAATGAGCAGAGTCTCATCTGTGTCGAGATCGGCCAGGATGTATTTCGACCGCCGCCGCAGCGCATTGACCTTTGCCCCGGTCAGCCGCTCTGCCATCCTTTCCGGAAACGGCCAGCGCAGATCCGGGCGGTTCACGGACGCCTTTGTGATCACCGCCCCCTCCATCGCAGGCGCCAAACCGCGTTTCACCGTCTCGACCTCGGGCAATTCTGGCATTACACCCCTCCTGAACCAACGGGCCGCATTGTGCCTGCCCCACAGCGCCTTATAACAAGGGCGAAACTCAGCAAACGGCAAGCCTGATGAGCAACACGAGCGACAACACCACCCATTTCGGGTTCGAAACCGTCCGCGAGGAGGAGAAGGCAGGCCGCGTGCAGGGGGTCTTCAACTCGGTCGCCTCGAAATACGACATCATGAACGACGTGATGAGCGTCGGCATCCACCGGGTCTGGAAGGACGCGATGATGGACTGGCTGGCGCCGCGCCCCGGTCAGCGGCTGCTGGATGTGGCAGGCGGCACCGGCGACATTTCCTTCCGCTTCCTGAAACGCGCCGGCCATGGCCATTCCACCGTGCTGGACCTCACCCGCCCGATGCTGGAAGAGGGCCGCAAACGCGCCGAGGCCGAGCAGATGGCCGACAGCCTTGATTGGGTCACCGGCGATGCGATGAAGCTGCCGTTCAAGGACAACACCTTTGACGTCTACACGATCTCCTTCGGCATCCGGAATGTGACCCGCCCGCAGGAGGCGCTGAACGAAGCCTACCGGGTACTGCGCCCCGGCGGGCGGCTGATGGTGCTGGAGTTCTCGCAGTTGCCGAACGACGGGCTGCAAAAGCTCTATGACCTCTATTCCTTCAACGTGATCCCGCGGATGGGGCAGATGATTGCGGGCGACTACGACAGCTATCAGTACCTGGTGGAATCGATCCGCAACTTCCCCGACCAGGAAACCTTCCTGGGCATGGTGAAGACAGCGGGTTTTGAGAACGCCAAATACCGCAACCTGTCGATGGGCATCGCCGCCCTGCATTCCGGCTGGAAGATCTGATCCATGCGCGGCCCTCATAATATCCTGCGCCTGATCCGCACAGGCGCCACCTTTGAGCGCACTGGCGCCATGCATTCGGTGCTGGAGGCGTTCGAGGCGCCCAAACCCCTCCGGATGCTGGCGCGGGCCTTAGGCTGGCCGTTCAAATGGCTGGGCTACAAGGGCGACCCCGCGATGCCGCCGGAAACCCGCGCCCTGAACGCGCTGGGGCCTGCCTACATCAAGTTCGGGCAGGTTCTCTCGACCCGGCCTGACGTTGTGGGCAAGGATCTGGCCAACCAGCTGCGCGTGCTGCAGGACAAGCTGCCGCCGTTCTCCCGCGCCGAAGCGCTGGCCGAGGTGGAAAAGGAACTGGGCCGCCCGGCCTCGGAAATCTTCTCGGACTTCAGCGACCCTGTGGCCGCCGCCTCCATCGCCCAGGTCCACCGTGCCACCCTGGCCGAGACCGGCGAGGAAGTGGCGGTCAAAGTGCTGCGCCCGGGCATCGAGCGCGCTTTCAACAAGGACGTGGACGCCTTCTATTTCGCCGCCCGCATCGTCGATCTGTTCGCCCCCGCTGCCCGCCGCCTCAAGCCGATGGATGTGATCGAACATTTCGACGGCGTTGTGCAGGGTGAACTGGACCTGCGGCTGGAAAGTGCCGCGGCTTCGGAATTTGCCGCCAACACCGCCAAAGACGAAGGCTTCCAGCTGCCGGAAATCCGTTGGGCCTATTCCGCCCGCCGGGTGATGACCATGGGCTGGGCCGACGGCATCGCGCTTGGCGACAATGACGCGCTGGATGCGGCAGGCCACGACCGCAAGATCCTGGCCGACCGGGTGCTGTCATTGTTCCTGCGCCACGCGCTGCGCGACGGTTTCTTCCACGCTGATATGCACCAGGGCAACCTCAAGGTGGCAAGCAATGGCGACATCATCGCCTATGACTTCGGCATCATGGGCCACATCGACGAATACACCCGCCGGGTCTATGCCGAGATCCTCTATGGCTTCATCAAGCGCGACTACAAACGCGTGGCCGAGGTGCATTTCGAGGCCGGCTACGTGCCCGCCAACCGCGACGTCGATGAATTCGCCCGCGCCCTGCGCGCGGTGGGGGAGCCGATCTTCGGTATGGACGCCTCGCAGATCTCCATGGGGCGGCTGCTGAATTATCTGTTTGAAGTCACAGAACGGTTCGGCATGGAAACCCGCACCGAGCTGATCCTGCTGCAGCGCACCATGGTGGTGGTCGAAGGTGTCGCGCGCTCGCTCGATCCGCATATCAACATCTGGGAAGCCGCCCGTCCGGTGGTCGAGGATTACATCAAAAAGTCCATCGGCCCGCGCGCTGTGGCCTCCGACCTGCTGGAGACAGCCAAAGTCATGGCCCGCTTCGGTCCCCGCCTGCCCGCATTGGTGGAGCAGGCGCTGATCGCACAAGCCGCACAAAACGGAACCCCTGTTCGCAGCCCGCACAGCTGGGTTGTTCCAGCCGCCCTGGGTGCAGCTGGCGGCGCGGCGCTCTTTGCCGCTATTGCGCTATTGGCTTGAATGATTGCGGCGCGGCGGCAAACGGGCGGTCAGCGCGCGCTATGGCCTGTGGCGGAATTCGACAACACTCCCGCATAGATTGCAGATTTAAGGTGTGACGGAATTGCCCGCCGCCGGAACCCGCGCTAGGCGTTGATGATGCGGTCTTTCTTCTTTCAAAACCGCCTCAGCCTCCGGCTTGTGGTTGCGTCTCTTATTATCAGCTCCGTGCTGTCGGTCTTCGCAACCGGGCTGCAGCTGTACTTCAGCTACGCGTCGCAAAAGCGCGATGCCGTCGCAGGCCTTCAGCTTGTCGAGGAAACACTGGCAGATCCCCTTTCCAGAGGTCTTTGGGAATTCAACCTGGAGATTGTCCAGGCCATTCTGGAGGGCGTTACCGCCAGCGACTTTATCAAGGCAGTGGCGCTTGATGCACCCACGGGTCATGCATGGCATCTGGGCGAACCGGAGCCAGGACAATACCAGGAAATCTTTCCGCTGATCTACACCGAGCCGCAGGGAACAGCGCATCAGGTAGGTGTGCTGAGGTTTTCTCTCGATTTCAGCACAATAAACCAGCGAATCTGGTCACAGCTATGGACGACCCTGGCATCTAACATTGCCAAGGCTTATCTGGGCGCCCTTGGGCTGCTGCTGCTTTTTCACCTCATGATTGCACGGCATTTGCGTAAAATTGCACATCATATTGATGCTGCAGCCGCCGCACCAGCTCACCATAATCTTCGCCTGCAAAGAAGGGCGCCTGAAAAGCCCGACGAACTGGACAAAATCACCGGTGCGTTCAATGACTATGAAGCACGTATCCTGCATCATCTTGCAGCGCTGGAAACCGAGGTTCACGAGCGCAAACAAGCGGAGAATGCCGCACGGGAAGCCCTGTCCATCCGGACTGCGTTTCTGACCACTGTAAGCCACGAGATCCGCACCCCATTGAATGCAATACTGGGTATCTTGCACCTTATCGAGATCATGCAGGAGAATCCCCCGAAGACACGTCAGCACGCGCGTACTGCACTCGCCGCTGGGCAGAACCTTCTGGAAATGCTGACAAATACGCTGGAAGCTGCCCGCCTGGAGGCGAAGGCAGTTGAGGTCAGGCCGGTCCGGACTGACATGCGGACACTTTCAAACCACTGGCTGGAGACCACACGCGCTGCGGTCCACCGGCGCGGGAAAGGCGATTGTGTCAACGTCACGCTGCACCTGCATAGCAACCTGGCTGAACATTACCTCCTGGATGGGGCACGGCTGTCACAAGTTGTAGGCAACCTGACCGACAATGCCGCGAAATTCACGAGTCACGGGGAAATCGCCATCAGCATCGAACAACGCGGGGAAAACACTTCAGATCAACCGGTATCAATTGCGGTTTCTGTCAGAGACACCGGTATAGGAATTCCGCAAAACACCCGTAAGATGATTTTCGAACGCTTCAGCCAAGTTGACCACGGGCTGAAACGGCAGCATGATGGCAGCGGGCTTGGCCTGGCTATTTCCTCGGAAATTGCGGAGTTGATGGGGGGCTCATTGGATATTCTCGAACACCCCACGAACGGTTTTGCCACAGAGTTTGTGTTTCTGATCCCAACCGAAACAATAGCGGAACAAGCTGATGAACAACCCACGAAAAGTCCTGCTTGTTGAGAACGACGAGTTTACCCGGTACATGATGCGCGAGATCATCGTGGCACTGGGCGTGGATGTGGAGATTGCCGAGGACGGGCAGGAAAGCATCGACATTCTAACCAGCTCACCGAACGAATTCGGTCTGGTTCTCATGGACCTTCACATGCCCCGGGTATCCGGCATCGAGGCCGCACGGCGGATCCGTTCCGCACCGGCTGATCCGCCAAAGGGCGTGCCGATTGTCGCAGTCACAGCTGATGTGAGCTATCACGATGATGCTGTGGTCAAGGATCTGGGCATGAATGGTTTTGCATCCAAGCCCGTCACTCCGGGCCAGTTGCTGAATCTGATCGACCAATACTGTTCAGCCGCCTGAGCCGCCCCGCGTGACGAGCAGGGGACTTCCCCTGCCCCGCTTTTGTTATAGGCGCTCAATCGCTATCGCGATGCCTTGACCGCCACCGATGCACATTGTGATCAACCCCTTTGAGCCGCCGGTCCGTTCCAGTTCATACAGCGTTTTCAAAGTGATAATGGCACCAGTGGCGCCCACCGGGTGGCCCAGCGCGATGGCGCCGCCGTTGGGGTTCACCTTGGCCGGATCCAGCCCCAGCTCCTTGTTGACCGCCAGCGCCTGAGACGCAAAAGCCTCGTTGGATTCGATCACATCGAAATCGCCCGCGGACAGGCCGGTTTTCTCCAGCAGGCTGCGCACGGCAGGCACAGGGCCGATGCCCATCACCTCCGGCCTTACCCCGGCATGGGCATAGCCCAGAATCCGTGCCTTGGGTTTCAGCCCGGCCCGTTCTGCCGCGGCTGCCGTGGCCAGCACCATGGCGGCGGCGCCGTCGTTAATTCCGCTGGCATTTCCGGCAGTTACCCGGCCGTCCTTCTGGAACACCGCGCGCAGGCCCGCCAGCGCCTCCGGGGTGGTGGCCTTGGGGTGCTCGTCCACTTCGAACGGCACCAGATCGCGCTTCACCTTCACCTCAACTGGCGTGACCTGGGACTTGAAATACCCGGCCTCAATCGCCGCTGCGGCACGGGTCTGGCTGGTGAGGGCAAATGCGTCCATCTGTTCGCGGGTAATGCCGTGCTCATCGGCGACATTCTCAGCCGTTACGCCCATATGGCCGGTGCCGAAGGGGCAGTTCAGCGCGCCCAGCATCATGTCGAGCGATTTCACATCGCCCATCTTGGCACCCCAGCGGCTTTGCTGGAGGATATAGGGGCTGCGCGACATGTTCTCAGCCCCGCCCGCCAGGGCGAACTCTGCGTCGCCAAGGGCAAGCGATTGATAAGCCGAGACAATTGCCTGCACGCCGGAGCCGCAGAGGCGGTTCACATTCATTGCCGGCACCACGTCCGGGACGCCTGCCTGCATCGCCGCAACCCGGCTCAGGTACATGTCGCGGGGTTCCGTGTTGATGATGTGGCCGAACACCACATGGCCGATCTGGCCGCCCTCCACCCCGGAGCGTTCAAGTGCTGCCTTGGAGACGGTGGCAGCCAGGTCGATGGGGGCCGTGCCCGCCAAGGCGCCGCCGAAAGTGCCGATGGCGGTGCGGGCGCCGTCCAGGATCACGATGTCGGTCATTGTCTCATTCCTCCTCAGGTCCAGCGCCACTATGCACCCGCAGCATGGGCCTGTCTGCCCGGACGTGCCGTCATTGAAACGCTGCGTCACCACCCGTGCACCCCTTGTACACCCCCTGTGCACCGCCGCGGCGCAGCATCCGCGTTTTGCCAGAGCATTTGACAAATCCGCCCCGCCGGCGCAGAGAATCCGTCATGACGGAAAACACAGACGATATCCTGACCCTGCTGCCCGCCCGCCTGAAGGAGGCGCGCCGCGCCCAGGGCCTGAGCCTGGAGGCGGTGGCGAACCTGTCGGGCGTCAGCCGCTCGATGGTGAGCCAGATCGAGCGCGGCGAAAGCTCCCCCACCATTGCGACGCTGTGGAACCTAACGCGCGCACTGCAGGTGGATTTTGCCGGGCTGCTGGAAGCGGGCGACATGCAGGACCGGATCGAGGTGCTGCGCGCGAGTGATGTGCCCAAGATCGAGAACATGGGCCAGGGCTGCCGCATCCGCATCCTGTCGCCGCCGGAGGAAGCCGGGGGGCATGAGGTCTATGACATCCGTTTCGACCAGGGCGGCGCGCTGGTCAGCCAGCCCCACACCCGCGGCGCGGTGGAGCAGATGACGGTGCTGGAAGGCGAGATCGCGGTGAGTTCCGGCAATGCCAGGGACCAGCTGCAGGCCGGCGACACCGCCCGCTATGCCGCCGACGTTGCCCATTCGATCACCGCGCCCGAGGGGCCTGCGCGGGTGTTTCTGATTGTGAAGAATGCATAGGCTCGGCTCCCAAGAATGAAGATAACAGATAGTGATCTAACTGCACTTCTTGAGCTCCTTAGTGATTTAGAGAATTCTGAGCCTCCTAGCAGAGAGGCCGTTCTGAAAAAAAGAAATGCTCGCCCCGACTATTCCAACATGTCAGATGAAGGCCTAGCCGAGTTCTTTAGACAGAATGAACTTACCCGAAAGGGAACCACTTTCTCCCTGTTCCAGAAAAGGTTGGGAGAAGAATTCTTAGGGCAGATTAAAGATGATCTAGGCGAAAATGTCCGGTTTGTTCGTGGAATTCTTCGGGATCAAGCGGAGTACGGAACGTGGCCTGCGCCAGCTTATGCTGGTAGAATTGGTGTTATTCTGCGCAAAGCGAAACAACGTAAGCTAAGTGATCGCTTTGATGCAGCATATGACAAGCATGTAATCAAGAATTAGAGACCCGTTCCGGAATGCCACCATAGGGACACCCGGAGTATGTCCTAGGCGGCTGCGTCGGCAAGAATACCCCGCCCTTACCCTTTTATGCACATTCCCCTTGAACGACTCGGGGGTCCGGCCCATATGTGGACCGCTAACGTTATTCTTGTCGATCCACTGTCTCCCGTTTACCGGCGCTTTCAGTCTCTCGATCCAGACCGACTACGCCAGGCTGCCGCACTTCCGCGGGCAGCAAAAACTCTAGGAGACTACGGATATGGCCACCGGCACCGTAAAATGGTTCAACACCACCAAAGGCTACGGCTTCATCGCGCCCGAGGGCGGCAGCAAAGATGTGTTCGTGCACATTTCCGCTGTTGAGCGTTCCGGCCTGACCGGCCTGGCAGACAACCAGAAAGTCACCTTCGACATCGAGCCCGGCCGTGACGGCCGCGAGTCGGCGGTGAACCTGGAACTGGTGTAAGCCAGACAGCTTTGCTGATTGGAAGCGCGGCTCCCGAAAGGGGGCCGCGTTTTCTTTTGGGCCGGCGTCAGCCCTTGTTCTTCTCATCCCAGAGCTTCGGCTCCCACAGCTCCACCTTGTTGCCTTCCGGGTCCATGATCCAGGCGAAGCGGCCGTTCTCATGGGTGTCCGGGCCTTTCAGGATGGCAATATCTGCGTCCGTGAGCTGTGCGATCATCCCGTCCATATCGTCGATCCGGTAGTTGATCATGAAACCGGCGGTGCTGGGGGCAAACCAGGTGCCGTCCGCATCGGCAGTGCTCCAGACGGTGAGGCCGCCGTCCTCTGCGGTGTCGTCCTGCCAGTTCAGGACTGCGCCGCCGAATTCCTGCAGGTCCAGCCCCAGATGGTCGCTGTACCACTTTGCCAGCGCCCTGGCATCGCCGCGTGCCTTGATGAATACCCCGCCAATTCCTGTGACTCCGGCCATCCCGTGCCCTCCCTGATGCAGGGGCAGATAGTCCGGTTTGGCGGATTTTCACCTGCCGCATCCAGTTTGACGGATTTTTTTCCGCAATGATGAAATCCTGTATTCCGGAAACACATCCGCTATGCTAGACACGCGACTCGAGACACCAAGGGAGTTTGCGCATGTCCACTGCTTTTCTGACCGACATCTCCAACACGCTGGCCCAGATCGAGGGCGAGGGGCTGTACAAGCGCGAGCGAATGATCACCTCCCCGCAGGGGGGCGAGATCACGGTTGGCGGACGTGAGGTGATCAACCTGTGCGCCAACAACTATCTGGGTCTGGCGGACCACCCGGCGCTGATCCAGGCGGCCAAGGACGCGATGGAGCCGAAGGGGTTCGGCATGGCATCGGTGCGCTTCATCTGCGGCACCCAGGACATTCACCGGGAGCTGGAGCAAAGGCTGGCCAAGTTCCTGGGCAAGGATGACGCGATCCTGTTTGCGGCCTGTTTCGACGCCAACGGCGGTTTGTTCGAGCCGCTGTTGGGGCCGGAGGATGCGATCATCTCCGACAGCTTGAACCATGCCTCGATCATCGACGGCATCCGGCTGTGCAAGGCCAAGCGCTACCGCTACCTGAACAGCGATATGAACGATCTGGAGGCCTGGCTGAAACAGGCCCGCGAGGATGGCGCGCGGCATATTATGATCGCCACCGACGGCGTGTTCTCGATGGACGGCTATCTGGCCAAGCTGCCGGAGATCCGGGCGCTGGCCGACAAATACGATGCTATCGTGATGGTCGATGACTGCCACGCGACTGGCTTCATGGGCGCGACGGGGGCCGGCACGCCGGAGCATTTCGGGGTGGACGTGGATATCGTCACCGGGACATTGGGCAAAGCACTTGGGGGGGCCATCGGCGGTTATATCGCGGGGCCGCAGCCAGTGATCGACCTGCTGCGGCAGCGGGCGCGGCCCTATTTGTTCTCCAATTCGCTGCCGCCATCCATTGTTGCTGCCGGGCTGGAAGCGATCCGGCTGGTGGAAGAAGGGGACGGGCTGCGACTGCGGCTGTTCGAGAATGCGAAATACTGGCGCGCGGGGCTGGAAGGCTTGGGCTTTGACCTCTTGCCCGGTGAGCATCCGATCATCCCGGTGATGCTGGGCGAGGCGCAGCTGGCGCAGGATATGGCAGCGCGGCTGTTTGACGAAGGCGTCTATGTCTCCGGCTTTTTCTTCCCGGTGGTGCCGCGCGGCCAGGCGCGGATCCGGACGCAGATGAATGCGGCGCTCACCAAGGAAGAGCTGGACCGCGCGCTGGCGGCATTCGGCAAGGTTGGCAAGGAACTGGGAGTGATCTGATGAGCCGTCCGAACACGATGAAGGCGCTGGAGAAAAGCCATCCCAAGGAAGGCCTGTGGATGATGCAGGCGCCGGTGCCGGAGATCGGCCCCGACGAGGTGCTGATCAAGGTCAGGAAGACCGGCATCTGCGGCACCGACATTCACATCTGGAACTGGGACGAATGGGCGTCCCACACCGTGCCGGTGCCGATGATCACCGGCCATGAGTTTGCCGGCGAGATTGTTGAGATCGGCCGCAATGTGGAGGATCTGCAGGTCGGCCAGCGCTGCTCCGGCGAGGGGCATCTGATCAAGACCGACTCGCGCCAGAGCCGGGCCGGCAAGTTCCATCTGGACCCGGGCACCCGCGGCATCGGGGTGAATGAGCAGGGGGCCTTTGCGCAGTATCTGAAACTGCCGGCCTTCAACGTGGTGCCGCTGCCGGAGGATATCCCGGATGAGATTGGCGCCATTCTCGACCCGCTGGGCAACGCGGTGCATACGGCGCTGAGCTTTGACCTGTTGGGCGAGGATGTGCTGATCACCGGCGCGGGCCCCATTGGCATCATGGCGGCGGCGGTGGCGAAACATGCCGGCGCGCGGCATGTGGTGATCACCGACATCAACCCGGACCGGCTGGCGCTGGCGGAACATGTGGTGCCGGCGGTGCGCGCGGTGAACGTGGCGCAGGAAGACCTGCAGGATGTGGTGCACGAGTTGGGCCTGAAACAAGGGTTTGACGTCGGGCTGGAGATGTCCGGCAATCAGGCGGCGCTGGACCAGATGGTGGAGGCGCTGGTGATGGGCGGCAAGATTGCCCTGCTGGGCATTCCGCCGGGCAAATCGCCGGTGGATTGGAGCCGCATCGTGTTCAAGGCGATCACCATCAAGGGGGTCTACGGGCGCGAGATGTTCGAGACCTGGTACAAGATGATCGCAATGCTACAGAACGGGCTGGATGTGAGCCGGGTGATTACCCACCGGTTCGGCGTTGAAGAGTTCGCCGAAGGCTTTGCGGCGATGAAATCAGGCTCCAGCGGCAAGGTGGTGCTGGACTGGACGTAAAGCCACGTTAAGTCCGTATGTCTCCTTGTGCGGCGCCAGCATCATTAGTCTGGCGGCGTCACAGAGGAGGCGGCCAGATGAAGATCACATACGTTGGCTT
>NZ_JBSWYB010000018.1:0-75752 GCF_056160905.1 Leisingera sp. ABD4_442 | reverse complement strand
GCGCCGGGCCCAACTGTGTCAGGTCTTCGCCCAACGGCCGCAGCGCAGGCGGGAGCTCCTTGCTGCTTGGGGAATTTGCGCCAGATCAAAGCGCCTTTGTTGCGTCCCGCCCAAGCTGTTCCCGCTGCCAGCGGCAGCCGGACACGGGAGGAAACACATGGGTTTATTTGCGAAACTCGGGCGAAGCAGCGATCTGGTGCAGGGCATGGCCAGCCGGCTGGGCATCGACTATGGCGAAATCGTTGCCGCTGATCCGCAGGCTCAAGGCCAGAAGTACATGCGCGCAATCCTGCGCTGCAGCACCTGCCGCAATCAGGACGGCTGCAGTGACTTGCAGCAACAAGCATCAGAACTGGCCGAAGCGCCGTCTTACTGCCGCAACGCGCAGCTGCTGACGCATTTGCGGGGCGGCTGATCCCGGCTGCCCGCCCTTAGCTCCCGCTGGACCCAGGGCTGGTTTCGGCCCGCGCACCTGCGCGGCTCACTCCTCCGCCTCAGCGTAGCGCCCTGTGGTGATGTCGCCGCCTTCCCCAACAAAGCGCAAAGCCTCGCCATCGGTTTCCAGCGCGAAACAGGCCCAAAGGTCCGACGGTGGCCAGGTGGAGCAGTATTTGCCGTCCCGCACGCCCCAATAGCCCCAGCTGTCATGGCCGGCGTTATACAGCGTTCGGCCAGAGGCGCGGAATTCCTGCCAGGCGCCGCTGCCGTAGACCAGCTTGCGCCCTTCCAGCGCCTGCTGCACCTCTTGCCCGTTCAGCACCCGCCATTCCCCCGCCCAAACCGGCGAAACCGCACATGATACCGCAATCATCAGGGCAATCTGCCTCATCCCGTCCTCCCAGCCTTGCTGTCTCTCCTCTCCTCCTCTAATAGGCCGGGCATCTGCTGCACAATCACATAAAGGTGCTTTCGCCCATGATCCCGCGCTATGCCCGCCCCGAGATGGTCGCCATCTGGTCCCCCGAAACCAAATTCAAGATCTGGTACGAGATCGAGGCTCATGCCTGCGAAGCCATGGCCAACCTGGGCGTGATCCCGCGCGAGAACGCCGATGCGGTGTGGAAGGCCAAGGATGTGGAATTCGACGTTTCCCGCATCGACGAGATCGAAGCGGTGACCAAGCATGATGTGATTGCCTTCCTCACCCATTTGGCGGAGCATGTGGGCAGCGAGGAAGCCCGCTTTGTGCATCAGGGCATGACCTCGTCGGATGTGCTGGACACTTGCCTGAACGTGCAGCTGGTGCGTGCCGCCGACATCCTGCTGGAAGGCATGGACAAGGTGCTGGCTGCGTTGAAGAAACGCGCGCTGGAGCATAAACACACCGTGCGTGTCGGCCGCTCCCACGGCATCCACGCCGAGCCCACAACCATGGGCCTGACCTTTGCCCGCTTCTATGCGGAGATGGACCGCAACAAGAACCGTCTGGAAAAGGCACGCTGGGAAGTCGCCACCGGCGCGATCTCCGGCGCTGTGGGCACATTCGCCAACATCGACCCGGCGGTGGAAGAGCACGTCTGCGAGCAGCTGGGCCTGCGCCCTGAGCCGATCTCCACCCAGGTGATCCCGCGCGACCGCCACGCGATGTTCTTTGCCACCCTGGGCGTTATCGCCTCGTCGATCGAAAACGTCGCGGTGGAAATCCGCCACATGCAACGCACCGAGGTGCTGGAAGGCGCGGAATTCTTCTCGATGGGCCAGAAAGGCTCCTCGGCGATGCCGCACAAGAAGAACCCGGTTCTGACCGAAAACCTGACCGGCCTGGCGCGCCTGGTGCGCATGACCGTGATCCCGGCGATGGAGAACGTGGCGCTGTGGCATGAACGCGATATCTCGCACTCCTCGGTTGAGCGCGGCATCGGCCCGGACGCCACCGTGACCCTGGACTTTGCCCTGCACCGTCTGGCCGGCGTCATCGACAAGATGCTGGTGTTCCCGGAGAACATGCTGGAGAACATGAACAAATTCCCCGGCCTAGTGATGTCGCAGCGGGTGCTGCTGGCGCTGACCCAGGCAGGTGTCAGCCGCGAAGACGCCTATGCCATGGTGCAGCGCAATGCGCTGAAGGTCTGGGAAGACCGCGTCGACTTCCGCGAACTGCTGCTGGCGGACGCGGATGTGGTTGCTGCCCTGGGCGAAGAGGCGATCAACGAGAAATTCGACATGGGCTACCACACCAAACATGTCGACACGATCTTCCGCCGGGTGTTCGGCGAGTAAGCCCCCCGCATTGAGAGCTGCAGCGCCCCGCCGATCCGGCGGGGCGTTTTGTTTGCCAGAGACAAAATTTCAAAATAAACGCATTTGTGAAGCGAATAAAGTCGTCCGCCCGCGGGTTCTCTGAGTACATTGAACATGACTTTGCACATCAGGAGTTGATGATATGCGTTATTTTGCTCTGGCCGCTGCTTTGACCCTTCCGATGGCGGCCTTTGCCGCCGGCGGCAACGACTGGAACCCGCCGAAACCCACCCAGACCACCAAGGAGTGTAAGGGCAAGCGGGTTTGGGACGACCAGAAGAAACGCTGCGTGCGGCCCAAGAAATCCTCGCTGAACCAGCAAGAGCTGCTGGGCGCGGCGCGCGAGCTGGCCTATGCCGGCCGTCAGGAGGACGCGCAGGCGGTGCTGGGCGCGATGGCGGATCAGGAGGACTCGCTGGTGCTGACCTACTGGGGCTTCACCCACCGCAAATTGGGCAATTTGGACGTGGCGCAGTCCTATTACGATCAGGCGCTGGCACGCGATCCGGACAATCACCTTGCCCGTTCGTATATGGGACAAGGCCTTGTGCAACAGGGAAAATACGGGCTTGCCCTGATACAGTGGAAAGAGATCAAGGCAAGGGGCGGCGACGGCAGCTGGGCCGAGGCCTCGCTGCGCAGCGCCTTGGAAACGGGAGCGTCCTACAGTTACTAGGCTTCAGCCTTTCTTTACGGCTTGCGGCCTATTCTGCCCTCCATGATCGAGAAGAATCTTTGGTAGGGTGCGAGAATGCCTCAAGACAACATGCTGGCGCTTCCGATGGCCTCTGGCGGGCCGGACCTGGGTGATTTCGCAGCTCCGGCACCGCTTGGCGGGATGGATGCAGGCGGGCTTGGCGGCGGTACGGCTGGCGGCGGTGCCTCCGGGCTGAGCGGCAAGGCCAAGGCCGCGATCATCGTCCGTCTGCTGCTGAATGAAGGGGCTGAAATCCCGCTGGAGGAATTGCCGGACGACCTGCAGCTTGAACTGACCCAGCAGATGGGCAAGATGAGCATCGTCGACCGAAACACGCTGAACGCGGTGGCGGGCGAATTTGCAGATCTGCTGGACAATGTCGGCCTGCATTTCCCTAATGGCCTGGCCGGCGCCTTGACCGCGATGGAAGGCAAGATCAGCCGCTACACCCACAGCCGCCTGCGCAAGGAGGCCGGGGTGCGCCAGTTCGGCGATCCGTGGGAACGGCTGAAACTGCTGCCGCCGGAGGATCTGGCCAGCCTGGCCGAGGCTGAGAGCACCGAAGTGGCCGCGGTTCTGTTGTCCAAACTGGACACGGCCAAGGCGGCGCAAATGCTGGTGCATCTGCCCGGTCCGATCGCACGCCGCATCACCTATGCGGTCAGCCAGACCGCCAATGTCACGCCGGAGACGGTAGACCGCATCGGCCTGTCCCTGGCCGCCCAGGTGGAGGCCCGGCCCGAGCTGGCCTTTGACCAGACCCCGGGCCAGCGTCTGGGCGGTATCCTGACCGAGGCCGCCGCTGCCAAGCGCGATGAGGTTCTGACCGCGCTCGACGAGGAGGACGAGGAATTTGCCGTCAAGGTGCGCAAGGCGATCTTTACCTATGCGCTGATCGGCGAGCGGATGCAGGCGCTGGATGTGCCCAAGCTGATCCGGGTGCTGTCGCAGCCTGATCTGGTCACCGCCATGGCCTTTGCCACCGACGAGGAAGACGTTGCCACCAACGAATTCCTGCTCAAGAACATGTCGAGCCGGATGGCCGACAACGTCCGCGAGGAAGTGGCGGAGCGCGGCAAGGTCAAGCGCAGCGATGGCGAGGCTGCGTTCAGCATGATCATCACAGCCATGCGCGACCTGGTGGCCACCGGCGAGATTGAGCTGAAATCCGACGAGGAAGAAGAAGAGGCAGGGTAAGCACCGGCCTGCCCCATTGCTTGCGGGCGCCCGGCCTTTGGCGGCGGCGCCTGCGAGCTGCTTGTGCCTGCCGCTGCAGCTGCGTATGATGCGGGCTTCCGGGTGCATTTCTGCGCCGCAGCTATCCAGACGCCATGCCCGTAGATCCTTCACAGCTCTCCGCTTGGAGCCATGTCAAATACTTTGGCAGCAACCTGTTTCTGCGCGGCCTGCTGCAAGGCAGCAAACTGATCCCCTACCGGCTGCGCGTGCCGCTGATGGGCAGGCTGGTCACGGCAATGGGCCGGCTGGCGCGGTTTGACAAGCGGGTGCGCGATAACCTGAATCTGGTGAGCCCGGAGCTGTCTGATCTGAATGCTGACGCGCTTTACCGCGACGTCAGCGACAATGCGGGCCGGATGATCGCCGAAATCTACGCTGGGGTGCCATTCCACGAGCGCGCCAAGGCCGCGCCGGTAACCGGCCCCGGCCTTGAAGCCCTGGAAAAGGCCCGCGCAGAAGGGCGGCCGGTGCTGCTGGCCACTGCGCATTTCGGAAACTATGATGCCGCGCGCACCGCGCTGATTGCCCGTGGCCACGAAATGGGTGCGCTGTACCGGCGCATGGCCAATCCCTATTTCAACGCGCATTACGTCGAGGCGATAAAGCGTAATGGCGAACCGATGTTCGAACAGGGCAAACGCGGCATGGTGGAGCTGGTGCGCCATCTGAAGAAGGGCGGCATCGCTGCCATCGTCACCGACCTGCACGCCCAGGGCGGTGAGCTGATTGATTTCTTTGGAAAACCAGCGGTAACCTCGACGGTGCCCGCGGAGCTTGCGCTCAAGTTCGGGGCGGCGCTGATCCCCGTTTACGCGGTGCGCCAGGAAAACGGGCTGGATTTCGAGATCGTCATGAGCGCGGAGGTTCCGCCCTCTGATCGGCTGACCATGACCAAGGCGCTGAGCGCCGACCTGGAGGCCATTGTGCGGCGGCACACCGGGCAATGGTTCTGGATTCACCGCCGCTGGAAGCCCTATGTGCCGGTTGGCAAAGCTGCAAAAGACTCAGCTGGGTGAGCAGAGCCTTCAATCGACCCGCGCAGCTGCGATGATGCGGCCTAGCGGGGCCTCCTGCACCAGCACTGCTGCAGGCAGGCTGCCGGACATCGGCACAGAGACTTCGAGATCCCCGGCACCATCCCATTCTGCGGCGATCTGCCAGTCCTCCACTACATTGGCATAAGACAAGGTGCGGCCTGCCAGCTCCCCGCGGGTGATGCTGACGCTGCGCTCAGGCGTGAAGCGCACCACCTGCACCACCAGCTTGCCATCCGGCATCTGAACCCGCGGCTGCAGCCGGATCACAAGATCCCCGCCCTGCCGCCCGGCGCTGAGGGAAACCGGGCGCGGCACGCCCTGGTGCTTGCCGATTGCGTCAGCCACTTCCATCGCATCGGCGCCAACCACATCTTCCTGGCCCATGATGATCATCTGGGGGGTATAGATCATCCGGCGCCCGCCCACATGGGCATAGGCTTTCTGGCGCTTGGTGTGGGACGGTTTGGCAAACTGGTCTTTCCAGCCGATGTAGTCCCAGTAATCCACATGCAGCGCCAGCGGCAGCACATCCTCACGCTCCGCCAGCTTGTGCAGCAGCGCATCTGCGGGCGGACAAGAGGAACAGCCCTGCGATGTATATAGCTCCACCACCACCGGTTCCGGCGCATCCTGTCCGTACACCGGCAGGGCCAGGCCCGCAGCAGCAATGATCGTCGCAAGGAATTTCATGACTCGCCCGTTCTGTTTCATAGGCATCTGGTCTAAAGATGTGCCGCGCATAAGGCCAATCAATCATTTTTGAGACCGCCGCGAGGGCTGAAGCCGCAAAATAAGTATACAATGGTATGCAAAATGCGGATTTGCGCTGCCTGTGCTATTGAAAGCTTAAGCTTTCTCATGCATGTAACTGGCAGCGAATTCCCGATATTGACTTTTCTGAGGGAGGCCAAACATGCCTATTACTGTCGGTCAGGACAATGCCAATGCACGCAGAACGCTGAGCGTGGGCGGCACATCAGTATCTTATTACTCCATTCCAGCTGCCAGCGAGGCCGGACTGGGCGATTTTTCCAAACTGCCCGCCGCGCTGAAGGTGGTGCTGGAAAACATGCTGCGCTTCGAGGACGGCGGCTTTTCGGTATCCACCGACGACATCAAGGCTTTCGCCGAATGGGGCGCCAATGGCGGCAAGAACCCGCGTGAGATCGCCTACCGCCCGGCCCGCGTGCTGATGCAGGACTTCACCGGCGTTCCCGCCGTTGTCGACCTGGCTGCCATGCGTGACGGCATCGTCGGCCTGAAGGGCTCCGCCGCCAAGATCAACCCGCTGGTTCCCGTTGACCTGGTGATCGACCACTCGGTGATGATTGACGAATTCGGCAACCCGCGCGCGTTCCAGATGAACGTGGACCGCGAGTATGAGCGCAACATGGAGCGCTACCAGTTCCTGAAGTGGGGCCAGAACGCGTTCAACAACTTCCGCGTTGTGCCGCCGGGCACCGGCATCTGCCACCAGGTGAACCTTGAATACCTGGCGCAAACCGTCTGGACCGACACCGACCAGAACGGCGAGGAAGTCGCTTACCCCGACACCCTGGTCGGTACCGACTCCCACACCACTATGGTCAACGGCGCTGCCGTTCTTGGCTGGGGTGTTGGGGGCATCGAAGCCGAAGCCGCAATGCTGGGTCAGCCGATCTCCATGCTGATCCCCGAGGTTATCGGCTTTGAGCTGACCGGTGAAATGGTCGAAGGCACCACCGGCACCGACCTGGTTCTGAAGGTCGTTGAAATGCTGCGCGCCAAGGGCGTTGTCGGCAAGTTCGTCGAATTCTATGGCGAAGGCCTGGACCGCCTGCCGCTGGCAGACCGTGCCACCATCGCCAACATGGCGCCTGAGTACGGCGCCACCTGCGGCTTCTTCCCGATCGACGGCGAGACCCTGCGCTACCTGCGCAACACCGGCCGCGACGAGGACCGCATCGCGCTGGTCGAAGCCTACGCCAAGGAAAACGGTTTCTGGCGCGGCGCGGATTATGCGCCGGTCTACACCGACACCCTGTCGCTGGACATGAGCAGCATCGTTCCGGCGATCTCCGGCCCGAAACGCCCGCAGGACTATGTGCCGCTGACCAACGCCAAGGCCGCCTTCCGCCAGGAGATGGAAGAGACCTTCAAGCGTCCGATGGGCAAGGAAGTTGCCGTCAAGGGCGAAGACTACACCATGGAATCGGGCAAGGTCGTGATCGCCTCGATCACTTCCTGCACCAACACCTCCAACCCCTATGTGATGATCGGCGCGGGTCTGGTTGCGCGCAAGGCGGCCGCCCTGGGCCTGGACCGCAAGCCCTGGGTCAAGACCTCGCTGGCACCGGGTTCGCAGGTCGTGTCCGCCTATCTGGAGGCCGCGGGCCTGCAAGCGGATCTGGACAAGGTCGGCTTCAACCTGGTGGGCTACGGCTGCACCACCTGCATCGGCAACTCCGGCCCGATCCAGCAGGAGATCTCCGAGGCGATTGCCGAGGGCGATCTAGTGGCAACCTCCGTGCTGTCGGGCAACCGCAACTTCGAAGGCCGGATCAGCCCCGATGTGCGCGCCAACTACCTGGCCTCGCCGCCGCTGGTTGTCGCCTATGCGCTGGCCGGCACCATGGATATCAACCTGGCGTCCGACCCGATTGCGCAGGACAAGGACGGCAACGACGTCTACCTGAAAGACATCTGGCCCTCGACCCAGGAAGTTGCGGAGCTGGTCGAACAGACCGTCACCCGCGAAGCGTTCCAGTCGAAATACGCCGACGTCTTCAAGGGCGACGAGAAGTGGCAGGCGGTGGAAACCACCGATGCGGAAACCTATGACTGGCCCGCGACCTCGACCTACATTCAGAACCCGCCCTACTTCCAGGGCATGGGCCATGAACCGGGCACCATTTCGAACATCGAGAACGCCAAGGTTCTGGCGGTTCTGGGCGATATGGTCACCACCGACCACATCTCGCCCGCTGGCTCCTTTGCCACCACCACCCCCGCAGGCCAGTACCTGCTGGAGCGCCAGGTGAAACCGCGTGAGTTTAACTCCTATGGCTCGCGCCGTGGCAACCACGAGATCATGATGCGCGGCACCTTTGCCAACATCCGCATCAAGAACGAGATGCTGGACGGCGTCGAAGGTGGCTACACCAAAGGCCCCGATGGCGCGCAGACCTCGATCTACGAAGCCTCGATGGCGCATCAGGCCAATGGCACCCCGCTAGTGGTGTTCGGCGGCGAACAGTACGGCGCGGGCTCCTCGCGCGACTGGGCGGCCAAGGGCACTGCGCTGCTGGGCGTCAAGGCGGTGATCGCGGAGAGCTTTGAACGCATCCACCGCTCCAATCTGGTTGGCATGGGCGTGATCCCGTTCGAATTCACCGCAGGCGATACCCGCAAATCGCTGGGCCTGACCGGCGAGGAAACCGTCTCGATCAGCGGGTTGGACACCATCCAGCCGCTGCAGGAAGTGCCCTGCTCGATCACCTTTGCCGACGGCTCCGTAAAAGAGATCACCCTGAAGTGCCGCATCGATACCGCGCCTGAAATCGAATATATCGAACACGGCGGCGTGCTGCACTATGTGCTGCGGAACCTGGCCAAATCATAAGCCAGAGCCGCAACTGGCAAAAAAGGAGGGCGCCCCAGCGGCGCCCTTTATTTGTTTTCCAGGATTGTTACTGCGTGAAGTTCACGCTGTGCAGCAAGGTGTCTATTGCTCCTTCGGACTGCAATTCCGAAATTGCGCGGTTGAATTCCGGCAAATAGGCATCCGCTCCTGAAGTCTTTGAAAGACCGAAATGTGAATACCTGCTGGAAATCGGCTTGCCGACGGACGTAATCCTATTTTCCCAGCCGTTTTGCGCCACGCGAAAGCGTCCCACTGCATCGTCAATGGCGATCAAATCAAGACGGTCAAAAAGCAGCATCTGCATCAGGCCTTCGACATCGCTGCCGCGCACAATCCGGTTGTTAGCCGCAAAAGAGGCCTCCATGTCCTGGTCAATTACACTGCCATTGATCATCCCAAGACGTTGCTGCGAAACGCCGGAAAAGCCCTCTTGCCAAGTCAAACCCTCGGGAAAACGCTCACGGCTGTACCAGAAGGTGTTGGTCTGAAGAAACGTGCCATCAGTGAAGGCCAAATAGGACTCCCGTTCCGCGGACTTGAACAGCGGCAAAATGCCGTCGACCTCTCCGGCTTGCGCCTGGGCCTGGCAGCGCTGCCAGGGCAGCAGGATGACAACCGCCCGCAACCCGTCGATCCGCTCAGTAACTGCTTTCAGAAGCTGGACCTTAAGCCCGCCTTTAGCAATGCCAGACTCTCCCAGCGTATACGGGGGATACGGATCATAGCAAAACGTCAAAACCGTTTCGTCCTGAGCTGCCGCCATTCCAGCCCAGGCAGTTGCGCCTGCGGTCAGAATAGCCTTGAGTGCCCTTAAAAGCTTCTTCACGTTAACTCCTTCCACCGGCTTGGCAGAGAAACGGCCCCTTGCCTTGCGGCGTGATCCTGACCTGACTCAAAGCGTTTTGAAAAGCGGGCAACAAGAGTTTTCCGGCATCGGCCTGCCCGAGTCAAATACAAGTATAGCGGTACATGGAAGGTGTGAATACCTGCTATACCGGCCGGTTCACTTGTGCAAAGATTTACGTCAGATACACATTCTACCCCTCGCAGGACTGTTTGAGAGGCCGGGCCTTACCGCATGAAAGAAGCTGCACTTGCCGTCGTTTACCCGGATGTGGATACCTTTGAAGAACATGCCGAAGCCGTTCTGGCGATGCTGCCGGAGACCCGTGGATTTCCAGGTTGCATTGAGGCCCATGTGGGCATTAACCGCGAGCGCTATGAGATTGCCGTTTTCCATCTGTGGGAATCAAATGAGCATTTGGAGCGGTATCTTGTCTGGCGCGCGGAGCGCGGTGATTTCGACGCACGCAGCGCCACCATGCGGCGCGAACAGGACTTCAAGACGTTCTCTGTACCCTAGGGTCAGAACCCGGGCCGTCAGTGTCTGCCGGGCCGCACAGGTATTGTTCAGAAACAGCAAATTGCGCCGCCGCAGTGCAAGCGGAATAGTGGCGGTATGAAACAGACAGACAGCATCACGAGCTATCACGCCCATATCTATTTCGACGAAACCACTGTTGAGCAGGCGGCAGCCCTGTGTCGGCAGGCCGCCGCGGTGTTCGGCGTTGAAATGGGCCGTGTTCATGAAAAGACTGTCGGACCGCACCCCAAATGGTCCTGCCAGCTGGCCGCCACACCGGAGCAGTTTGCACGGCTGCTGCCCTGGCTGGCGCTGAACCGGGACGGGCTGATCGTCTTCGCACATCCCGAGACCGGTAATGCATTGGCCGACCACCGCGACCATGCCATATGGCTGGGCACAGGTTTGCAACTGGACCTCAGCATCTTCGGATGACCCTCCGTAAATTTACCAGAAATTTCCGAACTGCGTTCAAACTGGCTTCCACTCACAACCACGGAGCATTTCGCGATGGAAGCCGTGATCATAGAATTGAGCCCCCTGCCTGGAAAATTCACTGAGCTGGCGGTTCTGGTCAAACAGATGGTAGAAGAGGTCCGGGACTATCCCGGCTGCCTGCAGGCTGAGGCCCTGTTCGCCCCTGACCGGGACGAGATTGCGGTCTTTGAGCGATGGGAAAGCGCCGATGCCTTCAGCGAATACCTGATATGGCGTTCCAAGCAGGAACAATTGGAGCACGTATTCAAACTGACGTCACAGGAACCCGGCCTCAGCAGCTTCAGCCTTTGCGAGACGGGGTAAGCAGCCGTTGCGGTTTTATTGCCCTGCGGCCTTTTCCATTGCCGGACGCAGAGTGGTTTCAATCACCCGCTGGGTGATGGGGCCGGCAAACCGCAGGACAATCTGACCATTGCCGTCCACCACATAGGTCTCGGGCACGCCATAAAGGCCCCAGTCAATTGCCATGCGGCCCTTCTCGTCGCGGCCGATCGCGGCATAGGGGTCGCCCAGTTCGTTCAGGAAGGCCTCGGCATTGGGCAGCTGGTCCTTGTAGTTGATGCCATAGACCGGGATGCCCTCCTTGGACAGCGCGTCCAGGTTCGGATGCTCCGCCCGGCAGGGCGCGCACCAGCTGGCCCAGTAGTTCACCAGTTTCACAGTCCCGTCGCGCAGGGTTTCGTCGCTGAACATTTCCTTGCCGGGAAACTCATCCAGCACCACCGGCGGTGCAGGCTGGCCTTCGCGGGCAGACGGCAGACTGTTGGGATCCTCGCGGAACATGCCCACAAGCGCGAGACCAACAAAGCCAGCAAACACCACGCCGGGAACCGCCATCAGCGGAGAGATTTTAGCCATTGCGCTTCATCCGGGTTTCCAGGGTTTCCATTTCCCGGCGCACCTTGCGGCCGCGCAGGATTGTCACCACTACCAGCGCCACCAGCAAGAGCAGCGAGGCGCCATAGGCCGACAGCACCGTATCGGCGTATTTTCCAAGATCGGGCATTATGCCTCCAGCCTTTCGCGCGCCATCAGTGCCTTGATGCGGCGGGCGCGGATTTCAGTTCCGGTACGGTAGAGCACCAGGGCGAGGAACAAGAGCACAAACCCTGCCATGCAGACGTATAGCGGCGACGAGAACACATTATGCACGTTTTCCTTTTCGTCCAGCGACAGCGACGCGCCCTGATGCAGTCCCTGGTTCCAGAAGTTCACCGCATAGCGGCTGAGCACCGCAAAGACCGAGCCCACCAGGCAAAGGATCGAGGTCAGGTCGGCGGCGGTGTCCGGATTGTCGATGGCCTCCCACAGGGCGATGTAGCCAAGGTAGAACAGGAACAGCACCAGGAAGGATGTCAGCCTTGGGTCCCAGGCCCACCAGGTGCCCCACATCGGCTGGCCCCAGATCGCACCTGTGATCAGCGCAATCACGGTCATCACCACCCCCACCGGTGCCGCGGCGCGCGCGGCCAGTGCGCTGACGTGGTGGCGGCGGATCACCCAGACCAGCGAGGCCACCAGCATCATGAACCAGGCGTTGATTGCCATCAGGGCTGAGGGCACATGCAGGAAAATGATCTTGACGGTGGAGCCCTGACGGAAATCATCAGGCGTAAAGAAGAAGCCCCAGATCAGGCCTACGGAAATCAGTACCGCTGAGCCGACCCACAGGGCCGGCATCACCTTCTCAGAGGTGGCCAGGAATTTCTTCGGGTTGGCGTATTCCCAGATCGACATGGTGGCTATTTAGCTCTTGTTCTCGGGTTTCTCAATTCACGGGCGCGGCATATGTCAGCGCAAATTGACGCGCAGGACGGCGGCGCTGGCAAAGGGCAGCAGGGCGATGGAAGCGGCGGAGATGCCCGCCAGCAGCAACATGGGTGTCTGGACCGCCATGCCCTCGGCACCGCGGCGGGCCACCTCGGATCCGAAGATCAGCGTCGGCACGTAAAGCGGCATCACCAAGAGCGACATTAACAGGCCGCCGCGTTTCAGCCCCACGGTCAGCGCAGCACCAAAGGTGCCGATGACGGACAGCGCAGGGGTGCCCAGCAACAGCGAGATCACAAGCCATTGGAAGCCTTGCACCGGCAGGTTCAGAAGCACCCCCAGCACCGGCGCCGCCATTACCAGCGGCAGGCCCGTGGTGATCCAATGGGCCAGCGCCTTGATGGTGACGGTGCTTTCCAAGGGCAGCGGCGCGGTCGCCAAAAGGTCGAGCGAACCATCCTCCCAATCCAGCGCCAGCAGCCGGTCCAGCGACAACAGGCAAGCCAGCAGCGCACCCAGCCACAGCACGCCCGGGGCGATGCGGGACAGCAGTTCAGACTGCGGGCCGACGGAAAACGGCACCATCACGGTCACGATCAGGAAAAAGGCAAGGCCGAGGCCAAAGCCGCCGCCTGCACGGAACGCGAGCTTCAGATCCCGCAGCAGAAGCGCAATCACAGGAAGCCTCCGTCAAAATCGTCAATCTCTGGCGGCTTGGCCTTGAAGGGGCCGACATCCAGCACCTCAGCCTCCAGCCCCAGATCAATATGGGTAGCAATCAGGGCAGAGCCGCCCTGCCCCAGATGCGCCCGCACAGAATCCGCGAACATGGCGACGGAGTTTGTATCAAGGCTCACCGTGGGTTCATCCATGATCCAGATGGGGCGCCCCGTAACCAGCATCCGGCTAAGTCCCAGGCGGCGTTTCTGCCCCGCCGACAAGGCACCCGCCTGACGGTCGCGCAAGGTCTGCAGGTCAAAGCCGTCTAGCGCCTGTTCAATGCCATTGCGGCCAAAGACGCTGGCCCAGAAGGTCAGGTTTTCCGCCACTGTCAGCGTTGGCTTCAGCCCGTCGGAATGAGCGGCGTAAGCGATCTGATCCTCTGCGCCCTCGACCCGGCCCTTCAGCGGGGGCTGCAGGCCTGCGACGGTGCGCAGCAGCGTGGTCTTGCCGATGCCGTTGGGGCCGCGCAGGATCAGCGCCTTGCCGGGCTCCAGCGCAAAGCTCAGGCTCTCCAGCACCGGGATGCCGCCGCGGGCCACGCCCAGATCCGTCACAGTCAATGTCATGAGGTTCGCTTATCCCATTGCTCCGGCGCATGAAAAGACCATTCAGCAGATGCCCGCTTTGCGGCAGGTCAAATACATCGGAAATTCATCTTCAGACCGGCAATGCGGCCAAGGCTATCCTGCGGCCCTCGGACAGCAGCACATTGTAAGTGCGGCAGGCGGCAGGTGAATTCATCGCCTCAACGCCCAGCCCTGCGTCCTCCAGCGCCTTGCGCAGGTCTGCCGGGATATGGGCGATCTCAGGCCCGGTGCCGATGAACAGGACATCTATCTCTCCGGCCAGCGCCAGCAGCGGCGCAGCGTCGGCCATGCCACCCCAGCCCGCAGTGCCAGCCGCCGATGTCAGCACGCCGCCCTTATGCACCTGGCCGCCGATGCGGAAGAACCCGTCACCATAGCCGTCGACGGGCATTGCATCGGAGTAGCTCACTTCGTTCAGGCGCATGGGCGGTCCTTTCAGTCAAATACCGGGAGGCTGGATACCACGGCCAGCGCAATCACGGAATAGGAGGCAAAGCGGTAGATCTTCTCCAGCTTGGGATCAAACAGCGCCTTGCCGGTGAGTGTGGTGATTATGTAGGGGATGCCGAGCAGACAGGCCAGGATGACGGCCTTGAGGCTGGCCATGCCGCCAAAGATCAGGTTGGCCGCGATCACCACATCCAGTGCCGCCAGGAACACGATGGTGTTGGCCCGGACCCGTGCGACGTCCCGCACGTTGGCAAGGTAGAACACGATAACCACCGGCCCCGTAAGCCCGGTCATGCCGCCAACGATGCCTGCCGCACCGCCAATGGCAAAACGGCCCGGCCAGCCAAGTTTGCCCTGCCAGCGCCAGCCGGAGACCACGGCCGCCAGCGTCACGCCGATCACCCCGGCGGCAACCCAGCGAAGCGTTAGCGGGTCCATTTGCGACATCAGCCACAACCCTGCTGGCACAGTTACCGCTGCGGCCATGGACAAGGCGCCAACCTCTGCCCTGTCCGCCTTGCTCCAGGCCTGCGGGAACAGCGTGATGGTGGAGAACACACCCATCAGCACCATCAGGAACACCACATCCGCCGAGGGCAGGAACTGCGCGCCCACCGGCACAAAGATCATCGCAGTGCCAAAACCAGTGAAGCCGCGGACTAGACCCGCGGCTCCAATGGTTATCAGAAGCCAGAACAGCCCCGGCGTCTGCAGGGCTGCCTGAAATGCCTCAGGCATCAATATTGCCGAACTGGTTGCCGGTGGTGTTGGCCTGCTTCGACCAGTCGCGCTTCACCCCCAGTTTCAGCAGAATGGTGGAGGCCACGAAGACCGACGAGTAGGTCCCGACAATGACACCCCAGATCATCGCGAAGACGAAGCCGCGGATCACGTCGCCGCCCAGCACATAAAGCGAAATCAGCGCCAGCAGCGTGGTCACAGAGGTCATCACTGTCCGGCTAAGGGTCTCGTTGATCGAGATGTTCAGAACCTCAGTGAGGTCCTTCTTCTTGTAGCGGCGCAGGTTCTCACGCACCCGGTCGAACACAACCACGGTATCGTTCAGCGAGTAGCCGACGATGGTCAGCAGGGCCGCAATGATCGCCAGGTCGAACTTGATCTGCAGTTCCGAGAACACACCGATGGTCAGCACCACATCATGCACAAGGGCGGCCACCGCGCCGAGGGCGAACTGCCACTCAAACCGCAGCCAGATGTAGACCAGCACCGCGGCGATCGCCAGGGCGACCGCAATAATGGCGGTAGTGATCAGCTCGCCCGAGACCTTGGGGCCTACGGATTCGACGGACACGAATTTGATGCCCGGCGCCACCGCGTCCAGCGAGGCCTTCAACGTTTCGATCATCTCGCCGGAGATCGCCTCGCCGTCGTCCTGTGCCTGAATGCGGATCATGGCAACGTGCTGATCTTCATCGAAAGCCGGATCGAACACCTCTGTGATCGACACATCACCCAAGCCGTGCACCGCAAGCGCATCGCGGTAGGCGCCGACGTCCACTGTTTCGGTGGCCTCTGTCCGGATTGTGGTGCCCCCGCGGAAGTCGATGCCGAAGTTCAGCCCCTGATACAGGAAGGAGGCAAAGCCCACTACCATCATCAGGGCCGAGATCCCCAGCCACAGCTTGGCGCGTTTGAAGAAATCGAATGAGGTTTCCTGGGGAACAAGTCTCAGCCGCATATCACACCTCAATCGTTTTCGGACGGCGCCGTTCAAACCACATGACAATCATCAGCCGGGTCACAAAGATCGCGGTGAACACCGAGGTCATGATGCCCAAGCCAAGGGTGATCGCAAATCCGCGCACCGGGCCAGAGCCCATGGCGAACAGGATCACCGCGGTGATGAAAGTGGTGATGTTGGCGTCGAGAATGGCGCTGAGCGCCTTGGAGTAGCCTTCGTCAATGGCCTTGGCCGGACCGCGGCCTGCCTTCAGCTCCTCGCGGATACGCTCAAAGATCAGCACGTTGGCGTCAACCGCCATACCGACCGTCAGAACGATACCCGCAATACCCGGCAGCGTTAGGGTGCCGCCGATCAGGCTAAGCATACCGAAGATCAGCGCGATGTTCAGGATCAGCGCCACATTGGCAAAGAGACCGAACAGCCCATAGCTGAGGCCCATGAACACCAGCACTGCAACAAAGGCCACAATGGTGGCAATCTTGCCCGCATCAATGCTGTCCTGGCCCAGTTCCGGGCCGATGGTGCGCTCTTCCAGGAACTCCAGCCCGGCCGGCAGCGCGCCTGCGCGCAGCAGAACGGCCAGGTTGGTGCTTTCCTCAATGGTGAAGTTGCCAGTGATGATGCCGGAGCCGCCCGGGATATGAGACTGGATCACCGGGGCAGAGACCACCTCGTCATCCAGTACGATGGCAAAGGGAGAGCCGATGTTCTCGGCGGTATAGTCCCCGAACCGCCGCGCACCGGAGGTGTTGAAACGGAAGGTCACGGCAGGCCGGCCGTTCTGGTCAAACGACGGCTGCGCATCCACCAGGTCCTCGCCGGTCACAACCGCAGCGGCTTCCACAGTATAGAACACACCGCCTTCATCCAGCGATGGTATCACCTTGTTGCCGATGCCCGGCGCCGCATCCGCATCGCTGCCGCGGCCCACAACCGGGTTGAAGGTAAGCTGCGCTGTGGTGCCGATGATCGCCTTCAGTTCAGACGCCGAACCGATGCCTGGCACCTGAATCAGAATACGGTCGGCGCCCTGGCGCTGGATGGTCGGCTCGCGGGTGCCGACCTCGTCGATCCGGCGGCGCACGATTTCCAGCGACTGGCGCACGGTGCGGTCGTCGGAGGCGAGCTTTTCCGCCTCGCTCAGCTGAACCACCAGGATGTCGCCCTGAGCCGAAACTTCGATGTCATTGGCGCCCACACCGGTCAGCGTGGTAATGGGGTTGGCCAGACCGCGGACAACGTCCAATGCCCGCGCCATGCCGTCCGGTTTGGACAGCTTCAGACGAATCTGATCCGAAGGCCCCGGCTGGCGGCGGAATGTGCCGACAGTGGAGCGCTCGGGCCGCAGCGCATCGCGCACCTCCGGCCACAGCGCATCCATCCGCGCTTCATAAACGTCTTCGACCTGAACCTCAGCCAGCAGATGCGCGCCGCCGCGCAGATCAAGACCCAGGTTCACCAGGCCCGACGGCAGGAAAGACGGCCACTGAGCCACCGTTTCCAGACGCTCCGGCGTTTCACCCTTGGCGATGATATCGGCGGCCGCGTCATTGGCCTGTTCGACGCGGGTGTAAAACCCGTTTGGCAGGGCAAGCATGATACCAGCTGCGCATACCAGCCAGATCAGCACCCTCTTCCAGAGATCAATTTGCAGCATTGCCCTGCCTTTTCAGATCGTTGCGGGAAACGCTCAGGACGCAGGCTCGGTCTTGTTCAGAACCTGGGCGATGGTCGCCTTGACCACGCGCACCTTGACGCCTTCCGCGATTTCCACTTCGATCTCGCCGTCTTCTTTGACCTTGGCCACCTTGCCGATCACACCGCCCTGGGTGACCACCTGGTCGCCGCGGCGCAGGCCGTCGACCATTGCCTGGTGCTGCTTCATCTTCTTCTGCTGCGGGCGGATCAGCAGGAAGTACATGATCGCGAAGATCAGGATAAGCGGGAGAAATTGGGCGACTGCGCCACCGTCCATGGGATATTCCTTCTGTCAAAGCGGCATGGGGTTTCATGCCGGAATTTTGCAGCGGAACCTATGCGTTGAGGGAAAGGGTTGCAAGGCTCGCGCCGCGCTCAACAGGGCCAAATCCGCACCCCCGCACGATTGTTCTCAAATCAGAAGGCGTCCAGCCCTCCCGGCGCAGGAATATTGGCTGTTTCCGGCTTCCCTGAAACTCAGCATCAGGACTGCGGCTTGAGTTCCAGAATCCCGCAGCGGTGGCCTAATGAAAGCCTCCCAAACTGTACAATTCAACGCCTCCAGAACCGTTTCGGCTTGGGTTTTAGTGCCTTGATGTACTTCTTCAGGTCAGTAAAGCCGCCAACTTTGACGCCATCAATAAAAACAAGCGGCGTCGTGGTGATGTGGTGCTTGTCTTTGAAAGCATCGGTTTCACGGCGCGTTCGAAGAATGTGCTCCTCAACTTCGAACTTTTCACGGTGCAGCAGGTCACGGGCGGCTGTGCCGTAGCCACAGGTGTAGTTGGGCAATTCCATGCGGTAAAGTACGGCCTTGGGCATTTGAGCGGTCCCTCTTGTTCCTGGCCGACTTCGGATGTTGGCCCGTCTTGCGCAAGATCAGGCTGATCACATTGGCGTGGGCTATCTATGGGTCTGCCACTGCATCTTTTCGCCACAGTCGGCCCGCCTGAATATTGTCTGACCGAATTGCATTTCTGAAAGAAGGACCTGCATTGCTCCGAATTTGCAGAAAGCGGTAACTCAGGAACAGTCTGGTTCCACTAAGCTGCCCCCTCTTCCCCTTTCTTCACCCTTGCGTCATAGGATGGGCCTACTGATTCAAACCACCTTTCAACGCTAGGAGAGACTCTCATGCATGACATCCGCGCTATTCGCGAAAATCCTGCCGCTTTCGACGCCGCTGTGGCGCGGCGCGGGGATGCGGGCGTGTCGTCAGAGATCCTGGCGCTGGATGAGGCGCGCCGGGCCAAGATCCTGGCCGCCGAGACCGCTCAGGCAGAGCAGAACAAGGCCTCCAAGGAAGTCGGCGCCGCCAAGGGCCGCGGCGATGAGGCCGAGTTTGAGCGCCTGCGCGCACTGGTGGCGGAGAAGAAAGCCGAAGTGGCTGCGATGAACGCCGAGGCCAAGGAACTGGACGCCAAGCTGACCGGTATGCTGGGCACCATCCCGAACCTCGCGTTCGAGGATGTGCCGCTGGGCGAGGATGAGGACGACAACGTCGAAATCCGCCGCTGGGGCGAACCCAAGGCGCTCGATTTCGAAGCCAAGGAGCATTTCGAGATCGAAGGCGTGAAGCCCGGCATGGATTTCGAGACCGCGGCCAAGCTCTCGGGCAGCCGCTTTGTGGTGCTGTCCGGTGCCGTCGCCCGCATCCACCGCGCCCTGGCGCAGTTCATGATCAACACCCACGTGGACGAAAACGGCCTGACCGAAACCTGGACCCCGGTGCTGGTGCGCGAAGAAATGATGTACGGCACCGGCCAGTTGCCTAAGTTCGGCGAAGACAGCTATAAAACCACCAATGGCTGGTGGCTGGTACCGACGGCTGAGGTCACGCTGACCAATATCGTCAATGGCATGACCGTTGAGGAAGGCTACCTGCCGCGCCGTTATGTGGCGCACACCCAGTGCTTCCGGTCTGAGGCCGGCAGCGCGGGCAAGGACACCGCCGGCATGCTGCGCCAGCATCAGTTCGAGAAGGTCGAGATGGTCTCGGTCACCCATCCGGACAAAAGCATCGAAGAGCATGAGCGGATGACCCGCTGCGCGGAGGACATTCTGGAGCGCCTGGGTCTGCCCTACCGCACCATTGTTCTGTGCACCGGCGACATGGGCTTTGGCGCCCGCAAGACCCACGACATCGAGGTTTGGGTCCCCGGCCAGAAGACCTACCGCGAGATCTCCTCGGTTTCGGTCTGCGGCGACTTCCAGGCCCGCCGGATGAACGCGCGTTTCAAGCCGGCCGATGGCGGCAAGCCGCAGTTCGTGCATACGCTGAACGGCTCCGGCCTGGCGGTGGGCCGCTGCCTGATCGCGGTGCTGGAGAACGGCCAGCAGGCGGATGGTTCGGTCCAGCTGCCCGAAGCCCTGGCGCCTTACCTGGGCGGCAAGCTAACCCTGACTGCCGAGGGTCAGCTGGTCTGATCTGAACTGCACCAGGGAAACAAAGACCGGCGCCATTGGCGCCGGTTTTCTTTTTGAAGCAAAAGGTTGAAGCTATTTCTTCGACTTTTTCTTTTTCTTTCCCGGAACCTGTCCATCCAAAATGGCCTGCGCCTTGGCTTTTTCCCTTTCGATGGCCTTTCTGGCCTTGGCTTTGACCTTCTTGGCCTTCTGCTTGGCTTTGATTTTGGCCTCTGCGAATTCTTCCGCCAGCTGGGCTGCCTTGCGTTTGGCCTTGCGCGCCTTGGCCTGGGCCTTGGCCGCCTTGTCCTCCGCGGCCTGGCGGGCGGCTTCCGCGGCCTCCAGCTTGGCGCTCCACTGGCTGCCGGGGCTGTCTTCTTCCGCTTCTGCCGCCTGGCTTGCAGCCTGTTCCGGCGCTATCAGCCCGTTGAGGGCAGCTGCAGCGGATTTGCCGCTGGTTTCGGCAGGCACGGCTTCCCTTGCTGCGCCCAGAAGCCTGGCTGCTCGGCTTTCCCCAACGCCCGGAATATTGCGCAGCTGCTGCTCATCCTTTGCAGCCAATTCCGCCACGGTTTGAATTCCGTGCGCTTTCAGCAGCTTGGCCAGCGCCGGACCGACACCCTTCAATTTAAGAATGGTTGCCATGCCGTCTTTCTCCCCTTCAGTGTTCTTGTCCTTGCCGCGCGTTGCAGGATCATGTCAGCCAATTACTAGGCGGGAAAGGGCACCAGGCATTTTTTCTCTTCATCCCAAAGCTTAAGCGTCAGCGCCCGCACGGCTTCGGGGAACTTGATCCGTCTCAGCCCCAGTTCCGGCGGCAGGCTGTAATGGCACTGGCGCAGCCGGTAGGACGGGATCCGCGCATTATAATGATGGATGTCATGCAGGGTGATATTGGCCACTGCCATGTCGAAGAACCAGCCAAAGTCCAGGCAGGAGGATCCTTGCAACGCCGCCACTTGCGGATTCAGATCCGGGCGGCGGTCCCAGTAGGTATCCTCGAAATTATGCTGCAAATAGACCAGAAACACGCCGATCATTCCGCCGAGGAAGGAAAACGCCAGCCAGACCCAGATGCCTGTCAATCCCGCCGCCCAATAGAGCAGCCCCAGCATCGCCACGATCACCACATTGTGCAGGATCACGCCCGCGGCGCCGAACCGAGTGGTGTTCTTGGGCCAGCGGTAGCGGATGAAATAGGTAAAGGCGGAGCCCAGCGGCACCAGCACAAACGGGTTGCGGTATAACCGGTAGCCCAGCCGCTCCCAGAAACCGGCCGCCTTCCATTCCCGCAGCGTCATGGTGTGGATCTCGCCGGTCTCGCGGTGCTCCAGGTTGCCAATGTTGGAATGATGCAGGTTGTGGTTCTGCTTCATCACCTCAAACGGTGCAAAGGTGAAGGGCGACAGCACATGGCCGGCGATCTCGTTCTGCAGACGGGTTTCGAACAGCGAGTGATGGCCTGTGTCATGCTGCAGCACGTAAAGGCGCACCGCAGCAAAGGCGAACACAATGCCCGCGGGCAGCATCACATACCAGCGGTCCGCATAGGTGATGGCGAGCCACAGAGACAAAAAGTAAACCGCAAATGTTCCAAAATAGCTGAGCGATGCCAGCCGGTTGTCCTTTACTGTGTACTTACGCGTATGTGCCCTCAGATCCATGAAACCATCCATAAAATCTTTGCGTGACAGCTGTGCAAAATGCCCAGCCCATCCAAGGTAAAAATCCAGATAATCCCGCCCCGCGCAAAGACAAGGCTACCGTGCAACAAACGCTTCAACCCTAACGATAATATCCCGGCCGCTGGAAGGAAATACAACCATGCTGCAAAGGCGGATAACGGCGAAACACCGCGCAACGCAAAACGCCGCCCTTCGGGGCGGCGCGGGGCCCAACGGGCCAAGGTATTCTTTGAATGCCGCGCGGCCGGGCGGGAGATCCCGCCGCTGCGTCAGCTGCCGCGCTTCTTCAGGTGCTTTTCCAGCGCGCCTGCGTTCTTGGGCCGTTTGCCCTTGTACGGGTTCTTGTCGCCCTGCCCGCGCATGTAAAGGCGGATCGGGGTACCGGGCATGTCGAAATCCTCGCGCAGGCCATTGACCAGATAGCGGGTATAGCTTTCCGGCAGTTTGTCGGGGTGCGAGCACATCACCACAAATCCCGGCGGGCGGCTTTTAGCCTGAGTCATGTAGCGAAGCTTGATCCGCTTGCCCTGGGGGGCCGGCGGCGGGTGCTGCTCCAGCATGCCAACAAGCCAGCGGTTCAGCGCCGCGGTGGGGACGCGCCGGTTCCAGGTTCCATAGGCACGCATGATCGCCTCGTGCAGCCGGTCCAGCCCCTTGCCGGTCTTGGCCGAAACCGTGACCAGAGGCGCGCCGCGCAGCTGCGGAAGCAGGCGTCCAAAGGCCTCCTTGAGGTCGCGCAGTTTTTCCTGCTTGTGCTCTTCGGCGTCCCATTTGTTGACCGCCACCACAACCGCGCGCCCCTCGCGCTCGGCCAGGTCGGCAATCCGCAGGTCCTGCTGTTCGAACGGGATGCTGGCGTCCAGCAGCACTACCACGACCTCGGCAAATTTCACCGCACGCAGGCCATCGGAGACAGAAAGCTTTTCCAGCTTCTCCTGCACCTTTGCCTTCTTGCGCATGCCGGCGGTGTCGAACACCCGCATCGGCGTGTCTTTCCAGTTGATCTTCAAGGAGATCGCATCGCGGGTGATCCCGGCCTCGGGCCCGGTCAGCAGCCGGTCCTCACCCAGGATCTTGTTGATCAGCGTCGACTTGCCCGCATTCGGGCGGCCGACAACAGCAACCTGCAAGGGTTTTGCGTCGGTCGGGACCGGAATGATCTCTTCCTCGTCCTCACCGATCTCTTCATAGACCTCAACGTCCGTGGCAGGCGCATGCTCTTCGGCCGCGGCTTCGAATTTTTCCGCCAGCGGCTGCAGGATGCCGTAAAGGTCCGGCATCCCCTCGCCGTGTTCGCCGGACAGACGCAGCGGCTCGCCCAGGCCCAGGCCGTAGGCTTCCAGAACGCCGGCCTCGGCGGCGTTGCCCTCGGCCTTGTTGGCGGCCAGGATCACATGCGCGGACTTGCGGCGCAGGATATCGGCGAAGATCTCGTCGGTCGGGGTGACGCCGGTGCGGGCGTCGATCATGAACAGGCAGATATCAGCCACATCCACCGCCCGCTCTGTCAGGCGGCGCATGCGGCCCTCAAGCGAGTTGTCGGTGGCGTCCTCCAGGCCCGCGGTGTCAATCACCGTGAACCGCAGATCGCCGAGCCGCGCCGCGCCCTCGCGCAGGTCGCGCGTGACGCCCGGCTGGTCGTCGACCAGGGCCAGCTTCTTGCCCACAAGGCGGTTGAACAGGGTGGACTTGCCCACATTGGGACGGCCCACGATGGCGAGGGTAAAGGACATCAGACCAACTTTCTGCGACTCAAGGTGCGGCACATAGCGTATCTGTACGGCAACCGCCAGTGCTCAGCGGTATGCCAGCAAGTCGCCTTTGGAGGAAACCACGTAGAGCGTGCGCCCTGCAACAACCGGTGCCGTCGTGGCACCGCCGGGCACCTCAATGCTGCGGGACAGGCTGCCATCCTGTGGATTAAAGAACCGCAGCACCCCGTCATTGGAGGCCAGCAGGATCTGGCCGCCTGCCAGAACCGGGCCGTAATGCACGTGGATCTGGCCGCGCTTGCCCGGCTTGTCCTTCAAGTAGCCCGGCAGGTCCACCGCCCAGATGACCTCGCCATTGTCTGCGTCCAGGCGCAGAAGCTGGTTCAGATCGCTCACCTGAAACAGGCTGCCGCCAGCGGGCCAGGCTGTGCCGGAGGCCCCTTCGCGCGCTGTCCAAAGACGTTCGCCCGTGTCCAGATCAAAAGCCACTGTGCGGCCGGAATTGTTGCCCGCATAGATCCGCTTGCCTGAAACCACCGGCGCACCGGTAACATCGCTGATCCGTGACAGGGTCTGTCCGGTGCGCTGGCCTGAGACTGACGCACTCCAGCGGCGCAGGCCGCCGCGGCGGAAGGTGGCGATCAGGTCGCCGGATCCGAAGGCAAAGATCGCAAGGTCATTGGTCACCACCGGCGCAGGTGCGCCCAGGATATTGGAAGCAGAGGGCGAAGCCTCGATCTGCCAGGCAATCCGCCCGTCCTTTGCATTCACCGCCCAGCCGGTATCGTCACCGGCCACCAGATAGACCAGCCCGCCGCTGACCCGCGGCTGGCCGGAGCCGGTGGCATCAAGTTCCTGGCGCCAGACCAGGCTGCCGTCTGCCGCATTCAAGGCAGTCAGAACGCCAAAACCGGATGAGACATAAAGAATACCGTCGTCATAAGCCAAGCCGCCGCCGGTCGCCTGGCCTTCCTCATCCTCTGCGGGGATCAGCTCGCTCTGCCACAGCAGTTGCCCCTGCGGCGACACCGCCGACACCTTGGCATCACTGTCCAGCGTGTAGACGCGCCCGGCGCCGACTACCGGCGTGGCGGTAATGCGCTTGCGGCGCCCGTCGCCTTCGCCGATGGCGGTGGACCAGGCAAGCTGCGGCGCAGCTGACAGCGCGGGATGCGCCGTGCGCCCGGCCTCGGCGCCGTGCCCCTGGGCCCATTCGGGATTGGCAGCCTGTTTCGGCAGCGAAATTGCGCGGGACTGGTTCACCACCTCCACGGCTGTCTCCGGCCGGATATCTTCGCGCTCTCCGCGCAAGATGATCTCTTCTTCTGCACAGGCCGCCAAAACGGCTGCAGCCGCGGTTGTGCAAAGAAGCGCCCGTGCCCGGGTGAAAGTGCTGATTTTTGTCATTGCCCTGCCCTGTGTGCCGTTCTTTTTTCCGCAAGTTCCCATCTGCGGAGCGCCTTACCCCTCAGGCGCGGCGGTATCCTCAATCGAGCCGCCAAGCGCCACAATCACCTGAGTTGCGCGGTCTTTCAAGTCTCCACTCGCCGCTGCATCCGCCGCAATGCTCTGAAGACGGGCAATTGCCGCCTCGCTGTTGCCCTCTTCGATCTCCAGCAGCGCCAGCTGTTCCGAGGCCAGCAGCGCCAGCGGTGCTCCCGGCTGCGCCAGCGCTTCATATTGCAGGCGGCGTTCTGCAACGCTCAGGCTGCCGGCCTGGAGCGCCAGCGCCTTGAAACTGGCAATATGCCGGTAGATCAGCGGCAGGCTGCCATCCACGGCGACGGCCTCCAGCTGCGCGACGGCTTCAGCCTGCTTGCCGGCATCGGCCAGCGCGCCTGCTTCCAGCATCCCGAGAATGGCAGCGCCGCCAGCGCTGTCCGCAGAAACTGCCGCCAGCGCTTCCGCCTGCGCCGCGCTGCCTTCGATCTCCAATGCAGCGGTGATACCGTCCCCCAGCGCCTCAGCCGCGGCTTGGTCCTGCGCTTTGGAGTATTCCCGGAACGCCGCGCCGCCGACAATCAGCGCGACCGCTGCACCGCCAATCCAGCCATAGCGCTTCAGCATCAGGAAAAGCCGGTCACGGCGGACCTCTTCGGTCACTTCGTCGATGAAACTGTCGGTATCGCTCATGAAAAGCCCCTGCGATGCGCGGCCCGGGCTGCTGCCCGCACCGGTATTGAATGCGTTGCGCCCCTCTTACCCCGCCTCAAAGGCCAAGCCAAGTGGCCCGTTTGCACCAGAAACTTCTGCATTCCTGCAAGAAAAGCAAGAAATGTGAACTAAACCACTTAGTTTAGAATGGACATCTCCTATATCAGGCCTATCACATACGCGCGAGTCCCTCCGTGACAGCGCCAGGCCAGCGCCCGGGCTTCACCCCAAGGGGACAGACAGGAAACAGGAAAGGCCCAACCATGCGTATCGTACCGGTACTGACCGCCGCAGCGGTGATGACCGCCCTCTATCTGGTGGTGATTGAGCGCGACGATCTGATGGCCTTTGCCCGGGGAGAGGATGCTGCCGCGGCGGCTGAGACCGGCGCGGAACCTGCCGTATCCCAGGAACTCGCCCAAGCCGAGGACACCCGTGTTGGCGTGGTGGCGCTGCACAGCAAGGCGCGCACCATCGGCAGCGCGGTGATCCTGCGCGGCCAGACCCAGGCGATCCGCCAGGTTGAGGTGCGGGCCGAAACGACCTCCACCGTGACCTCGGAACCGCTGCGCAAGGGCGCCCACGTCAAGAAGGGCGACCTGCTGTGCGAGCTGGACCCGGGCACCCGTCCCGCCATGCTGCTGCAGGCGCAAGCCCAGCTGAAAGAGGCCAAGATCAACCTCACCGCCGCATCGAAACTGTCCGAGGGCGGATATGCATCCGAAACCCGGCTGGCCGCCGCCGAGGCCGCAGAACGCTCTGCCTTGGCATCTGTTGCATCGGCAGAACGCGAGATTGCCCATTTGCGGATCACCGCGCCGTTCGACGGGCTGCTGGAAAGCGATACCGCAGAACTGGGCAGCCTGCTGCAGCCCGGCAGCCTCTGCGGCACCGTGATTCAGCTAGATACCATCAAGCTCGTCGGCTTTGTGCCCGAGGCGGAAGTGAACAAAGTGGAACTGGGCGCCGATGCAGGCGCCGAACTGGCCACCGGCCAGCGGGTGCAGGGCAAGGTCACCTTCCTCAGCCGCTCCGCGGATCCCAACACCCGCACGTTCGAGGTCGAGATCACCGTGCCCAACCCGGACCTCAGCATCCGCGACGGCCAGACCGCCGACATCGCGATCTCCTCTGCCGGGCGGCTGGCCCATAAGGTGCCGCAGTCGGCGCTGACCCTGAACAACGAGGGCCAGCTGGGCGTGCGCGTTGTCGGATCGGACAGCACCGTGGTATTCTACCCCGTGCAGCTGCTCAGGGATGAGGCCGACGGCGTCTGGCTGGGCGGCCTGCCCGAAACCGCGGATGTGATCGTGGTGGGCCAGGATTTTGTCACCGAAGGCGTCGCCGTGGCGGCCACCTACCGGGAGAATGAACAGTGATTGGCATCGTCGATTGGGCCGCCGGCCGCGCCCGGATGGTCCTCGCCTTCATCGCAATCTCGCTTCTGGTCGGCGGGTTTGCTTATTCCATGCTGCCCAAAGAGGGCGAGCCGGACATCGAAATCCCAGCCCTGTTCATCTCGGTCCCCTTCCCCGGCATCTCTGCCGAGGATGCCGAATCCCTGATGGTCAAGGTGATGGAGACCGAGCTTGCCGACCTCGACGGGCTCGACAAGATGACCTCCACCGCCGCCGAAGGCTATGCCGGGGTGGCGCTGGAGTTTGAGTTCGGCTGGAACAAGACCGCGATCATGGCCGACGTGCGCGACGCGATGGACAAAGCCGAGGCGGAATTCCCCGACGGCGCTGAAAAATACTCGATCACCGAAATCAACTTCTCCGAATTCCCGATCGTCATCGTCAACCTGACCGGTGCGGTACCGGAACGTACGATGGCGCGTATTGCCAAGGACTTGCAGGACGACCTTGAAGCGCTGGATGCGGTGCTGGAGGCAGGCATTGCAGGCAACCGCGACGAGATGGTCGAGGTGCTGATCGACCCGCTGCGGCTGGAAGCCTATAACGTCACCGCCCTTGAGCTGATCAATGTTGTGCAGAACAACAACCAGCTGATTGCCGCGGGCGAAGTGGAAAGCAGCCAGGGCGCCTTCTCGGTCAAGATCCCCTCCTCCTTTGACGATGTGCAGGACATCTACCGGCTGCCGGTCAAAACCAATGGCGACCGCGTGGTCACTCTGGGCGAGCTTGCGCAGATCAACTTCACCTTTGAAGACCGCGAAGGCACCGCCCGCTTCAACGGCGAGGACACGGTGGCGCTGCAGGTGGTGAAGCGCAAGGGCTACAACCTGATCGACACCGTCAACCTGGTGAAGGAGACCATCCAGGCCTCCAAGGCCAAATGGCCGCCGGAATTGCAGGCGGCGGTCGAGGTTGGCACCTCCAACGACCAAAGCCGCGTTGTCGGCTCGATGGTGAGCCAGCTTGAGGGCTCGGTTCTGACCGCAGTGGCACTGGTGATGATCGTCGTGCTCTCCGCGCTTGGCAGCCGTGCTGCCCTGCTGGTGGGCTTTGCGATCCCCACCTCTTTCCTCTTGTGCTTTGCCTTCCTCGCGCTGATGGGTGTCACCATTTCCAACATGGTAATGTTCGGCCTGATCCTCGCCGTCGGCATGCTGGTCGACGGCGCCATCGTGATCGTGGAATACGCCGACAAGCGCATCAAGGAAGGCTCAGGCCCGATGCACGCCTATGTCGAGGCGGCCCAGCGGATGTTCTGGCCGGTGGTCTCCTCCACCGCCACCACGCTCTGCGCCTTCCTGCCGCTGCTGTTCTGGCCCGGTGTCCCGGGTGAGTTCATGGGCATGCTGCCGGTCACCATGATCTTCGTGCTGTCCGCATCGCTGGTGGTGGCATTGATCTACCTGCCGGTCATGGGCGGCGTCACCGGCCGCATCAGCCGTACGTTTGAGGGCGCTTCCCGCGCCCTGCGCATGATCGCGCCCTGGTGGCTGCGCGCGGCTTTGGTGCCGCTGCCGATGTGGGGCATGTTCGCAGGCGCCATGCAGATGCTGAACCCGGCCTATCTGCTGGGCGCAGGCGCGGGCCTGGGCGGCGTGCTGTTCGGCGGGCTGGTCTTTACCCTGTCGGCCTTTGCCGCCTCCATCACCCTCAGCGCGGTGAAGATCGAGCGCGAGCAGACAGAGGCCGCGCCCGGTTACCGCCACACGCCGTTTGGCCATGTGATCAAGTTCATTGCCGGCAACCCGATCATGCCGGTGGTCACCATCGTCGCCGTCGTGTTTGCAATCTCTTCCGTGTTTACCGCTTATGGCGAGAACAACCGCGGCGTTGAATTCTTCGTGGATTCGGAACCGGAGCAGGCCTCGGCCTATGTCCGCGCCCGCGGCAACATCTCGCTGCATGAAAAGGACGGGATGGTCCGCGCCGCCGAAAACATTATCATGCAGCACCACGCGGTGATCAACGTGTTCTCCTTTGCCGGCGACGGCGGCCTCAACACCGACAGCTCCGGCGCGCAGCTGCCGCCGGACACCATCGGCCAGGTCCAGTTCGAGATCATCCCCTGGGAAGACCGCCCGACCCAAAGCGAGCCGCTGGATGGCTGGTTCGGCGGGCTGCTGACCGAATACCTGGGTGTTGAAAAGGAAATCATCGCCGAGGAATACGGCGGCAACACCGTACTGGACGAGCTCAACGCCGAACTGGCCAAGCTGCCCGGCTTCGAGGTCGAAGTCCGCGCCCTGGCGCAAGGCCCTGCCACCGGCAAACCGGTGCACCTGCGTCTGCGCGGCGACGGCTGGGAGGATCTGACCGCCGCCACCCTGGCCGCACGGGCGCATTTCGAATCCACCCCCGGCCTGATCCTGATCGAGGACAGCCTGCCCCTGCCCGGCATCGACTGGCAGATCGACGTGGATGTCGAGAAGGCCGGCCGCTACGGCGCCGATGTGGCCACCGTGGGCGCCATGGTGCAGCTTGTCACGCGCGGTATCCTGCTGGACACCATGCGAGTCGACAGCTCCGACGAGGAAATCGACATCCGCGTCCGGCTGCCGGAACAGGACCGGGTGCTGTCGACACTCGACAGCCTCAAGGTCCGCACCGCCGACGGGCTGGTGCCGCTGTCAAACTTCATCACCCGCCAGCCGGTTCCGAAACTGGCCCAGATCAACCGCATCGGCCAGGAGCGGTATTATGACGTCAAGGCGGATGTGACAGCCGGCCTCAGCAAGGTCGAGGCAGAAGATCCGGACACCGGCGAAATGACCCGGCTGGCCCTGCTCAAGGAACTGCCAGAGGGCACTGCCGCATCGGGTGACACCCTTACCGCCCCCAACGGCAGCACGCTGGAGCTGGTGCAGCTGACCGGCGCCGAAAGCTTTGAAGCCGTGCAGGCGGCGATCAGCGAGGGCGCCAAAATTGTTCCGGTGAACCCGAACGAACGGATCATGTTGATCACCGAATGGCTGGACACCAACCCGCTGCCGCGCAGCATCAGCTGGGAATGGACCGGCGACCAGGAGGAGCAGGCGGAATCCGGCGCCTTCCTGTCCAAGGCCTTTGCCGGCGCGCTGGCGCTGATGTTCGTGATCCTGCTGGCCCAGTTCAACAGCTTCTACAACTCAGTGCTGGTGCTCTTGGCGGTGGTGCTCTCCACCACCGGTGTGCTGATCGGCATGCTGGTCATGAACCAGCCGTTTTCGATCATCATGACCGGCACCGGCATCGTGGCGCTGGCGGGGATCGTGGTGAACAACAACATCGTGCTGATCGACACCTATCAGGAATTCAGCCAGAAGATGCCCCGGATCGAGGCGATCATCCGCACCGCAGAGGCCCGCATCCGTCCAGTGCTCTTGACCACCATCACCACGATGGCGGGTCTCACCCCGATGATGTTCGGCGTCAGCCTGGACTTCATCAACGGCGGCTATTCTATCGACAGCCCCACTGCGCTGTGGTGGAAACAGCTGGCCACCGCCGTGGTCTTCGGCCTGGGCATCGCCACCATTCTGACGCTGGTGCTGACACCGTCGCTGCTGGCAATCCGGGTCTGGTTCTCCACCTACATGCGGGCCCTGGGGCGGGCGCTGTCGCGGATCACCCGCGGCCGCTCCAGCCGCATCGCGCAGGACTCAAAGCTGTTCAAGAAGGCCCGCCAGCTTCCCACCACCGAAATCCAGTGGGTTGAAGAGCCAGCCCCGGAGACAAGTGAATGTGAAGAGGACGAACCGCAGCCCCCGGCCCCGCGCGGCCGCCTGCGCGCAGCAGAGTAACCGGACAAAGAAAAAGCCCCGCTGCCGCGGGGCTTTTTACTTTCAGGGGCAGGCCCGGCCGCCCACTGGCTGGGATCAATCGGTAAAAGTGTATTCACCCAGCTCACACAGATCGAGGCCATAGTCCTCAGCCTCGGACCCGTCGGCAAAACCGCCACGGATGTCATAGACGCAGGTGGTTGACCCATCGGCGATCAGCACACCGATCTCATAGCCGGGTGCCAGATAACCTCCGTCCAGCAGGTTTTCCTCCCAATCGTCCGAAGACGCGGGCGATACATTAAATTCAACCAGTTCGGCGCTGCTGTCATTGAAAAGCAGGAACTCCAGGTCCTCGGCAAAAGCGGGCGCCTGGAAGGCCAGCAAAGCGGCAGCGGAAAGAGCGGGCAGAAGTTTCTTCATCAGTTTGTCCTTTTGGCCAGGCCGCGCGGCGCCATGCCGCAGGTCCCGGATCAGGCGTACTTTATTGCGCACCGGGAGCTGGTCAACGGGGAAAGCGTGCAATGGTTTCCCAACCAAGGCTGGCAAGGTGCTGCGCCCTGCAGGCACCCTTCACGCTTCGGCAGGGAAGTTCTGATACCCGGTGATCGTCGATCTTACTGCCGGGAAGGAAAACAGCACATGCCGCGACCCAGCTCCCCAGCAAAGACGCTTGCCGGAACCGCGGGGCTGGTGCTGCTCGCTGCGGTCGCCTATTTCGCCCTTCACCCGCCAGATCCGGGCACCAGGGCCGATCCCCTCGCAATAGTCTTCCGCAAGGCAAGGAAGCGCGGTCCACGGCACTGGTTCTTACCGGCGCTGAGGGCTGGGGCAGCGACCTGGCGGCGCGTGCGCAGCGGCTATCCGAGATGCACACTTTGGTCATTGGCGTTGACGATCCCGCGCTGCTGGCCCGGACCGGCGGCGATTGCTCCGCAACTTCCGCCCTGCTGGCCAGGCTTGCGCGCCGTATTCAGGATCAGCAGGGGGCACTGGCCCGCACGCCAGTTCTGACGGGTTTCGGCACTGGCGCGGACATTGCCCTGGCAGCAGCAGATGCAGCTCCGGACCGGTTCAAGGGACTGGTCACATCCGGTTTCACCGATACCTCCCCCTGCGGCGGCGCGGCACTGGCAACAGCCCGGAAAGGCAAGGCCCCGCTGCGCTGGCTGGACCTCGCCTCCCCGGGCCGCACATCCTTTGCCACGGGTGCCGCGGTGGTGGCGCCGGGTCCCGACACCAGCCCGCGCCGCGCTTTTTACCAAAGCTATCTGCGTCTGGCGGGCACCGATCACGCCTTTGATGTTGAAACTGCCGCCAAGGACAGCAGCCTGGCAGATCTGCCGCTCACCATCCACCACGGCGATGCAGTGACGGCGGGCGGCACCTATGCGATTTTTCTGTCTGGCGACGGCGGCTGGGCGAATTTCGATGAACAGATCGCGGACAGGCTGGCAGCCCGCGGCATCCCTGTCGTGGGAATTTCCAGTCTGCGCTACATGTGGCGCGAAAAACGTCCCCGGCAGATCGCCGCCGACCTGACCCGCATCGACATGCATTTCCGCCAGAAATTCGGCGCCAGCCGTGTCCTGCTGCTGGGATTTTCACTTGGGGCCAACACGCTGCCCTTTGCCGTCCCAGAACTGCCGCCCGGGTTGCGCTCGCGCCTTGCAGCTGTGGGGCTGATTGCACCGGAAACCCTCACCGGTTTTGAAATCGTTGCCGGCGGCTGGCTGGGCAGGCCCACCGGATCGGCAGAGGTCGCACCGGCCATTAACACCCTTTCTGCAAGCCTGCCACCAAGCCGGGTTCTGTGCCTGTACGGCCGCAAGGAGACGGTCAGCGCCTGCCCTGTCTCCCGGCTTCCGGCACCGCAAAAGATGGCCTTCGACGGCGGCCACCATCTGGGAAATGATTATGACCGCATTGTAAGGGCGCTGACAGCCCTGGCTGGCAGCAGCGGTTAAGCCCGCTCCCTCCCAGGGGCAGCCTGCCGCAGCCCGGCCGGGCCAGGGAGCGCGCGGCCCGGCAGTTCACAGTTTTGCGGAGCTTTCCCAAAGGGATTTTTTGCGGGTTTGTTCGACGAGTGTGCAATACCATAGATTTTTTATTATTTGCGTTCGCCCAGCAACGGAACCTCGCACAGCAACGCGCTAACTTGTTGATTTAAGTGTGCAATTCTTGATCAGCCGAAAGGGCCGCAATACAGTTCTCCTAATTGCATGAATTTGAAACACTGCCATTTGCGTCAATTCCAGCCCGGAATTGCCGCATTTGGACAGCCAAGAATAAAACATCTATTTAAAACACAACTCTAAGACACTTTCGAAGTTCACTATATGTTATCTCCTCCATGGCATTGAACCACCGAGAATGGGTAATTCCCGCAAATCGTGTTTCTTTGGTTAGGGAAAGATAGATGTCTTTACGTTCGCAGATCCTGGCGCTGATCGCAGTTCCCTTCATCGCACTGGCCGCCATAGGCGGTTTCAAGGCCTCGGTGGATTTTGAGAACTACCAAAATGCAAAACAGTCGCAAATCCAGACCCGCGAGTCAGTGGCTCTTATGAATGTGGTCCACTACCTGCAGGTAGAACGCGGATTGTCCGCCGTGTTTCTGTCATCCAAAGGGGAGTCCGGCACTGCTGATCTGAGCGCGACGCGCAGTCAAGTTGACCAAGCCATTCAGGACGTCCCGCACACGGCGGCACAGGCTCTGACAAACCTGGATCAGCTGTCCGCCCTGCGTGAAACGGTCAGCGCCCAAGGGCTTAGCCCGGCGCAAATGGGATCACGCTATTCGGGCATGATCGCCGATATCCTTGACAGCACCAGCGTGCAGCTTCTGCATCAGAAGAACGCCGAACTGGCCCAGCTCAGCACCGGTCTTGTCAACCTTGCCTATGCCAAGGAGGCCGCGGGGCAGCAACGGGCTGCAGGGGCCGGGGGTTTTGGCCTGGGAAGCTTCAACTTGGACCTCTACCGCTGGTTCACCAGCACAGGTGCTGTTGAAACCAAGCTGCTGGACATCGCAGGATTGGCCTTTGGCCAGATACTGCCCGCGCTGGACATCCGCGCAGGCCTTGAACCCGCCGGCCTGCCAGGTATCCGCACCCAGGTCCTGGAGGCAGGCCCGGGTGCCACGGCTCCGGATTACAGTTCCCGCGACTGGTTCAACCGCGCCACCAGCTGGGTAAGCTCTTTGCGGGGCGTCGAGAACACCGTGACAGGCGCAATGATGGCTTTCACCACCGAGGAAGCCAGTAGCGCACGCCAGGCGCTCATCGTAACCATGGCGGCGGTTGCGCTGTCGCTGATCATCAGCGGCACCATCGGGCTGCGCCTGATCACCGCCTTTACGAAACAATTCGGCGCCCTGCAGGCAGACCTGGACCGTCTCGCCCGCAAGGAATTCGATTTCCAGCCAGCCTTTCTTGAGTCAAAAACCGAAGTCGGCAAACTTAGCCGGGCAATGGAAAAAACCCGGGCCGCGCTGGCGGAAGCGGATGAAAAGCTTGCCAATATCGAAGCCAGCCGCATCGCCGACCGCGGCGCTGTCGTCGGCAAGCTTGACGACCATCTGGCCCGCCTCTCCAGCCGCGATCTCGATTGCGCCATCAACGAGGCTTTCCCGGAGGAATATGAACAGCTGCGCCAAAGCTTCAACGGCACTGTCGAAACTTTGCGCGACACCATTGAACAGGTGATCGCGGCCACCAGCAGCATTCACAGCGGTGCAACTGAGATCAGCACCGCCTCCGACGACCTGTCCAACCGCACGGAAAGCCAGGCCGCCACTCTGGAGGAAACCGCCGCAGCCCTGGAAGAGCTGACTGCATCGGTCAAATCCTCGGCAGACGGCGCACGCGGAGTTGAGCAGACGATGAAGGAAGCCCGCCAGGAGGCAGAGGCCAGCGGCGAAGTGGTCAAAAGCGCCGTTGCTGCGATGACCGAGATCGAGCAATCCTCGACCAAGATCTCCCAGATCATCTCAGTCATTGACGACATCGCCTTTCAAACCAACCTGCTGGCCCTCAACGCAGGTGTCGAAGCGGCCCGGGCCGGCGAGGCAGGCAAAGGCTTTGCAGTGGTTGCCTCCGAAGTGCGCGCCCTTGCGCAGCGTTCCGCGGATGCCGCCACCGAGATCAAGTCGCTGATCGGGGACAGCTCCAAACATGTGAAACAGGGCGTTGATCTTGTTGGAGAAACCGGTGATGCGCTGACCAGTATTGTCAGCCGTGTCAACACGATCTCGGAACTTGTCTCCAACATCGCTGAAGGCGCTGCGGAACAGTCAACCGGCCTGAGCGAGATCAACACTGGCGTCGGCCAGCTGGACCAGGTCACCCAGCAAAACGCCGCGATGGTCGAAGAGGCCACCACTGCCGGCCACATGCTGCACACCGACGCCAGCAAGCTGGCGGAGCTGATCGGACAGTTCAAAATCTCCGGTACTGTGGCAGCGGCCGCCAAAAGGCCCGCTGCGGCCCCGGCGCCGAAAACGCCCAGCGCGCACGGTGAAGAAATGGACTTTGGCACTGCGGTGCCAATGCCTGCCAAGGCGGCAAACGGAGGATGGGAGGACTTCTAATCTCCCAGCACAGAAACAAGGGCAAAGGCCGGTTCAAAGAACCGGCCTTTTCTTTTCAGTTCGACCGGGTCTGGTCCTTGCAGCCTCAGGCAGCGTCCTGATCCGCTTGCTGGCGCTGCCACAGCCGGGCATAGCGGCCGTCCTTCGCCAGCAGATCCTCATGGGTGCCGGTTTCGGCGATTTCGCCTTTCTCCAGCACAACGATCCGGTCTGCTTCGGCAATGGTCGACAGCCGGTGCGCGATCGTGATCACCGTACGCCCCTGCCCGGCCCGGGCCAGCGCTTCCTTGATCTCCTGCTCGGTGTCAGTATCAAGCGCCGAAGTTGCCTCGTCCAGCAGCAGCACCGGCGGGTTCTTGAGCAGCGTCCGGGCAATCCCGACCCGCTGCTTTTCACCGCCGGACAGCTTCAGCCCCCGCTCCCCTACCTGGGTGTCATAGCCTTCGGGCAGCGCCATGATGAAATCGTGGATCTGCGCGTCGCGCGCGGCCTGCTCCACCTCATCCTGGGTGGCCCCGTCGCGGCCATAGGCGATGTTATAGCGGATGGTGTCGTTGAACAGAACGGTATCCTGCGGCACCACGCCAATGGCCTGATGCAGGCTTTGCTGCGTCACCTCACGCACATCCTGCCCGTCAATCTTCAGCGCGCCCCCGGTGACATCATAGAACCGGAACAGCAGCCGCCCGATTGTCGATTTTCCCGACCCGGTGGAGCCGACAATCGCCACGGTCTGGCCCGGCTCCGCCTCCAGCGAGACACCTTTCAGGATCTCACGGCCTGCATCATAGGAGAACCGCACATCCTCCAGCGTGATCCGCCCGCCGTTCACCTGCAACTGACCGGTGCCTGGCCGGTCGCTTACATCCGCGGGCTGTTCCAGCAGGTCGAACATCTCGCCCATGTCCACCAGGCTCTGGCGGATTTCGCGGTAGACGGTGCCGAGGAAGTTCAATGGCACGGTGATCTGGATCATATAGGCGTTGACCATGACAAAGTCGCCGACGGTCAGATGGCCCTGCTCCACCCCGACCGCCGCCATAACCATGACCCCGATCAGACCGGCAGTGATGATCACGCTTTGCCCGAAATTCAGCGCCGCCAGCGAATAGGCAGTTTTCAAGGCCGCCTGCGCATAGCCCCGCATCGCGCCGTCATAGCGTGCGGCCTCGCGGTCCTCGGCCACAAAATACTTCACTGTCTCATAATTCAGCAGGCTGTCGATGGCTTTCTGATTGGCATCGGTATCCTGCTGGTTCATTTCCCGCCGCAGCTTCACCCGCCATTCGGTCACGGCGAATGTGAACCAGACATAGAGCCCGATGGTGGCAGCCACCACCAGCAGATACCAGGCGTCGAACAGGACCGTCAGGATCACCGCAACCAGCGTCAGCTCCAGGATCAGCGGCCCGATGGAAAACAGCATGAACCTCAGCAGGAATTCGACGCCCTTCACCCCGCGCTCAATGATGCGGCTGAGGCCGCCGGTCTTGCGGGTGATGTGATAGCGCATCGACAGGCGGTGAATATGGGTAAAGGTCTCCAGCGCCAGGCGGCGCAGGGCCCGCTGGCCGACAGGGGCAAAGACCGCATCGCGCAGCTGCTGAAATCCAGTGGTCAGGATCCGCGACACGCCGTACGCCACGGTGAGGCCGACTGCCCCCAGCGCCAGCGGCGGCACGCCTTCGCCCGCCAGGCTGTCCACCGCACCCTTGTACAGCATCGGCGTATAGACCGCGATCAGCTTGGCCAGAACAAGAACCGCCAGCGCCAGCACCACGCGGATCTTCACCGCGCGGTTGCCCTGGGGCCACAAATACGGCCCCACCTTGCGCAGCGTGCGCAGGCCGGAGCGGCGTTCATCTTCGGCAATGGATGGCTCGGTCGGCGCTGCGGCCTGATCTGTCTGTGTCATGGCTGGTCCTGGCTAGACCAATTGAAATACGCACCCGATCACGAAATTGCGAGGGTCAGGCGTAAAAAACGCGCCGCAAGGGCGCGTTTTCTTGCGGCGGCCCGCATTACTCCGGAATTGTGAAGACCTGTCCCGGGTAGATCAGATCCGGGTCGCGGATTGCGCCGCGGTTGGCCTCAAACACCCGCACATACAGAAAGCCGCTGCCGTATTTCTGCTGCGATATGGCCCAGAGCGTATCGCCCTTCTGCACCGTCACCGCACGCACCAGCGGCGCAGGCTGATCCGGCACAGGGTCGCCTGCGGGTTGCGGCAGCGCTTCTGGTGCCTCGCGTTTGAACGGGGTTTCCAGACGGCTGACGACATCGCCAGTGGCCGGTTCGATCTCGTCCAGGCGCAGGGTGTAAATACCCGGTGCCACATCTTCCAGCCGCCCGTTCCAGCGGCCGTCGTCTGCGGCATCAAGTTCCGCAACCGGCTGATTGTCGACATAGACCCGCACCCGCGACTGCGGACGGGCACGCCCCGCCAGCTCAACCCCGCCTGTGCCGTTGTAGCTGATGGCATCCAGCGCGATTTCGTCGCTCAGTTCCGGATCCGCGGGAACAGCAAGCTGCACCACTTCGACACCGTCCTCGTCCGCACGCAGCACGGCCACGGCCTGGCCCTGCGGCTGCGGGGCCGGAGGCTCTGTCGCAAGCGTCAGCGCCGCAGTGTCTTCGCCCGCACCAAGTTCCGAAGCAGCGGTTGCGGCTGCATCGGCGCCCCCGTCTTGCGCGGTGTCCGGCTGGCCTCCTGCCGCTGCCACCTCTTGCCCTGCACTCTCAGTGCCTGCCGTTTCCAGCCCGGCTGCCTGCTCATCCGAAGGCACCGTTTCTTCCGGTGCGGGGGCCTGTGCCCCGGCATCTGCGGTGCGCTGTTCCCCGCCGCCTTCCCCGCCAGGCGCCGCGGCCACCGGCGTCACGGGCGCCAGAATGAAGGAGGCACCGGAAACGCTTTGCTGCCCGCCATGTTCAGCCAGCAGCGAAACCACCCGGGCCTCTGCGCTTGGGGCGATTGTCGTCAGCGAAACAAATTCACCGCCTGCAGGCACCTCCAGCTGATCCAGCACTTCGCCGTCCAGCAGCACAGAAACCTGCACCCCTTGCTGCGCGCGCCCGGCAATCACTGCGGCACCTTCATTGTCAACCCGCACCAGATCAAGCTCCGGCGCCTCCAGGACAAAGATCTCCTCTTTGGGTTCGGCAGCGGCGGGCGGTTCCGGTGCTTCCGCTGCTGCGCCCTCTTCTGGCGCCGCCAGAGCAAGCTCCTCTGCAGCTCCGGTCCCGGCGGCCGCCGCGTCATCTTGCGGGGCCGGTTCTGCTGCGGCTGCTGCCGGCTGTTCCGCATCGGCCGCAGCCGTGCTGTCCTCTTCGCCACTGGCCGCGCTGCCTGCGCTGGCGGCCTCCGGCTCTGGCGTGCTGCTGCCCGCCACAGTGCCGTCTGCCGGCTCAAGCGTTTCCGAAGCTTCCGCCACTGCAGTTCCCTCGGCTTCGCTGGCCTCAGGACCTCCGGTGCCTTGTTCTGTTCCCGCGGCTTCCTGGGGCGCCTCTGCGGTTTCCCGGGCCGCCTCTGCGGCGTCCTGGACGGCCCGGTTCTGCAGCGGCTGACCGGACTCGTCTCCGTCTCCAGTGAAGGTGCCGCTGTCATTCGCGGCTTGGCTGCCCGCCTGCCCATTGGCCGCCTCGCCCTCCGGCTGGCTGGTGCCCAGCACGCCCAGCTGGAACAGCACAACGCCGCCCAGCACTACCGCAACGCCGGCAATACCGCCAAGTGTGAGGGCCCCCAGACCCCCGCTTCCAGATGTTTCCGCCATTTCGATCCCTTCGGCATTTGCGGAATGTTGCCTTCCGCTTAGTTGAGCAAACCTACCAATCCCGCTATCACGGGTCAAAACACCAATTGCGTTTCACCTTGAAATTCCACGGAAAGGCTGGCCGATGAGCATCAAATCCGTCTGTGTCTACTGCGGCTCACGCGCAGGTGCGCGTCCCGCCTATGCCCAGGCCGCGCAGGAGCTTGGCCGCGCACTGGCTGAAAACGGTATGCGGCTGGTCTATGGCGCAGGTGATGTCGGGCTGATGGGCGAAGTTGCCCGCGCGGCCCAGGCCGCAGGAGCCGAAACCTTTGGCGTGATCCCCGGCCACCTGGAACGGCGCGAGGTCGGCAAATCGGACCTGACGACCTATATCGTCACCGAAACCATGCATGAACGCAAAAAAGTCATGCTGTGGAATGCCGATGCCGTCGTGGTGCTGCCCGGCGGCGCCGGATCGCTGGATGAACTGTTCGAGGCCCTCACCTGGCGCCAGCTTGGCCTGCACGCGAAACCGATCGTGATCCTCAACACCGAGGGCTACTGGGACAAACTGCGCGGCCTCCTGTCCCATCTGGTTGCCGAAGGGTTTGCCGGTCAGGACACGGCGGATTACCTGATCTGGGCCGACACGCCGGTTGCCGCCATCGCCGCCCTGCGCGACGCCCGCTCCTGACGCAGGGCCGAGACCGAAAACACCGCCACTGCGCTCCAGATCAGCGCAAAGGCTGCCCCGTGCCACGGGGTGAAGGGTTCGGCAAAGACCATCACGGCCACCAGAAACTGCAGGGTCGGGTTCAGATACTGCAGCACGCCCACAGTACCCAGACGCACCCGCTTGGCCGCATAGCTGAACAGGATCAGCGGCAGCCCGGTCAGAATGCCGGAAAACGCCAGCATCGCCGCATCCGCCGCGCCGTTCAAAAAACCCGCACCGCCGGTCAGCCAGATCACCGCCAGCGCCACCGGCAGTATCAGCAGGACCTCCGCCGTTACCGACACTACCGGCCCCAGCGGAAGCTGTTTCTTTGCAACACCATACAAAGCAAAGCTCACCCCCAGAACCAGCGGAATGAGCGGTGCGGCCCCCAGCCCGAACGACAGCACTGCAACCGCAACTGCCGCTAACCCCACCGCCAGAAGCTGAGCCCCTGTCAGCCGTTCACCAAAAACAATGCGCCCCAAAAGAACGCTCAGCAGCGGAAAGATGTAATACCCCAGGCTCGCCTCTGTTGCGTGGCCGGTCTGCACCGATGAAATGAAGACAAACCAATTGAGCGAAATCATCGCGGTAGCAAAGACCAGGAACAACGCATTACGGCCGCTTTGCAGCGCAGCCCCCAGGGCACCGATACGGCCCTGTGCCAGCAGAACCCCTGCAAAGAACAGAAACGACCACAGCACCCGGTGCGACAGCACCTGCTCCGGCGGCACATGTGACAGTGCCTTGTAATAGATCCCCGACAGCCCCCAGACGACGCAGGCCGCTATCATTGCCAGGATGCCTTTGGCTGCTTCTGTCATCTCTGCCTCCGGACGCCCGCACCTGTGCGCTATACGCGCCAGCGGTTCTTTAAAACAAGAAACGCCCGGTCGCAGGACCGGGCGCTCCAGGCAATCATCTGTACGCAGATTACATCCGCGAAGCGACGTTTTCCCAGTTCACCAGGTTGTCCAGGAAGTTGGTCAGATACGCCGGACGCTTGTTGCGGAAGTCGATATAGTAGGAGTGCTCCCAAACATCGCAGCCCAGCAGTGCAGTCTGGTTGAAGCACAGCGGGTTCACGCCGTTCTCGGTCTTGGTCACCGCCAGCGAGCCGTCTGCGTTCTTGACCAGCCACGCCCAGCCAGAGCCGAACTGGCCTGCGCCTGCGGCGGAGAACTGCGATTTGAACTCGTCTACCGAACCGAAGGACTCAACCAGAGCCTTCTCCAGCTCACCCGGCATCTTGCTCTCGCCCGGGCCCATCATCTCCCAGAACTGGTTGTGGTTCCACAGCTGCGAGATGTTGTTGAAGATGCCGTTCTGGGCAACTGCACCGGCGTCATAGGTGCCGGTGATGATTTCTTCCAGCGACTTGCCTTCCCACTCGGTTCCGGCAATCAGCTTGTTGCCATTGTCGACATAGGCCTTGTGGTGCAGGTCGTGGTGGTATTCCAGGGTTTCCGCCGACATGCCTTTGGCAGCCAGAGCGTCATGAGCATAAGGAAGATCGGGAAGTTCAAAAGCCATTTGGGCCCCCTGTGAAATAAGTTTGCGTTCCTGCGCAGATACATGCTGTTTGCGCGCTATCAGGTCAAGGGCCAAGACAGCAAATCAGCGCAGGGTTTATGTGCGTTTGCGTGCCGGGGCTTCAGCGTTTCTTTACCTTGCACTTCCCGCGCCCCCGCGGCTCGTTGCCGAATTCCGGGAACAGCCCCCGGATTGAGAGCTGCCACCGTCATTGCGCCCCTCAGGGCTGGCGGAATTCCCATTCGCTCTCATTTTGGGCCAGATGCGATACCGTATGCTCCAGCGTGCAGCGGCCCGAACCGCGCGGCGGCTGGACAGAGGCGCCGGACCGGAGCCCTTGAATGCTCATCTTCAGATTGGCTGTGTTCAAAACCGCCCTGAACCGCGGCTCTGCTTGACCCGATTCCGTCAGTACGGCCAGTCCTGGCAGCGACCAGCTGAGCGCGTATGTCGTTTCGCTGCGTCTAGTCACCTTGGCGGCGACCGATACGCCAAAGGCGGCATCAGTCACTTTTGCCGAGCTGAAATCATCGGAAAAACGCACAGTGATCTTCCCTGGGATCCAGGCTTCTCCAGCGATCGGCGCCAAGCTGCACCGGAAGCTGGTTTCCGCTACGGCAACCGCAGCGGAAAGCGTAAAAACCAATGCGAGAAATCCGCATTTCGGCAGACCCATCAGCCGCTCCCTGAAAATCTTCAAGCAGCTGCTCAATCGGATTAGGAACAGCCGCAAAATCAACCAGTTGCAAAAATTCTGCAAAGGTACTCGTCCAGGGCATCCGGCAAAAAAAGGTGCCCTGGAAAGTCTCCAGGGCACCGTAATTGACGCGCAATCGCACCACAAGCAAAAAGCGAGTGAAAATTTTAGTAAACACCCACTTTGGACTGCGGATGCGCCGCTGTGCTCAGCAGTTTGAACACATATTCGCCGACAGAGCGGAAACAGACGATGTAAAAGCTGCCATCGTCGTTCAACCAGAAGGCGCCGGCCACCTGCGCCAGGCGCGAGCGGCGGAACTGGCCGGGCTTGAACGCCGCGCCGTCAAAGTCCACCGGGCTCACCTTGCCCAGCACCTCGCGCGCGCCCTCGCCCGACAGGCGGAAGAAAGCACGGGCGTCGGATACGTTCACCGCCAGCGCGTGCTCGCCTTTCAGTGCCTCGGACACCTCGGCGGTTTTGGCAACCGCGTCCTCATAAGGCACCAGCAGCAGCAGCTCGTCGGTGGACATCCAGGCAACGGCGCCGTTTTCGGCAACATTGACAGAGCCCTGAGCCGGAACCTCAGCGCCGGTGGCGGCTTTGACAGCCGACTTCAGCGCTTTGGACCCCAGATCGCCGCGCAGGGTGATCATCCCCTGCAGGCCGGCATCTTCGACCTTGGCCAGCCCGGTATACTGGGCGCCGTTCAGTACGGAAACAGCCTTAGACATTCTGCTTCTCTCCATCCTTGTCGTAGAAGACCGGGTCAACGATCTTGGCTTTGTAAGTCTTGCCGTCAGTGCCCGGGAACTCGATCACTTCGCCCATGCGCTTGGGACCGTGCTTGACCAGGCCCATGGCGATGCCCTTGTTCAGGGTGGCGGAGAAGTAGGTCGAGGTCACGCGCCCGATCATGTTGCGCTGGCCGTTGGCGTTGACGCCTTCACCCACCGCATAGGCGCCGTCGGGCAGCACGGAACCGTCGACGGTTTCCAGGCCAACCAGCTGCCAGCGCTCCGGATCAACCATGTGCGAGCGCGCCTGCGCGCGTTTGCCCAGATAGTCTTCCTTCTTTTTCGACAGCGCCCAGTTCAGCCCCAGATCCTGCGGGATCACAGTGCCATCGGTCTCATCGCCGATCATGATAAAGCCCTTCTCGGCCCGCAGGATGTGCAGGGTCTCGGTGCCATAGGGCATGACGCCGAATTCCTTGCCCGCTTCCATCAGCGCATCCCAGAACGCCTGGCCCTCAGAGGCCGCAACCGCGATCTCATAGGACAGTTCGCCCGAGAAGGAGATCCGGTAAGCACGCGCGTCAAACTCGCCGATCTTGCCGTCACGCCATTCCATAAAGGGCAGCGCCTCTTTCGAGACATCCATGCCGCCGCCGGCTGCCGCGTTCAGCTTTTCCAGCACCTTGCGGGCGTTGGGGCCGACCACAGCCACTTGCGCATACTGCTCGGTCACGTTGGCAACATAGACTTTCCAGTCCCACCATTCGGTCTGCAGCCATTCTTCCATCCAACCGTGGATGCGCTCGGCGCCGCCGGTGGTGGTGTGGCACAGCCAGGTGTCCTCGTCGATGCGGGCAACCACACCGTCGTCCATCAAGAAGCCGTTCTCGGTGCACATCAGGCCATAGCGGCATTTACCGATTTTCAGCGTGGACATCATGTTGGTGTACATCATGTCCAGGAATTTGCCTGCGTCGGGGCCTTTGACCACCAGCTTGCCGAGGGTCGAGGCGTCCAGCAGGCCCAGGTTCTCGCGGGTGTTCTTCACCTCGCGGTTCACCGCGGCATGACGGTCCTCGCCCGGGCGGGTAATGGCGAACGGACGGCGCCACTGGCCAACCGGTTCCCAATCCGCGCCGTTCTGATCCATCCAGTCTGCGATCGGTGTCTTGCGCACCGGCTGGAAGATCTCGGCCCGTGCCTCACCGGCGATCGCGCCCAGCGAGATCGGGTGGTAAGGCGGACGGAAGGTGGTGGTACCCACCTGCGGGATTTCCGAGTTCAGGCTGTCGGCCAGAATGGCCAGGCCGTTGATGTTGGACAGTTTGCCCTGGTCGGTGGCCATGCCCAGCGTGGTGTAGCGCTTGGTGTGCTCGACGCTTTCATAGCCTTCGCGGGCCGCCAGCTGCACATCCGACACTTTCACGTCGTTCTGATAGTCCAGCCAGGACTTCATGCGCAGTTTGATGTCAGCCTTGGCCGGCATCAGCCAGACCGCTTCCATCTGCGCTTCCTCTTCGGAGACACCCTTGGCAGCAGCCACGGTTTTCGCCGGGAAGCCAGCTTCTTCGGCCGCCTTGGCACCAGCAGCTGCCGCGTCTTCCAGCAGCGCGCCCAGGCCGAATTCGCCGTTGGCGCTACCCGCCGGAACCACAAAGCCGGTTCCGTCATGGCCCAGCGGCGGACGCGAGGCATCGGGGCGGAAGTTGGCGTTTTTCTCGTCCCAGATCAGCTTACCGCCGCAGTGGGACCACAGGTGCACCACCGGCGACCAGCCGCCGGACATGGCAACTGCGTCAGCCTGCACAGTCTCCCGCGCGCCGCCTTCGCCGTTCTGGGCGCAGATGGCGACCTCGGTCACGCATTTGCCGTCCTTCACCTTGGCGATGGCGCGGCCCAGCTCGACCCGGATACCCTTCTCGCGGACCGCTTCCATCAGCGCGCCGCCGCCGGTTTCGCGGGTGTCGACCACGCGCACCACTTCGACGCCTGCGTCATGCAGCACCAGCGCGGTGCGGTAGGCGTCGTCGTTGTTGGTGGCAACCACAACCTTCTGGCCCGGGTTGATACCCCAGTTCACCACATAGTCGCGCATCGAACCAGCCAGCATCACGCCGGGCACGTCGTTGCCGGCAAAGGACAGCGGACGCTCGATGGCACCGGTTGCAGTAACGATGCGGGTTGCACGGATCCGCCACAGACGGTGGCGCGGGCCGCCCTGGCCCGGCACATGGTCGGTCAGGCGCTCATAGCCCAGGGCATAGCCGTGGTCATAGACGCCCGAGCCCATGCAGCGGTCACGCAGGGTGACATTGTCCATGCCGCGCAGCTCGGCCAGGGTCTTTTCGATCCAGGCATCCGGCGCTTCACCGTCGATGGTGCCGCCGTCGACCGGCGCACGGCCGCCCCAGTGGCTGTTCTGCTCCAGCACCAGAACCTTGGCGCCGGAGACCGCAGCCGCCTTGGCCGCCTGCAGACCGGCAACACCGCCGCCGATGACCAGCACATCTGCAAAGAAGTAGAAGTGCTCGTAGGTGTCGGCGTCCTTCAGCTCCTTGTCGGGGGCAGCGCCCAGACCTGCGGACTTCCGGATGATCGGCTCATAGACATGCTTCCACAGCGGACGCGGGTGGATGAACATCTTGTAGTAGAAGCCGGCGGTCAGGAAACGCGACAGCTTGTTGTTCACCGCCAGAACGTCGAACTCCAGGCTCGGCCAGTGGTTCTGCGACTGTGCGGTCAGCCCCGAGAACAGCTCGGTGGTGGTGGCGCGCTGGTTCGGCTCGTAACGGTCGCCCACGCCCAGCTGCATCAGCGCATTGGGCTCTTCCGACCCCGACGCGACAACGCCGCGCGGACGGTGGTATTTGAACGAACGGCCCATCATCACCTGGCCGTTGGCCAGCAGTGCGGATGCGAGCGTATCGCCGGCATAGCCCTTCATGGTCTTGCCGTTGAAGGTGAAGTCGATCTGTTTGGAGCGGTCGATCAGCCGGCCCTGATTGGCGAGACGCGTGCTCATGTGCTCAGACCTTTCAAAAGAAAAGCGGATGTTTCAGTCAGGCGGAGGATCATTTCTGTCCGTCCGCAAATTCACGCCAGGTCCAGCCCGGGCGCTTGGCAGCGATCTTGTCGATGATCTCCTGCGTCGGCACGCTGGTCTGGGCGGTGTAGGTGCCAAAAACCTCTAGCGTGGTGGTGCAGCGCGCCGCGTGGAACCACTTGCCGCAGCCGTTGGCATGGCGCCAGCGTTCGAAATGAACGCCTTTGGGGTTTTCGCGCATGAACAGGTAGTCATGGAACTCATCATCCGAGGAGCCGGGGCCGAAACGCTTCAGATGCGCTTCGCCGCCCGCGGCCAGTTCGGTTTCTTCGGCTTTGACGCCGCAATAGGGGCATTCAAGGATCAGCATGGTGCTTGCTCCGTCGTATTGAATTTTGCAGCGTTAGTGCGCCACACCGGCGGCGACGCTCTCGTCGATGAACTTGCCTTCTTTGAAGCGGTTGATCGAGAACTCCTCGGTCAGCGGCGAGTGGCCGGTGGCCATCAGCTCTGCCATCGCCCAGCCCGAACCCGGGATCGACTTAAAGCCGCCGGTGCCCCAGCCGCAGTTGATGAAGCAGTTCTGAACTGGGGTCTTGGAGATGATCGGCGAGCGGTCGCCGGTCACATCCACGATACCGCCCCACTGGCGCAGCATCTTCAGACGGCTGACCATCGGGAAGGTTTCGACCAGGGCGCGCACGGTTTCCTCGATATGGTGGAAGCTGCCGCGCTGGGTGTAGTTGTTGAACCCGTCGGTGCCGCCGCCGATCACCATCTCGCCCTTGTCCGACTGGGACATGTAGCCATGCACGGTGTTGGCCATCACAACCACATCCATGCAAGGTTTGATCGGCTCGGACACCATCGCCTGCAGCGCAACCGATTCCATCGGCAGACGGAAGCCCGCCATTTCCGACAGAACGGAGGCGTTACCGGCCACGATCATGCCGATCTTGTCGCAATCAATCGGGCCTTTGGTGGTGTCGACACCCACGGTGCGGCCGTTCTCGGTGCGCACACCGGTGACTTCGCACTTCTGGATGATGTCCATTCCCATGTCGGAGCACGCACGCGCATAGCCCCAGGCCACAGCATCGTGACGGGCAGTGCCGCCGCGTTCCTGCCACAGGCCGCCCAGAACAGGGTAACGGGGGCCATGCAGGTTGATGATCGGCACCAGTTCCTTGACCCGCTCCGGGGTGATCCACTCGGTCTGCACACCCTGCTGCTGGTTGGCATGGGCGGTGCGCTTGTAGCCGCGGATCTCATGCTCGGTCTGCGCCAGCATGATCACGCCGCGCGGGCTGAACATCACGTTGTAGTTCAGGTCCTGCGACATGGTCTCATACAGGCTGCGCGCCTTTTCATAGATCGCAGCCGAAGGATCCTGCAGGTAGTTCGAGCGGATGATGGTGGTGTTACGGCCGGTGTTGCCGCCGCCGAGCCAGCCTTTCTCGATAATTGCAACATTGGTAATGCCGAAGTTCTTACCCAGGTAGTAGGCAGTGGCAAGGCCATGCCCGCCCGCACCCACGATGACGACATCGTAGTGGCGTTTGGGTTCCGGCGAGCGCCAGGCGCGCTCCCATCCGGTGTGATAGCGCAGGGCTTCCCGCGCAACAGCAAAGACTGAATAGCGTTTCATGAGCGAATCCGATGGTTCGTGTCTGCTAGCGGGTATGCACTAAACGCATGGGCCACCCGTGCCGTTTATCGTCCCCTTTCTGCGTTATTGCGACATATCTTAATGACGCATTGCGGCATCCCGCGGCCCGGCGCGGCAGTTTGGCCCTTTTGTTCGGCTGCCCCCGCATATAGATGAAAACCAAACTACGGAGACGGCATGGTTTTCTGGACAGTCACCGCCCTTATCGCCTTTGCGGCAGCGCTGCTGCTGGCAATGATCATCATTCGCGCCCGTGAGCACGGCGAACCTGCCGCGGCCTATGATCTGCGCGTCTACCGCCAGCAGTTGCGCGAAGTCGACAAGGATCTGGCCCGCGGCGTGATCAATCAAGCCGACGCAGAGCGTATCCGAACCGAAATCTCGCGCCGCATCCTGGCCGCCGACGCGCAGCTGCAAAAGCGCAAGTCCGGCCCCGCCCAGCCCCGCCTTCCATCGCTGGGCTTTGCAATTGCAACGGCTCTGCTGATCACCGGCGGCACCCTGGGCCTGTACTGGCAGCTGGGCGCCCCCGGCTACGGCGATCTGGGCCTGCAGGACCGTATCCGCCTGGCAGGCGAGCGCGCCGAAAACCGCCCCTCTCAGGCTGAGGCCGAGGCCGATGTTCCGGAAATTCAGCGCCCCGAGGTCGAAGAAGGCTACATCCAGCTGGTCGAACAGCTGCGCAAGACCGCAGGCGAGCGTGAGAACGACCTCCAGGGTCAGGCCCTGCTGGCCCAGCACGAGGCCAACCTCGGCAATTTCAAGGCCGCCTATGAAGCCAAGACCAACTACATCCGTCTGGCCGAAGGCAAAGTGAACGCCCGCGACTTCACCGAGCTGGCCGAGCTCAAGATCATGGCCGCCGGCGGTTATGTCTCGCCCGAGGCGCAGACCGACCTGCAAAAAGCCCGCGCCATTGACCCCTCCCACGGCCCGGCCCGCTATTACTGGGGCCTGATGCTGGGCCAGATCGGCCGCCCGGACCTCGCTTATAAGGAATGGGCCGCAACCCTGCGGGACGGACCGGCGGATGCCCTGTGGATCAAGGGCATTCAGGGCCAGATCGAGGAAATGGCCTTCCGCGCCGGTGTCGAATACCGCCCGATCACCCCCAGCGGCGGCACCGGCCCGGCCGCCCTGCCCGGCCCCAGCACCGAACAGATGGAAGGTGCGGCGGAACTCTCTCCTGAAGAACAGCAGGAAATGATCCGCGGCATGGTCACCCGCCTGTCCGACCGTCTGGCAACCGAGGGTGGCAGCGCCGAGGAATGGGCCCGCCTGATCGGCGCCCTGTCGGTGCTGGGCGAGACTGAGCGCGCCCGCACCGTCTATGACGAGGCCCGCGGTGCATTCCAGGCCGACGCAGAGGCGCTGGCACTCTTGGAAACCATCGCCGCCCAGGCAGGACTGACAGAATGATCCACGACGCCTTCGAAGACTTCGCCGCCGCCCTGCCTCCGATGAACGCGCTGATGGGACTGGACCTTGGCACCAAGACCATCGGCGTCGCCGTCTCTGACCGCATCGGCGCGGTGGCGACGCCCCTGGAAACCGTCAAGCGCAAGAAATTCTCGCTCGATGCGGCGCGCCTGCTGGAAATCATCCAGCAACGCGACATCAGCGGCATCCTCCTGGGCCTGCCCCGCAACATGGACGGAACCGAAGGCCCCCGCTGCCAGTCCACCCGCGCCTTTGCCCGCAACCTCACCCAGCTCACCGATCTGCCGATCAGCTTCTGGGACGAGCGCCTCAGCACCGTGGCCGCAGAAAAAGCGCTTCTTGAAGCAGATACGACACGCAAACGCCGCGCAGAGGTTATCGACCACGTCGCGGCCTCCTATATTCTCCAGGGTGCATTGGACCGGATGCGGCACTTGAAGAACGGGTGAACAGATGACTGACGACGTTTGGAAACGGGACGAGATCCAAAGCCCCTGCATCAAGATCTGCGTCGTCCACCCCGAGGCCCGCATCTGCACCGGCTGCTACCGCTCCATCGACGAGATCCGCGACTGGTCCAAGATGACCAACGAAGAGCGCGCCGGCATCATGAACGACCTCCCTGCCCGCGCCAGCAAACTGGTCAAGCGCCGCGGCGGCCGTGGCGCAAGATTAAAACGCGGCTAACGCGGCGCGCGGTGAGGTAAGGCTCTGTCAATCATGCGGAATAAGTGCTGACCCAATGTTTCGCGCGCGAAACATTGGGGTAGAATTGCTGACCTAATTTGCAGAGGGTAAGCGCCTGCCTGCCAGGAACACGCCTAGCCTAACCGCTCAGAGATCCCTCGTCGAATTTTCGCTCGGGAGCATAACTTTCCACTTATATCCAGTCGACTTTTGAAGGCGGTCGGTTAAATTTTCAGTCTTAGAACGCAACTCATCAGAAACCCAACTAACTAAACACTCTGACTTCTGAGCCAAGTCTACGGGGATCTTTAAATTCACAAATGGAAGGACTTTGAATGCTTGACCATCAAACTCGAAATCCATGTCAGTAGTCGTTGAGTGATGGTTATCGTTATGTGCAAATCTCTTGTTCCTTAGCCCCATCAGCTCATTATGAGCATCCTTTAGTTCGCCAGGAACGCGTTTTCCATCCAATCGCACAGAACTTCCCGTTGCAAACAATCTCCCATAAGAAACTGCAAAAGCAGTGTGCAATGCATTTATTTCAAAAACCATTTCAGCCGTAAGTTTCGAAACCACAATTGGTTCGAAGGTTTTCAGACGCTTCAGAATGTAGCGAAGCTCCGACACCGCTTGACCTGCTTTTGTAATCTTGTCCAACCGGTCGAGCTCGCGTGCGTGCTCCACAACAACCCTTTTCCCTTCGTCTTCAAGACTCGCCATTTTCAGCTGTGACTTCTCAAAATTTCGACCTGATTTTAGGTCTTATTGTATCTAAGAGAACTCAGATACCTTCAGTCAATCATATTACTTACCAATTCTTCCGCCAGCCACCCCGTGGTCCAACCCGCCAGCTCAGGCCGGAAATAGGCGATCATGCGACCCTCCTCAGGCGCGCTTGCCCCGTCACCCCAGGGCGCAACCCCGTGCAGGCACAGCCGGTGCATCAGATAGGACTCGCCCGGTTTCGCAGGCACCGTGATCCGCGGGCAGGTCTCGAACACCTCGGCGCGGGCCGCCGTGTAGGCATCGGTCACATCCACATCCGCCCACTCGGCCTGCGGCACGCCCTCAAACGCGGCGGCAAAGGCACGGCGCATGATCCTGTGGCTGCCCTCCCATATCACCAGCGGCGAGGCATCGGGGCTGCTTTCATTCAGCGGAATGCCCAGCACCCAGGCATGCGGCTCCTCCACCTTGCGGCGGCGGTGCTCGCCGTACATTTTCACCCCGTCCACATGCGCCGCATCGCGTTTGACGCGGTAGCGGAAGGCCGCCTCGCCCTCGCCCGGGCGCGGCCGCGGATAGCCGGGAAAGACCGAGGACACCTGCGCCCGGTGCAGGTCCGGAATGGGCCCGAGGTTCTGCGTGATGAACTCCACCGGCGCGCCTGCCAAAGGCGGTCCGACCGGCAGGCGCCCTGCGGTATCATTCGGCAAGGCATCCACACCGATGAACCAGGTGCGCTCGCACTGGAACCACTCGGCACAGGCCGGATCATCCAGCGACCGGATCCCATGCTGCAGCGCATCCGCCGCCCAGGCGGCGATCTGCGGGTCCTGGGCAAAGCGCACCCAGCCCTTGTCCTGAAACTGCTCGAACTGTTCGAATTGCTTGGTCATATCCATCAATATCCCAGCGCTTTACGCAGCATGTTGAGCGCCACAAGAACCAGAAACGCCCCGAACACCCGTTTCAACGGCTTCGGGTCCATCGCATGGGCCAGCTTGACGCCCCAGGGCGCAGTAATCAGTGTCATCGCAATCACGATGAAAAACGCCACCAGATTGACCGCGCCGATGGTGAAAGGCGGCCGCGCGGCCGGGTCCACCTCCAGCAGCAGGAACCCCGCAACTGAGGGCACCGCAATGATCACGCCAAATCCGGCAGCGGTCGCAACCGCCCGGTGCACCGCCACCCCGTGCAGGGTCATCAGCGGCACACCGAAGCTGCCGCCGCCAATCCCCATCAGCACGGACAGGAAGCCGACCGCAGGCGACAGCGCCGCGCGCTTGCCGCCCTTGGGCATCGCCTCCGCCAGCCGCCACTCAGAGCGGCCCAGCCCCAGGTAACAGCCGATCACCAGCGCCAGCCCGCCGAACACGCCTTGCAACACGCCAGAGCGCAAGGCAGACGCCGCCAGCACGCCCACGATGGCGCCGGCAGCAATGCCAATCCCCCAGCTGCGCAGGATCTCCCAATCCACCGCGCCCTTCTTGTTGTGGCTCATCACCGAGCGCACCGAGGTCACGATGATCGTCGTCAGAGATGTCGCCAGGCAGATCTGCATCAGCTGATCGCCGCCATAGCCAAGGGTCTGGAAGGCATAGAAAAACGCAGGCACCAGAACGATCCCGCCGCCAACACCCAGAAGCCCTGCCAAGACGCCGGCAAAGGCCCCGATCACAACCAGCAGCCCGCCCATCTGCATCAGCAGCGCAGGCTCCGGCCACAGGGCGGCTGTCACGGCGGGATCAGTCATGCGGGGCACCTCAGGCTTTTGCGTCACCGGCAAAGGGTTAGCTGCCGCCCAAAGGATGCACAAGCCACTAGCGTGTGAGGCGTTCCGTCACGCTGCGGCGCGGCTCTCCACCTGCGCCAGCGCCTCCAGCACCAGCTCCGGCCCGGCACCCGCCCGGCAGGCTCCTTCGGACAGCATCCGCCGCCACTGCCGCGCGCCCGGCTTGCCCGCAAACAGCCCCAGCATGTGCCGGGTGATCTGGTTGAGCTTGGCGCCTTCGCCGAGACGCGCCTCGATATAGGGCAGCATCTGCCGCACCGCCGCGCCCGGCTCGCTGACCGCGCCAGCGCCATAAATCTCAGCATCCGCCGCACAGAGCACATCGGCAGGCTGGTGATAGGCCGCACGCCCCACCATCACCCCGTCCAGCCCGCGCTCCAGATGCGCCCTGGCCTCGTCCAGCGTGGCAATGCCGCCGTTGATGGAGATATGCAGATCCGCAAACGCCGCCTTCATCCGGTGCACCAGATCATAGTCCAAAGGCGGGATGTCCCGGTTCTCCTTCGGCGAAAGCCCCTGCAGCCAGGCCTTGCGCGCGTGGATGGTCACACGTTTGCAGCCCGCCGCGCGGATCTTCTCCAGGAAGTCCGGCAGCACCTCCTCCGGCTCCTGTTCATCAACGCCGATGCGGCATTTGACGGTGACTTCCACCGCCACCGCCTCGTGCATGGCAGCAACGCAATCGGCCACCAGCTCCGGTGTCTGCATCAGCACCGCACCAAAGGCGCCGGACTGCACCCGGTCGCTGGGGCAGCCGCTGTTGAGGTTGATCTCGTCATAACCCGCTTCAGCCCCCAGCCGCGCCGCCTCGGCCAGCTCCTGCGGATCTGAGCCGCCCAGCTGCAACGCCACCGGATGCTCTTGCGGATTGAAGTCCAGCAAATGCAACGCCCCGCCCCGCACCAGCGCCGGCGCGGTCACCATTTCGGTGTACAGCAGCGCCTCCCGGCTCAAAAGCCGGTGCAGATAACGGCAGTGCCGGTCGGTCCAGTCCATCATCGGGGCCACGGAAAGGCGCGCGGCCTGGTGCAAGGGGGCAAAATCTCTCATGCCGCGCCATATAGGCCCTGCGCGCCCGCCTGCCAAGCTGATCTGCTTCGGAGCCGCCTTCGCGTGAGCACGGGCAGCCGGGGACAGGGGGCGGGATCAAGGAAAACCGCCGCGGGCCCCCGCCCCAAGGCGGGGATACGGCTGTTTTGCTTGAGGCCGGCAGCTGGCGCTGGCAGGCAGGGATCATGTGAAGGCGGGTTTGAAGCCTGTATCTGCTTTGGAGAGCCCTGAGCGCCCTTTTCTTCCCCTAGCCCGCCAAGGACGGCAGGTAGAGGACGATCCCCGGGAAGGCGACCAGCAGCGCAATGGTTACCCCGTCCGCAATGAAGAACGGCGTCACGCCGCGGAACACGTCCTGCACGCTCAGATCATCGCGCACCCCGGCAACCACAAAGCAGTTGAGGCCGATGGGCGGGGTGATCAGGCAGAACTCGGCCATTTTCACCACCAGGATGCCGAACCAGATCGCGCACATGGTGCCGCTCATGCCAAAGGCGCTGTCTGCCGCGGCCACGCTCTCGCCGCCATTCAGCGCCATCACCGCCGGGTAGACCACCGGCAGCGTCAAGAGCAGCATCCCGATCGCATCCATGAACATCCCCAGCACCGCATAGGCCAGCAAGATGCAGATCAGGATCAGCATCGGGCTCATCTCCAGCGAGGTGATCCAGTCCGAGAATGCCCCCGGCAGGTCCGCAAACCCAAGGAACCGCACATAGATCAGCACGCCCCAGATGATGGTGAAGATCATTACGGTGAGCTTGGCGGTTTCCAAGAGCGCCGATTTCAGCTCAGTCCATTTCATGCCTTTGAAAACGGCCATGCAGAAGACCACAAAGGCGCCCAATGCGCCGCCTTCGGTGGGGGTGCCCCAGGCATCACCGCCAAAGGGGTTGTAGACAAAACAGATGATGATCACGACGACAAAGATGATCGGCAGCGCCCCCGGCAGCGACGCAAACCGCTGACCCCAGGTGAAGCCTTTCACAGGCGGGCCGACGGATTTGAAGACCACCGCGATGCCGACAATCAGCAGCCCGTAAATCACCGCCGAAAACGCGCCGGGGATAAAGCCCGCCAGCAGCAGCTTGCCCACGTCCTGCTCCACGATGATGGCATAGATCACCAGAATGGCCGAGGGCGGGATCAAGGACGCCAGCGTGCCGCCTGCCGCCACGACGCCTGCCGCGAATTGCTTGTTATAGCCGACCTGCAGCATCTCCGGGATGGCGATGCGGGCAAAGACGGCGGAGGTGGCAACCGACGCACCCGACACAGCCGCAAAACCCGCGGTGGCAAAAACGGTAGAGACCGCAAGCCCGCCGGGCAGCCAGGCGATCCAGCGCTTGGCAGCCTCGAACAGCGCCCGCGTCAGGCCCGCGTAATAGGCCAGGTATCCGATCAGGATGAAGGTCGGAATGAGGCTGAGCGCCTGGCTGGAGACCTTTGAATGCGGCACCTGGCCCGCGATCTTGACCGAGACGGTCAGCGCCTTGCCAAACCGCGCCGGATCATAGCCGAACTTGGCCCAGAAGATCCACACCAGGCCGATGAGGCCCGCCAGGCCGGCCGCAAAGGCCACCCGCATCCCCAGCACCACCATCAACAGCAAGCCGCCGGTGACCCACAGGCCGATTTCAATGGGTTCCATGCGCCTTACCCCTGCCCGTCAGTCTTGTTTCCCCTGCTGTCATGGCCTGCCAGCTGCTCGGCCTCTGCCGCGGCCTGTTCTGCTGCGCTTTGGATCAGCGGCACCGCCACCGGCGCCTCCAGCCCCAGCACCAAGGCGCGGCCATAGCCCCAGATCTGCAGCATGAGCCGCAAGCCCAGCACCGCAAAGGCCACCGGCGCCAGCAGCTTGGCCGGCCAGATCGGCAGGCCGATGTCGATGGAGCTGTCGCGGCTCCACCAGGGGGCAGCAAAGTCAAAGGAGCGCAGGAAGTGCGACCAGCTGCCCCAGACCAGGGCGGCGATCAGCAGGAAGATCAGCAGCACCGAGACCAGCTCGAACAGCCACAGGGCACGGCCCCGCAGCGCGCCGATGAAAATGTCCATGCGGATATGGGCGCCGTCGCGCTGCACAAAAGCGATCCCCATGAAGGCGATCAGCGGCATGATCTGCTCAATCCAGTCGACATAGCCGGGCAAGGGGGCATTGGCCGCGTTGCGCCCGCCGACCGAGACCACCGCCAGGATCATCAGCGAGAACACCGCAATGCCGCTGAGCAGAGCCAGCAAACGTTCTGCTTTCAGTAGTCTCCGGTCCAGCCTGCTGATCAGACTGCCGTCCTCCAGGACTGCTGCTCCTGCCGCCATTATGTATTTCCCCAAAGCGCTAGATAGAAATCTATCGCCCGGCTGAAGGCCGGGCAGCGCCCGACCCTCCCCACGGGAGGGCGCTTTCGCACCCACCCAGGGTCGGGCGCCGCCCTTATGCGGTTAACTGCCCGAGCGCACGTCGCTCAGCGTCTTTTGCACAAGATCATACAGCTCCTGCGCCGGCAGGCCCTGGGCTGTCATATCCTCAATCCACTGGGCGCGGATCGGGTCGGCGGCGACTTTGCGGAACTCGGCCAGTTCGGCATCGGAGATGGTGACCTTCTCCACGCCCTTCTCGGCCAGAACGCTGTCCCATTTCGCCAGCAGCTCGCCATAGTTGGCCAGATAGTGATCAATCGCCTCAGCAATTGAGCTGTCCAATGCTTCGCGCTCCGCATCGCTCAGGGCATCATAGGCATCGGTGTTCACCACCACCGGGCAGTTCACGGTGCCGGGGTTGAGGTTAGCGGTCCACCAGTCGGCGCGGTTGATGGTGCCGAACGCCAGATGCGCGTGCTGGGCAAAGGCGACGGTGTCGACAACGCCGGATTCCATCGCGTTATAGGCCTCGGTTGCAGTTACCGAGGTCGGCACTGCGCCAACGGCCGAGAACGCCTTGCCGATGCCGCCGGTGGCGCGCACGCGCATGTCCTTGAACTCAGCCAGTTCGTCCCGCGGCTCGCCGGTGCCGACGATATTGTACTGCGGCATCGGCGAGGTCATCAGCAGCTTGGCGTTCCAGCGCGCCAGATCCGCCTGCACCGCCGGATGCGCATAAACCGCATTGGCCACGGCCACCTCTTCCTCCAGCGTGTTCACGCCCAGGAACGGCAGCTCCAGCACGGTGATCGAGGGGTTCTTGTCGCGGTGGTAGCCAGCGCAGAACTGCGCCATCTCAAAGGCGCCGATGGAAATCCCGTCGAGGTTTTCCTTGTTCTTCGACAGGCCGCCATAGCTGATGTTCAGGGTAAACTCGCCACCGGTCTTTTCACTGACCAGCTCGGCCAGTTTCTCCACATGCTCGGTAAAGGCGCGGCGCTTGCCCCACAGGGACACGTTCCATTCCGTCGCGGCAGCCTCGCCCGCCAATGCAACGCCAGCAGTTGCCGCAACGGCGGCAGTCAGAAATTTATTCATGATGTAACTCTCCCGAATTGCGCCCTTTTCCGCCTCGGCAGGGGCCAAGGGCGGGCGCTTGGGCGTCAGGCTAACGGCTTGCCCGCGCGCTGCCAACCCCCAGGGCGGAAAGGTTACGCAGCGACTCGCGCAAGGCGCGCAAGGCTGGGGCTGATGCTCCTGTTAAAGCGGCAGGTGGCACAATATGCCGCAGCGCGGCAGCAGCATGTTTCCGCCAACGGCGCGCGCCCTGCCCGGTCCGGCTGCAACTGCCCCCGTAAACCAGCCGCAAACGCATTTACAGACAAGCCATTGATTTTGCGCACCCCAAAAACAAAACCAGTCAACATTTTTACAGAATTGCCGCACTCAGGGAAATTCGTTCACAAGCAAATGCTTAAAAACCCGTCAGTTATTCACAAATTTTCAGCCTGCTCTATTATCGGTTCGCAGGAGGAAACGGTTTGACAGCCGCGGCACAGCGTTGTCGTTTGTCTTGCCAATAAAATTTCTGGGAGGAAACCGCATGAACGCGCTGCACGCAGACGCTGTCTATCCGCCATCCGACGAAACCGTTGCCCGCGCGCATGTCAATGCCGCGAAATACCAGGAGATGTATCAGGCCTCGCTGTCCGACCCTGAGGGGTTCTGGGGTGAACAAGGCAAGCGCATCGACTGGATCAAGCCCTTCACCCAGGTGAAGGATGTGAACTACAACTTCGGCAATGTCTCGATCAACTGGTACGCCGACGGCACCCTGAACGTCTCCGCCAACTGCATCGACCGCCATCTGGAAACCCGCGGCGACCAGACCGCGATCATCTGGGAGCCGGATGATCCAGAGGAAGCCGCCCAGCACATCACCTACAGCGAACTGCACCGCCGCACCTGCCGGATGGCCAACATCCTGGAGAGCATGGGCGTGCGCAAGGGCGACCGGGTGGTGATCTACCTGCCGATGATCCCCGAGGCGGCCTATGCCATGCTGGCCTGCGCCCGCATCGGCGCCATTCATTCCATCGTGTTTGCCGGTTTCTCCCCCGACGCGCTGGCGGCCCGCATCAACGGCTGCGACGCCAAGGTGATCATCACCGCCGACGAGGCGCCGCGCGGCGGCCGCAAGACCCCGCTGAAATCGAACGCCGACGCCGCCCTGCTGCACACCAAGGACAGCGTGAAATGCCTGGTGGTCAAGCGCACCGGCGGCCAGACCACCTGGGTGGACGGGCGCGACTACGACTACAACGAGATGGCGCTGGAAGCGGAAGATTACTGCGCTCCGGCAGAGATGAACGCCGAGGACCCGCTGTTCATCCTCTACACCTCCGGCTCCACCGGCCAGCCTAAGGGCGTGGTGCATACCTCCGGCGGTTATCTCACCTATGCCGCAATGACCCATGAGGTGACATTCGACTACCACGATGGCGACGTCTACTGGTGCACCGCGGACGTGGGCTGGGTCACCGGCCACAGCTACATCGTCTATGGCCCGCTGGCCAATGGCGCCACCACCCTGATGTTCGAAGGCGTGCCGACCTACCCCGACGCCAGCCGCTTCTGGCAGGTCTGTGAAAAGCACAAGGTGAACCAGTTCTACACCGCTCCCACAGCCCTGCGGGCGCTGATGGGCCAGGGCAATGAATGGGTAGAAAAGTGCGATCTGAGCGATCTCAAGGTACTGGGCACCGTAGGTGAACCGATCAACCCCGAGGCCTGGAACTGGTACAACGAGGTTGTCGGCAAGGGCAAATGCCCGATCGTCGACACCTGGTGGCAGACCGAGACCGGCGGCCACCTAATGACGCCGCTGCCGGGCGCCCACGCGATGAAGCCGGGCGCGGCGATGAAACCCTTCTTCGGCATCCAGCCGGTGGTTCTGGACCCCCAGTCGGGTGTTGAGATCGAGGGCAACGGCGTCGAGGGTGTCCTGTGCATCAAGGACAGCTGGCCGGGCCAGATGCGCACCGTCTGGGGCGACCATGAGCGCTTCGAGAAAACCTATTTCTCCGACTACAAGGGCTATTACTTCACCGGCGACGGCTGCCGCCGCGACGAGGATGGCGACTACTGGATCACCGGCCGCGTCGACGACGTGATCAACGTCTCCGGCCACCGCATGGGCACCGCTGAGGTCGAAAGCGCACTGGTGGCGCATGCCGCCGTGGCCGAGGCCGCCGTGGTCGGCTACCCGCATGAGATCAAGGGCCAGGGCATCTACTGCTACGTGACCCTGATGAACGACCGCGAACCCTCGGACGAGCTGCTGAAGGAGCTGCGCACCTGGGTCCGCACCGAGATCGGCCCGATTGCTAGCCCGGACGTGATCCAATGGGCACCGGGCCTGCCGAAAACCCGTTCCGGCAAGATCATGCGCCGCATCCTGCGCAAGATCGCCGAGAACGACTTCGGCTCGCTGGGCGACACCTCGACCCTCGCCGATCCGTCGGTGGTCGAGGACCTGATCGAAAACCGCGCGAACAAGGGGTAAGCAGACATGAATATGGCAGTCCTCACCCGTCCCGCCGTGCTGATCCTGCTGGGGCCTCCGGGCGCCGGCAAGGGCACCCAGGCGCGGATGCTGGAAGAGAAATTCGGCTATGTGCAGCTGAGCACCGGCGACCTGCTGCGCGAGGCGGTAGCTGCGGGCACCCCCGCAGGCCTCGCCGCCAAGGCGGTGATGGAGGCTGGCCAGCTGGTCAGCGACGAGATCGTGATCAACATCCTGCGCGACCGTCTGGCAGAGCCCGATTGCACCAAGGGCGTGATCCTCGACGGCTTCCCCCGCACCACCGTGCAGGCAGAGGCGCTGGGCGATCTGCTGGCGGAAACCCAGCAGAAGATCAACGCCGCCATCAGCCTGGAGGTGGACGACGCCGCGATGGTCGAACGCATCTCCGGCCGCTACACCTGCGCAGGCTGCGGCGAGGGCTACCACGACAGTTTCAAGCAGCCCGCAGTGGCCGGCAAATGCGACAAATGCGGCAGCACCGAAATGAAGCGCCGTGCTGACGACAACGCCGAAACCGTTGCCAGCCGGCTGGAGGCCTATCACGCGCAGACCGCGCCGCTGATCGCCTACTACGGCGGCAAGGACGTGCTGAAGACCACTAATGCCATGGGCGAAATCACCGACATCGCCCAGGACATGGCGGCCATCGTGACCGAGGCCACCAGCTAACAACTAAGAAACGGGGCCTGCCTGACCCGCAGGACCCCGTCCCCGGACATTGGAATACCCATCGGCACCGCCTTGGCGGACCGGAGGAGTCATGCCTGCACGCCCGTGAACCCGGCAGCAGGCACATGGAGAGAGCTTGCCTGATGACACTCGCAGGCAGGTTCAGGAGGAAGAAGGAGGAGCCGCTATGGCGGACCAAACCACAAACGCCGCAAAGGCCGCCGAAGCCGACAAGGGCTATTGGGCGGCCAATGTGCGCATCATTCTCGTCAGCCTGGTGATCTGGGCTGTTGTTTCATTCGGCTTCGGCATCCTGCTGCGCCCGATGCTTGCGGGCATTCAGGTCGGCGGCAGCGATCTGGGCTTCTGGTTCGCCCAGCAAGGCTCGATCCTGGTGTTCCTGGGGCTGATCTTTTTCTACGCGTTCCGGATGAACAAGCTGGACCGCGAATACGGCGTGGAGGAAGAATAAGATGGACCAGTTTACCATCAACCTGCTGTTTGTGGGCGCGTCTTTCGCGCTTTACATCGGCATCGCGATCTGGGCCCGTGCGGGCTCCACATCTGAATTCTATGCCGCGGGCCGGGGTGTTCACCCTGTCACCAACGGCATGGCAACCGCGGCCGACTGGATGTCGGCGGCCTCCTTCATCTCGATGGCGGGCCTCATCGCCTTTACCGGTTATGACAACTCCACCTTCCTGATGGGCTGGACCGGCGGCTATGTGCTGCTGGCACTGCTGCTGGCGCCCTACCTGCGCAAGTTCGGCAAGTTCACCGTGTCTGAGTTCATCGGCGACCGGTTCTACTCCCCGACCGCGCGCGTGGTGGCCGTGATCTGCCTGATCGTCGCTTCGACCACTTACGTGATCGGCCAGATGACCGGTGTCGGCGTGGCCTTCGGCCGCTTCCTCGAGGTTTCCAACACCGCAGGCCTGCTGATCGGCGCCTGCGTGGTCTTCGCCTACGCCGTGTTCGGCGGCATGAAGGGCGTGACCTACACCCAGGTGGCGCAGTACTGCGTGCTGATCATGGCCTACACCATCCCGGCCATCTTCATCTCGCTGCAGCTGACCGGCAACCCGATCCCGGCGCTCGGCCTGTTCGGCGACCACGCCGCCTCCGGTGAGCCGCTGCTGACCAAGCTGGACGCCATCGTGACCGAGCTGGGCTTCAACGAGTACACAGCGCATCACTCCGACACCTTCAACATGGTTCTGTTCACGCTCTCGCTGATGATCGGCACCGCGGGCCTGCCCCACGTGATCATGCGCTTCTTCACCGTGCCGAAAGTGGCTGATGCCCGCTGGTCGGCCGGCTGGGCGCTGGTGTTCATTGCGCTGCTCTATCTGACCGCTCCGGCAGTTGGCGCCATGGCCCGCCTGAACATCACCGAAATGATGTGGCCCAACGGCGGTATCGAAGGCGGCGCCGTGACCGTGCAGCAGATCGAAAACGATCCGCAGTACGACTGGATGGCGACCTGGCAGCAGACCGGCCTGCTGGGCTGGGAAGACAAGAACGGCGATGGTGCGATCCAGTACTACAACGACAAGAACGCCGATCTGCAGGCCGTGGCCGAAGCCAACGGCTGGGCCGGCAATGAGCTGACCAACTTCAACCGCGACATCCTGGTTCTGGCCAATCCTGAGATTGCCAACCTGCCGGGCTGGGTGATCGGTCTGGTGGCGGCTGGCGGCCTGGCGGCGGCGCTGTCCACCGCGGCGGGCCTGCTGCTGGCGATTTCGTCGGCCGTATCCCACGACCTGATCAAGGGCTCGATCAACCCGAATATCTCGGAAAAAGGCGAGCTGCTGTCGGCCCGTATCGCCATGGCCGTGGCCATCGCGGTGGCAACCTACCTGGGTCTGAACCCGCCGGGCTTTGCCGCCCAGACCGTGGCGCTGGCCTTCGGCCTGGCAGCCGCCTCGATCTTCCCGGCGCTGATGATGGGCATCTTCACCAAGGTGAACAACAAGGGCGCCGTGGCCGGCATGCTGGCAGGCCTCATCGTCACCCTGGTCTACATCTTCCTGCACAAGGGCTGGCTGTTCATCCCGGGCACCAACTCCTTCACCGATGCGGACCCGCTGCTGGGCACCATCAAATCCACCTCCTTCGGTGCGATTGGCGCGATGGTGAACTTCGCGGTCGCCTTCCTGGTGTCGAAATCGAGCGAGGCGATCCCCGCCGAGATCGAAGAGCTGGTCGAAAGCGTCCGCATCCCGCGCGGCGCAGGTGCCGCACAGGACCACTGACCTCCCCTGGGCGGGCTGCGTCCCAGCGGCCCGCCTCTTCCCTCATGGTCCCGTCCGGTGTTTCACTGGCGGGGCCATTTTTTCCCGAAGACGCCCGAAACAGCAGTCATTAGAAAACGCTAAGGATTGTCCCCGCCCTGGGGGCGGGCCGGGGGCAATCCGGGCCTGCGGCCCGGAAAAGACAGTTCAAAAGGACACAAGCAAATGCCCCTTTCCGAAACTGCCCTGCTCCGCTTCCTGTCCTCGGTTCACCCCTACGACAGCCTCGAACCCGCGCTGCTGCAGGACCTCGCCCCCAAGTTCCGCCAGATCGAGGCAAGTGCCGGCGATCCCGTCTATGCGCTGAACGAGGATCTGAAGGGCCTCTACCTGGTCCACACCGGCGAGGTGGAAGTGACCGACGAAAACGGCATCCCCGTCTCCATCCTCGGCCCACGCAACTCCTTTGGCGAGCGCGGCCTGACCCGCAGCGGCCGGGCGGTGACCTCGGCCAAGGCCACGGCAGAAACGCTCTTGCTGCTGCTGCCCAAGGCAGACTTCCACACCCTGATGGGCAGCCAGCCGCAGGTCGCGAAATTCTTCGACCGCCGCCGCCCCGGCAGCCGCGAGGGCAACAGCCTGGCCACCACAAGGGTCGAGGCCATCATGGCGCGAAACCCCGTCACCTGCTCCAGCGGCCTCACCTGCCAGGGCGCGGCACAGCTGATGCGCGACCGCCGCATCTCCTCTGTCTGCGTGACCGACCGGGACAGGCTGCAAGGCATCCTCACCACCCGCGACCTCACGGCCAAGATCCTCGCCGCGGGCAAACCCATCTCCACCCCGGTCAGCACGGTGATGACCCCGGACCCGCTGACCCTGGCGCCCTCCGCTATCGGCTCCGACGTGCTGCACATGATGATGGAGCACGGCATCGGCCATATCCCGGTGGTGGAGGCCGGCAGGCTCGCAGGCATCGTCACCCAGACCGACCTCACCCGCTTTCAGGCGGTCAGCTCGGGCGAAATGGTCTCCAGCATCGCCCGCGCGGGGTCCGCTGAGGAGATGGCAAAGGTCACCGCCGAAATCCCCCGCCTGCTGGTGCAGCTGGTGGCAGGCGGCAACCGGCATGAAGTGGTGACCCGGCTGATCACCGACATCGCCGACACCGCCACCCGCCGCCTGCTGGTTCTGGCCGAGGAGAAACTCGGCCCCGCCCCGGTCCCCTACCTGTGGCTGGCTTGCGGCTCGCAGGGCCGGCGCGAGCAGACCGGTGTCTCCGATCAGGACAACTGCCTGATCCTGTCCGACGAACTGGCGCCCGGAGCCGAGACCTACTTCGAGCAGTTGGCAAAGATCGTCTGCGACGGGCTCAACACTTGCGGCTATGTCTATTGCCCCGGCGACATGATGGCCTCCAACCCGCGCTGGCGGCAGCCGCTGCGCGTCTGGCGCGACTATTTCCGCGGCTGGATCGCCAAGCCCAGCCCCGAGGCGCAAATGCTGGCCTCGGTGATGTTCGACCTGCGCCCCATTGGCGGTGATGCCGCGCTGTTTGCCGATCTGCAGCAGCAGACCCTGAAGGCCGCCAGCGCCAATTCGATCTTCACCGCCCATATGACCGCCAATTCGCTGAAACACACACCGCCCTTGGGCCTGCTGCGCGGGCTGGCCACCATCCGCTCGGGCGAGCACCGCAACACGCTGGACATGAAACACAACGGCGTGGTGCCGGTGGTGGACCTGGGCCGCATCTACGCGCTGCAGGGCCAGCTGGCAGAGGTGAACACCCGCGCCCGCTTGCAGACGGCGGAAGCCGCGGGCGTGCTCAGCCCCTCCGGCGCGCGCGACCTCATGGACGCCTATGACCTGATTGCCCAAACCCGGCTGGAGCACCAGGCGGCACAGATCCGGGCGGGCCAGGCGCCGGATAATTACCTGGCGCCTTCGGATCTGTCGGACTTTGAGCGAAGTCATCTGCGCGACGCCTTTGTTGTTGTAAAGACGATGCAATCGGCGGTTGGGCACGGTAAAGGCATGTTAAGCTGACAGCAGCGCTTGCGGAGCGCACAGATGCCTCCGGCCGGAGTATTTTTGGAAAGATGAAAGAGCCGGCCGGATTTTGAAGAGGGCAAAGGATGTTTCTGGAACTGATTGCGGTGATTTTTGCGGGCATTGCGGCGGCGGGCGTGGTGATGCTCCTGAACCGGACGCTGAAGGGGCGGCTGCCGCGCTGGATGGCGCCGGTGGCGGCGGGGCTGGCGATGATCGGGGTCACCATCACCTCGGAATACGGCTGGTACGCGCGCACCAAGGCGGCCCTGCCCGAGGGGCTGGTGGTGGCGGAAACCGTCGAAAACCAGAGCTTCTACCGCCCCTGGACCTATGCGGTTCCTTACGTTGACCGCTTTGCAGCGCTGGACACCGCCACCCTGAAAACCCATGCGGACCACCCCCAGGTGTTCCTGGGAGAGCTGTACTTCTTCGGCCGCTGGGCACCGGTCAGCAAACTGCCGGTCTGGCTGGACTGCGGCACCGGGCGGCGGGCGCTGGCAGCCGGCGAAGCGGTCTTTGAGGGCGGGCTGCCCGATGGGCTGAACTGGGTTGAACCCGGCGCCGGCGATCCGATCCTGGTCACAGCCTGCGGAGGATAACCATGCTGTCCCGCCTGTCCCTGCGCCTGCGGATCTTTTTGTTCTTCTGCCTGCTGGCTCTTGGCGGCACCGGTGTGACCGGCGGCGCGCTGTGGCTTGGCTACAGCCGTGCCGGGCAGCCGGAGCTGCTGGATGCCTTTATCTTTTCAGGCTTGCTAAGCACCTTTGCCCTGCTTGGGCTTTGCGCCGGCGTTTGGCTGCTGTTTGACGAAAACGTCGCCAAGCCGATTGAGCGGCTGGCCGCAGGCATGCGCGCCCGGGCCCATGCCGGGGTGAGCAAGGACCTGGACACCCACGGCGCCCGCTATCTGGGCGACCTCGCCGCTGCGGCGCAGGGGCTGGCCGGGCAGCTGGGCGCCTCGGCGCTCAACGCGGCAGAGGCCATTGCCCGCGAAACCGAGCATCTGGAGGCAGAGAAAACGCGGCTCGCGGCGCTGCTGACCGATATTCCCATTGCCACCGTGATGGCCAGCCCGGCGCATCAGATCGTGCTTTACGACGGCCAGGCCGCCGCAGTACTGGCGCAAGAGGCGCCGCCGCGGCTGAATGCGCCGCTGTCGGACTATCTGGACCTGACCGGGCTGGAGGCCGCCTATGGCCGGCTGGTGCGCAGCGGCAAGGAGGTGCAGGCAGAGGTGAAAAGCGCCAGCGCAACCCAAGTGTACGATCTGCGCCTGAAACCCCTGGGCGGCGCACCGGGCTATATCATCCTGTTCGAAGGCGCCCATGCAGGCCTCGCCCCTGAGGATGCGCGCCCCCTGGTCTATGATTTTGCGCTGCTGGAAACCGGCCACGCAGAGCTGGGCAGCCGCAAGCTCTCCGCTCTCAGCTATGTGGTGTTTGACACCGAAACGACCGGCCTTCTGCCGCATAAGGACGAGATCGTCCAGATCGGCGCCCTGCGGGTGGTGCGGGGCCGGATCATCGAAAGCGAGGGTTTTGAAACCCTGGTGAATCCTGGCCGCCCCATTCCGGCGGCTTCCGCCAAGGTGCATGGCATCACCGATATGATGGTCCAGGGGCAGCCGGATATTGCCAGTGCGGCCCGGGACTTTCACCGCTTTGCGTCGGACGCGGTGATCGTGGCCCATAACGCGCCCTTCGACATGGCCTTTCTGCACCGCCACGCCAAACGCACCGGTGTCAGCTGGGACCAGCCGGTGCTGGACACGGTGCTGCTGAGCGCGGTGCTGTTCGGCGCCTCGCAGAACCATACGCTGGATGCGCTTTGCGACCGGCTGGAGGTCACCATCCCGCCTGCCTTGCGCCACACCGCCATGGGCGACGCCCGCGCCACCGCCGAGGTCTTCTGCAAGATGCTGCCAATGCTGGAAGCCCGCGGTCTTACCACCTTTGGCGCCGTGCTGGAAGAAACCCGCAAACACGGGCGCCTCATTGAGGACATGAACTAGGTAGACAATCGGTGCCATGCGTGGCAGGTCACTGCCCGGAACGAACAAGAGGCGCGCGACATGGCCGATACCAGCTTCATCCCCGGCCCGGACACCGCCCGGGCCTACCGTGATGCGCTTGGCTGCTTTGGCACCGGGGTGACGGTTGTCACCACCCGGACCGCCCGCGGCCCGCTGGCCATTACCGTCAACAGCTTCACCTCGGTATCGCTGGAGCCGCCGCTGCTGTTGTGGTGCCCGGCCAAGACGTCCCTGCGCCATGACGCTTTTGCAACAGCCGAAAGCTTTGCCATCCATGTGATGGCCGAGGACCAGCTTGGCCTTGCCAAGCATTTTGCCGCCAATGGCGAAGACTTCAGTGCTGCGGGCTGGACCCCCAACGCCCATGGCGCGCCGGCGCTTGACGGTGTAATAGCCCGGTTCGACTGCCGCCATTTTGCGGCCCATCCGGCAGGCGATCACACAATCATCATCGGACAGGTGGCCAGCGTCACCACCCGCCCGGGCAAAGGCCTGATCTTCAAGCGCGGGCAATACGGCGGCTTCCTGGAGCAAGGCTGACAGGCGGCGCGCTTTCGTCAGGGCAGCGCCAGAGGCGGGGCGCTTGCAGGCGCCTCCCTTTCCCTGCTGTCTGCGCACGGATCCTGCCCGGCCAGCGGGCGCGGCAGGACTGCAGCGGCTGACAGATCCATTCCCGGCTCCATGCTGAGCGCGCGCTGCGGGCAGACAGAGACGCAAAGCCCGCATTGCACGCAGAGGGATTCTACAAAATTCAGCCCCCCGCCGCTGCCGTTCAGGCCAAGCGCGTCCGAAGGGCAGACCCAGACGCAGCTGCTGCAGCTGTTGCAAAGGTCTTCATCCAGGCTTACCGCCCCGTAAGGGGCCTGTTCCGGCAGGCTGATGTGTTCTGTTCGGGCAGGCAGCAGCGCAGCCGCGCCGGCCCTGGCTGTATCGCGGCGGCTGCCGACCGCCAGCACCCCCGGAGAGACTGCTGGAAAGGGAATAACCGGTGCCCTCAGCCGGCGCAAAAGGTCAAGGGCCCCGTCAAACAGCAAAACCCGGCCAAGCCCGCCAAGCGCCTGTGCCAGATCCACTTCCTGCTTCTGCTGTGCCTTGCCCAGCGGGCTGCCATCGGATTGCAGGTGAATGATATCAAAGCCGCAAGCCAGGGCGTGCAGCAAATCAGGGTGGCTGATCTTTTCCAGCCGGCACACGCAAACGGGAACCACATCGCCTGCTTGCGCGGCGGCCAGCTCCAGCCCGATCGGCTCCACCTGATACAGCAGCAGGATCTGCGCCCTGCCCGTGGACATTTTGCGTTCAAAAGCCCTGCGGCAAAGATCCATCAGCGGCAGCGCCGTGCTTTTGCTTGCCACATCCCGCAGGGAAGGCCGCCCGCGGGCCGCATACCTGGACCGGCACGCGGTTTCGATTGTCTGAGGGCAAAGGCACAGCTTTTGAGACGGAAAAACATTCTGCACCTGCCCATCAGGTATATGAGCTCGCATCTCTCCCATACGGGAATGGTAACACAAAATCATACATCTCAAGGTTGCATTGCAGCGTTACATATGATTTTTTGCATTTTTAATATAATTGACCGTAAATTGATGGAAGCCCGGCAGGCGGGGCTGCCGGGCTTCCAAAGCCTTACCTGCGCCGAAGCCGCAGTTTATTTCAGCGCTGCATCGGTGATGGCATGGGTCCAGGCGCCCTCAGGCGTCTTGGTAATCACCGGATCGGAGCCGCCGCCCATCAGGGTCGACACGGTCCGCTCATAGTCGGCCGGATCCAGCGCGCCATTGCTGCCCGCGGTCAGCTTGGCGATCTCGCCCATCATCCGCTTCTGGTGGGTCTCGGTCTGCGCACCGGAAGCGTCATTGTCCAGCACGATCTCCGCCGCCTCATCCGGGTTGTCCTCGGCGTATTTCCAGCCCTTCATCGAGGCGCGCACAAAGCGCTCCATCTTGCCGGCAAAGGCTGCATCGCTCAGGTTCTCTTCCAGCACATACAGACCGTCCTCCAGCGTCGCGACGCCCTGGTCCTCGTATTTAAAGGTGATCAGCTCATCCGGTGACACGCCTGCATCAATCACCTGCCAGTATTCGTTATAGGTCATGGTCGAGATGCAGTCCGCCTGGCGCTGCAGCAGCGGGTCAACGTTGAAGCCCTGCTTCAAGACCTCGACGCCGCTCTCACCCTTGCCCTCGGTGGAGATGCCCAACTGGCTCATCCAGCTCATAAAGGGGAATTCATTGCCAAAGAACCAGACGCCCAGGGTGCGGTTTGCCAGATCGGCGGGTTCGGCAATCCCAGTGTCTTTCCAGCAGGTCAGCATCATGCCGGAGGATTTGAACGGCTGGGCGATATTGACCAGCGGCAGGCCCTTCTCCCGCGCGGCCAGCGCCGCGGGCATCCATTCCACGGTCACATCGGCACCGCCGCCGGCAATCACCTGGGTCGGCGCAATATCCGGCCCGCCCGGCAGGATGGTGACATTCAGGTCCTCTTCCTCGTAGAACCCCTTGTCCAGCGCCACGTAATAGCCCGCGAACTGCGCCTGAGTCACCCATTTCAGCTGCAGCGTCACGTCATCCGCCGCCTGCGCCGCCCCCGCGGCGCCCAGTGCCAGCGCTGCCGCCGTCATCAGATGTTTCATGTCTCGTTCTCCCTATTGATTATGATGTGAAGCTTGCCCGGGTTTGACCATTCGTTCAAAGTTTTTTCTTTATGAGGCCTGCCTTTGCCGGCACCCCGCGCAAGATTTCCGCAAAAACCGCCCCGCATCCGCAGGACGGTTCAACTTTCAGCCCCGCTGCGACGGGTGCCAGAAGGTAAAGCTCTTCTCGATCAGCGCCACCAGCCCGTAAAAGGCAGACCCCGCCAATGCCGCCACCACGATTTCCGCCCAGACCATATCCAGCGCCAGCTGGCCGACGCTGGTGGAAATACGGAAACCCATGCCAACGGTGGGCGAACCAAAGAACTCCGCCACAATCGCCCCGATCAGCGCCAGGGTGGTGGAAATCTTGAGCCCGTTGAACACAAACGGCAGCGCCGCCGGCAGCCGCAGCTTGAAAAAGCTTTGCCAGTAACCGGCGGCATAGGTCTGCATCAGATCACGCTGCATCTGGTCGGTCTCACGCAGCCCCGCCACGGTGTTCACCAGCATCGGAAAGAACACCATGACCACGACCACCGCGGCCTTGGAATGCCAGTCAAAGCCGAACCACATCACCAGGATCGGCGCGGTTCCGACAATCGGCAGCGCCGCGACAAAGTTCCCCACCGGCAGCAGCCCGCGGCGCAGAAAATCGCTGCGGTCGACCAGGATCGCAGTCAGAAACGCTGCGCCGCAGCCGATCACATAGCCGCCCAACGCGCCCTTCAGGATGGTCTGGGCAAAATCCTCCCACAGTATGGGAATGCTGGACATAAACCGCTCCGCAATCACCGAAGGCGCAGGCAGGATCACCAGCGACACCTCCAGCCCGCGCACCAGCAGTTCCCAGACCACCAGCACCGTGACGCCAAAGATGGCCGGAACCAAAAGCTGCACCGCACGCGTCCCAGCCGCAGGGCTGTTCGCCAGCCGGCTGTTCAGCCACCACCCCAAACACCAGACCAGAACGGCAAGAACCACCATGATCATGACAGGATCCCCTTGTTCTTCTGGCCAAAAATATCCCGGGTGAGCCGCGCAGCGGCGAGGGCAGAGCCCTCTTTCCAAACATCCATCATGCCCGCACCCCCATCCGGTTCAGGACCAGCTTCTCGATCAGTCCCAGCAATGCCACCAGCGCCGCCGCCAGGATTGCTGCCGCAAACAGCGCCGACCATATCTGCACGGTCTGGCCGTAATAGCTGCCCGCCAGCAGCCGCGCGCCAAGGCCCGCAACTGCACCGGTCGGCAGCTCTCCGACGATGGCCCCCACCAGGGACGCCGCAATGCCGATCTTCAGCGAGGCAAACAGATACGGCATCGAGGACGGCAGCCGCAGCTTCCAGAACCCTTGCGAGGTATTGGCATTGTAGGTCTTCAGCAAGTCCAGCTGCATCGCATCCGGCGCGCGAAGGCCCTTCACCATGCCGACAACCACCGGGAAGAAGCTGAGGTAGGCCGAGATCACCGCCTTGGGAATGATCCCCTGCACCCCGATGGAATAAAGCACCACAATGATCATCGGCGCCAGCGCGATGATCGGAATGGTCTGGCTGACAATCGCCCAGGGCATCACCGACATATCCATGACGCGGGAATGCACAATCCCCACCGCCAGCAGGATACCCAGCCCGGTGCCGATGGCAAACCCCAGCAGCGTCGCCGACAGCGTCACCTGCGCGTGATAGATCAGGCTGCGCTTGGAGGTGATCTTTTTCTCCACCGTGGTCTTCCACAGCTCCACCGCCACCTGATGCGGCGCGGGCAGCCGCGGGCGCTCCTGCACCCAGGTCTCGCCAATGGCAAAGGTATTCTTTGCCACCAGCCCGATCTCGCCCCTGTCCCGGCGCTCCTTGGCGGTCGCGGGAGTGACTTCCACCCCTGCCCGCTCAGCCGCGTCCAGCACCCCCTTGATGTTCATCGGCACACAGGCCGCATACCAAAGGGCGATGATGGCGGCGAGCACGGTGAGGACGGCAACAAGGCTTTTCATGACCCCGCCCTCCCCATTTGGCTGCCGCCCGGTGCACAGGGGGTGTACAGGGGGTGCACGGATGCCACCCCCCAATTCCGGCAGCACGGGATGGCAAAATCAGTCATCGCCATGCCCCGCCCGCAGCCCCTCGCGCACCCGGTGGGCAATCTCGATGAATTCCGGGCTGTCGCGGATATCCAGCGGCCGCTCCTTGGGCAAGGTGCTGTCGATCACGTCATGGATCCGCCCCGGCCGCGGCGACATCACTACGATCTTGGTCGACAGATACACCGCCTCCGGGATCGAGTGGGTGACAAAGCCGATAGTCTTGTTGGTCCGCGCCCAGAGCTTCAACAGCTGCTCGTTCAGGTGGTCGCGCACGATCTCATCCAGCGCCCCGAAAGGCTCGTCCATCAGCAGGATGTCAGCGTCGAACGCCAGCGCCCGCGCAATGCTGGCCCGCTGCTGCATCCCGCCCGACAGCTGCCAGGGAAACTTGCCGCCAAAGCCTGACAATTCAACAAGTTCCAGGACCTGGTTAACACGTTTTTCCTGTTCTGCCTTGGAGAATCCCATGATCTCCAGCGGCAGTTTGATGTTCCCCGCAATGGTCCGCCACGGATACAGCCCCGCGGCCTGAAACACATAGCCATAGGCCCGGTTGCGGCGTGCCTCGTCCGGGGTCATGCCGTTGACGGACAGGCTGCCGCCGGTAGGTGTTTCCAGCGCCGCAATACAGCGCAGAAAGGTGGTCTTGCCGCAGCCGGAAGGCCCGATGAAGGAGACAAAATCCCCTTTGCTGATCTCCAGGCTGACATCCTTCAGCGCATGCACCGGGCCGTCGTTTGTCTCAAAAGTCAAATCCAGGTTCTTCGCCTCGATGACGGTCTGAGCGGGGGCTGGATCGGAAGCGGCGGCCTCGGGACGGATTGCCTGGGTGGTCGTTTCCATATTCATATCTTCGCCTTGATTACACACAGGAAAACGGGCCGCCGTTGCTGGCAGCCCGCTCCTGATTTACACGCCTGTTGCCGGGATGCCGGTGCGTTCCACCGGGCGCGGCGCCGTCAGCTCTTTCCAAGTCGACAGCGCCTTGTTCACCGTGGTGTTGGCCTCCCGCGAGACGAACTTGCCGTGGCCCTCCTGGCACTTGATCTCGCCGTCATGCACCGCCACATGGCCGCGGGTCAGAGTAAAGCGCGGCAGGCCCTTCACCTCATGCCCCTCAAACACATTGTAGTCGATCGAAGACTGCTGGGTGCCCGCCGAAATCGTCTTGGTCTTCTTCGGATCCCAGACCACCAGATCAGCATCGGCACCAACCAGAACCGCGCCCTTTTTCGGGTAGCAATTCAAGATCTTAGCGATGTTGGTTGAAGTCACGGCGACAAACTCATTCGGCGTCAGCCGGCCGGTTTCCACGCCGTGGGTCCACAGCATCGGCATCCGGTCCTCCAGACCGCCAGTGCCGTTCGGAATCTTGGTAAAATCACCAATTCCAGCGCGTTTCTGCTCGGTAGTAAAGGCGCAGTGGTCGGTGGCCACCACCGACAAGGAACCCGACTGCAGACCGGCCCACAGGCTGTCCTGATGCTGCTTGTTGCGGAACGGCGGCGACATCACCCGGCGTGCGGCGTGGTCCCAGTCCTTGTTGAAATACTCACTCTCATCCAGGGTCAGATGCTGGATCAGCGGCTCGCCCCAGACCCGCTTGCCCTGCATCCGGGCGCGGCGGATGGCCTCGTGGCTGTCCTCGCAAGACGTATGCACCACGTAAAGCGGCACCCCGGCCATATCCGCGATCATGATGGCGCGGTTGGTGGCCTCGCCCTCCACCTGCGGCGGCCGCGAATAGGCGTGGGCTTCAGGGCCGGTGTTGCCTTCTGCCAAAAGCTTGGCGGAAAGTTCCGCCACCACATCGCCGTTTTCGGCATGCACCATGGCAATACCGCCCAGCTCCGCCAGCCGCTGGAAGGAGGCATAAAGCTCGTCATCGTTCACCATCAAGGCGCCCTTGTAGGCCATGAAGTGCTTGAAGGTGTTGATGCCGCGCTCCTGGATCACGGTCTTGATGTCGTCAAAGACCTGCTCGCCCCACCAGGTCACCGCCATGTGGAAGGAGTAGTCGCAGTTGGCGCGGGTCGACTTGTTGTCCCAGCGTTTCAGCGCGTCCAGCAGGCTTTCGCCCGGGTTCGGCAGCGCAAAATCCACCACCATGGTGGTGCCGCCCGCCAGTCCGGCGCGGGTGCCGCTTTCAAAATCGTCCGAGCTGTAGGTGCCCATGAAGGGCATCTCCAGATGGGTATGCGGGTCGATCCCGCCCGGCATCACATAGCAGCCGGTGGCGTCCAGTTCTTCATCCCCTTTCAGGTTCGGGCCGATCTGGGTGATCACCCCGTTTTCAATCAGCACATCGGCTTTATAGGTCAGATCGGCGGTCACGACAGTGCCGTTCCGGATGACTTTACTCATGGTTACAACTCCCTGAATCGGGGCGTATTTTCACGCCTCCGCTTGTCTCTTCCGCTGTCTGGCGCAGCGCATTTCAACTTTCCCGAAATACTCCGGGGGAGCGGCCCTTTGGGGCCGCGGGGGCAGCGCCCCTAGGGCTCCGCCCGTTCGCGGGCGAAACGCTCCGCAGGAGCGTTTCCGGGACGCCCGCTCACTCAACAATCTCCGCTGTCTCGACCACCGCATGGAACAGAACGTTGGCGCCGGCCTCGGCCCATTCCTTGCTGATCTCCTCAGCCTCATTATGGCTGAGCCCATCGACGCAGGGGCACATCACCATCGCGGTGGGCGCCACCCGGTTGATCCAGCAGGCATCATGGCCTGCGCCCGAGATAATATCGAGGTGCGAATAGCCCAGCCGTTCTGCCGCATTGCGCACCGCACTGACGCATCCTTCGTCAAAGGCCACGGGATCAAATCCGCCCACCTTCTCGAATTCGATCCCAACACCCATCGCCTCGGCAATCTCAGTGCCTTTTTCGCGCAGGCGGTTTTCCATATCGGTGATCACGTCCAGATCGGGACTGCGGAAGTCGACGGTGAAGACCACCTTTCCCGGGATCACATTGCGCGAATTCGGATAGACGTCGATATGCCCTGCCGCACCCACCGCGTGCGGCGCGTGGCTCCAGGCGATCTCGTCCACGGTCTCCAAAATACGCGCCATCGCGAGGCCTGCATTGCGGCGCATCGGCATCGGGGTGGAGCCGGTATGGGCGTCCTTGCCGGTGATGGTCACCTGGGTCCAGCTGAGGCCCTGGCCGTGGGTCACCACGCCGATGTCCTTGCCCTCGGCCTCTAGGATCGGCCCCTGCTCGATGTGCAGCTCAAAGAAGGCGTGCATCTTGCGGGCGCCGGTCTCTTCCTCGCCGCGCCAGCCGATACGTTTCAGCTCATCCCCGAATGTCTTGCCTTCGGCGTCTTCACGCGCGTAAGCCCAGTCCTGGGTATGGATGCCGGCAAACACCCCCGAGGACAGCATCGCAGGCGCATAGCGGGTGCCTTCCTCATTGGTGAAGTTGGTGGCCACGATCGGATGTTTGGTCTTGATGTTCATATCGTTGAGAGAGCGGATCAGCTCCAGCCCTGCCAGCACCCCCAGCACCCCGTCGTATTTGCCCCCGGTGGGCTGGGTGTCCAGATGAGAACCAACATAGACCGGCAGCGCGTCCGGATCGGTCCCCGCACGCATCGCAAACATATTGCCCATCTGATCGAGCCCCATGGTGCAGCCCGCGTCCTCGCACCATTTCTGGAACAGCGCGCGGCCCTCGCCGTCTTCGTCCGTCAGCGTCTGGCGGTTGTTGCCGCCCGCCACACCGGGGCCGATTTTGGCCATCTCCATCAGGCTGTCCCACAGCCTGTCACCATCAATTTTCAGATTCTGTCCAAGCGACGTCATCTCCAGCTTCCTTCCCTGTTCACCCGTCTTTGCGGGTTACGGCCGGCGTTTTCGCCGTTTCCGGTGGCTTTGAGTGCTGGTCTGCCAATGGGCGAGCCCGCCGGGGCTGCACACTGATTTGACCAACTGGTCAAACTCACGCTATCACGGGTTCACATTCAGTCAAGAAATTGACGCACAGGCCTTGAAAAAATCGGCAGTTTTGCCGGAAATAGGTGAAATTCCGCGCTTCAGCTGGCAGGTGCGGCAGAAACAGACAGGACAGACATGCCCGCAGACCGCGCGCCCACCCGCATTCAGAAGAAGAATCGCGCCGCCATTCTGGAGGCCGCGCTGGACGTGTTCTCCAGCCACGGCTTCCGCGGCTCCACCGTGGATCAGATCGCCAAGGCGGCGGGGCTGTCGAAACCGAATCTGCTCTACTACTTCCCCTCCAAGGAAGCGATCTTCAACGAATTGATGGCGGGGCTGCTGGACACCTGGCTAGACCCGCTGCGGGCGCTGGACCCGGAAGGCGAGCCGCTGGAAGAGATCCTCGCCTATGTGCAGCGCAAACTGCAGATGAGCCGGGATTTTCCCCGCGAAAGCCGGCTTTATGCCAATGAGATCGTGCAGGGCGCGCCGCGTTTGCATGATGTCATCGCCAGCGACCTGAATGGGCTGGTGGAGGAAAAAGCGCAGCTTTTGCAAGGCTGGATGGACGCGGGCCGGATCAACCGGGCGCATCCCAAACACCTGCTGTTCTCGATCTGGTCGCTGACCCAGCATTATGCGGATTTCGACGCCCAGGTGCGCACGCTGATGGGCGAAGAGGACCCGTTCGACGCGGCGCCGCAATACCTGGAAACCCTGTACCGGCGGATGCTTACGCCAAAAACCTGATCTGCCGGCAGCTGCTGTGCCGCCGCAAAAGATGCTCTCCCGCGCCCGCAGGTGCCATCAGCTGCGCTGACGCCCCCTTGACGGCCTTGGGGGAGGGGGGGGGGGGGGGGAAGGGGGGGAGGGGGAAGGGGGGGGGGGGGGGGGGATGGGGAGGGGGGGGGGGGGGGGGGGGGGGGGGGGAGGGGGTGTTTGCGGTTGAGGTG
>NZ_JBSWYB010000017.1:0-81737 GCF_056160905.1 Leisingera sp. ABD4_442 | reverse complement strand
GCGCCGAGATGGTGGCCGAAGACCTGAAGACCGCCCGCCGCCATGCGCTCTTGAAAGAACACGGCATGGATCTGCCGGTCAGCGTGGAAGGATAAAGACATATGAAAGATATACAGGGCATTGACGGCTATCAGTATTCCGATAGCTCCACCAATCATTCACATAAATATCTTCTTCCGGCTCTATTTTCGGAGCTTTCCAAACTGCCAGAGGGGACAAAGCGGGCCTTTGATCTCGGGTGCGGAAACGGTTCCGTCGCCTCTGCCCTGGGGCAAAACGGCTGGCAGGTAACAGGCGTTGATGTCTCCCGGGACGGAATCGAGCAGTCCAAAAAGGACTACCCCCATATTACTCTGGAAGAGGGTTCCGCTTATGATGATCTGGCCTCTGAATACGGAAGATTTCCAGTCGTTTACAGCTTGGAAGTCGTCGAGCATGTTTATGCGCCGCGCGACTATGCCAGAACATTGTATGAGCTGCTGGAACCCGGGGGCACGGCCATTATTTCAACTCCGTACCATGGATACTGGAAAAACCTGGCAATGGCATTGAGCGGCAAGCTGGATGCGCATTTCACTGCACTTTGGGACCATGGCCACATTAAGTTCTGGTCTGTGCGCACATTGACTGAACTGCTGTCTGAAACGGGGTTTCAGAACATCCGGTTCCTGCGCGTGGGGCGGGTGCCGGTTTTGGCAAAGTCCATGATTGCGATTGCCCGCAAACCCCATAGCGGGCAATTTGAATGAATATCCATGTGCCGCGCCCCAGGCGCGGCTGAGCTGGCAGGCCGGGATCAGCCTGCAGGGCGGGATGCGCGGCACCTGCGGCTGCTGACTGGCCCAAGGGCCGGACAGGCGGCGCAGCAAATAAAGGCGCAGAAAAAACGCAAGGCAAAGGCGCGGCCCCGCCCGGGACGCGCCTTTTTAACATGCCGCCGGATTGCCGGTCAGGCAGCCGCCTGGCCGGCAAGGCCCGGCAGGATCTCCCGGAAAAACCCTGCATAGCGGCGCAGCGACGCCGCGCCGGTGGCGCAGAAATACTGCTGTGCCAGCCCCTCGGGCTGCGGCAGGGCCAGGCGGGCTTCCAGCTGCTCCAGCGAGGTAAAGGTGCTGCTATCGGGCAACGGCAGGCTTGGGACCTCGCTGTCATAGCGCAGCACCCGGCAGCCCAGGGACAGCGCCTCATAAATCAGCGACGAGGTATGGCCGATGACAAAATCGGCATCCTGGAAATGCAGCTGCTCGCGGATATCCGGGAATTTGCGGAAAAAATCTTCCTTGCGGACCGACGGGTGGAACCGCACCTTGACCGCACGCCCGCTGCGGCGGGCACAGGCGGTTGCAATCTGCAGCATCTCTTCGTTCTGGCGGTTGAAGATCTGCTGATCGAGGAACACCGCAATATAGGGCTGCGGCGCCTGCCCTGCCGCTTCGGCGGCGGCATTGAAGATCAGCGGCTTGCCGCAGTCCACCGTGGTGTTCGCAGGATGATGGCGCTGGATCAGCTGCGAGGTTTCCGGCCCCCAGGACAGGAAATACTCGGACGGCTGGTGCTCGTAATTGATCACATTCACCGTATCCATACTGCCATAGTCCACGTAAAGCCCGTGCTGCAGCGTGACGGTCGTGACCCCCTGCGCGCGGAAATAGCGGGCCAGCAGATGCTCCACCGGCTGCATGTCGGCAAAGCAGATCAGCGCCTTGAACGTCATGTTCCGGAAATGATCCAGGATGAAGCCGTATTTGCAGGCCCGGATGAAGCAGCAGGCCCGGTCCATCGGATCGGCAATGTCCAGTGCATCGAACAGACCCGCGTTTTCCAGCATATAGCGGCTGGCGGCAGCGTTCAGCCGCTCCGGCCGGCTGCGGTGCTGATAGTCCTCCACCACCACCCGGTCGCGGATCCCCGAGGCTTCGATCACCGCATGGAACAGCCCCTTGTAATCATCCCGCACCAGGCTGCGGAAGAACAGCGCGCCGGTCTCGCGCTGCTGCGGCAGCCGGTAATCGGAGTACAGGAAATCGCGCAGCCAGATGTCCCGCACGGCCGCTTTTTCTTCAGCGCTCTTCTGCTTCAGGCTGTAAAGATCGGCAAACAGGACCTCGCGCCACAGCGTCCGGTCCGAAAGAAAATCCGTAAATTCAGTCACAATTCAAACGATGCGCGGCGCGCACTCCCTGTTGCTCACCCCCTGCCTGCCCGAAGCCGCGGCCCGGCTCAGTCCGGCGCACTGGCATCGATCAGCTTCTGGATCGTGTTCAGGGGGTCATCGAAACCTCTCGGGTGGTAATCCCAATACCCCACGATCTTCTCGTATTTCTCCCGCTCGCCTTCCGGATAGGCGGTGCCTGCCCATTTGGAGATCAGCCGCATGCGGTCCTGCTCCTTGCGGTCATCATTGTTGGAGGCGCGGATTTCCGGCGTCGCTTCGAAGTAGTGTTCAACAAAAGAGGTCTTGGAGCGGATCACCTTGTAGCCCGCCGCCTTCATCTTCAGGCACAGGTCGGTGTCGGAGAAATAGAAATGGTAATCCTGATCGCAATAGCCCACCTCTTTCATCGCCGCGTTCAGATAGAGGCCGTGGTTGACGTAGAGATTGCCGACATTGATGGCGACCGCATATTTCTTGCGCACCGGGTAATCGCGGAAATAAAAGGCCACGCCGCCCAGTTTCACCCCCTGCTCCAGCATCTCGTCGAACAGATCGACCCCGTTCACGATCGCCCCCGGCACGATCAGGCTGTCGTCGGACAGCATGCAGATGTATTTGCCGCTGGCGCATTTGAACGCCAGGTTCATGAAGTAGGCCCAGGGCTTGCGGTCGATCTGCTTGCCGTTCCATTCCCCCCGGTTGTGCTGAACCAGGGAAATGATGTCCTTTTGCTGGGTCAGCCATTCAACGGTTCCATCCGTCGAGCCGCCGTCCACCACGATGATTTCATAGGCTTCCCCCTCCAGCTCCTTGCGCACCGCATCAATGCAAAGCTGCAGCAGCTTGCGCCGGTTGAAGCTGCCAATCACCATCGAAATCTTCGGGTAGTTCATTCAAGTATCCTTTGAGTTAGGGCCGGAACACGCTGCGGCAGCGCCAGGGCTAGGATCCGCGGCGCCCGGTCAGGGCAAGCTTGATCCGCCGCATCGGTGCGGTGATCCGCCAGGAGCTCGACTCCCACAAGGCCTGCAGCTGGGCATCACGCTCGCCGAGCTGCCCTTCCAGTTCCGCAACCTGCCCGCGCAGTTTCTGGATCGTTTCGCCGCGCAGCAGCTTCGTCCGGCGCTCTTCCTCCAGGACCGCGCCGGTGCCCTCCAGCCGGGCCGACGTCTGCCGCTCCGCTTCCAGGGCCTCCTGCAGGCTGCGCAGCTGCAGCTGCATCAGCTCCGCCTGGCTCTGCTTGGCCGCCGCCTGCGCCTCCAGCGCGGCCAGCCGCTCCCCGGCCTGCCGCTGCTGCGCCTGCTGCTGGTCATGTGCGCCGCGCAGCACGGCCAGATCCTGCAGCAGCGGCCTCAGCACCTGCACCGCCCGCTCTGCGGCGGCCAGGGCATCCGGCTGCCCGCCTGCGGGCACCGCGCGGGCCTCCAGCTCGGAATTCAGCGCCGCCACCCCGGCGGCGCCGGCCACAGCCTGATCCGCAATCACCTGCCAGACCGGCCCGGCCGCATCCTCCGGCAGATCCAGATCCAGCCCGGGCAGAGGGCTGATGCCAAGCTGGCTGCAGGCCTGCTCCAGCGCCGGGCCCGCATCGCGGCGCAGGCCGGCCGCCTCCACCAGCGCCAGCCGGCGCCGGTTCCGGCGGCAGAACGCCAGCAGTTCCTGCGCCTGCGCTTCCCAATCCTGCAAGGACTGCGCCGGGCTCCGGCCGCAGGCAATCCCCCTGCAGACGGCCGCTTCCGCCCGCTCATAGACCGCCAGCACCGGGCGCCCCTCTGCCGGCTGCCAGTCCGCCGGTGCCCCGGCAAGGCGCTCAAACCGGGCGCCCGCAGCCTGCAGCGCCTCCGCAAGGCCCGCCCGCTCCGTGCAGTCCGCCAGCGAGAATTCCGCATCCTGCCCGGACGCCGCAAACGCGGCAGATGTGATTTGCGTGTTCACCGGCTGCTCCTTTTCTTCCCGTCCCGCGGCACCAGCCTGCCGCGCCTTCCCTTGCGCCGGCCTAGGCGCCCGCCAGATCCCCGGCCAGATCCCCGACCGCCGCCAGGCTGCGCAGCTGGTGCTGCCGCACATAGCCGGGCCAGTCCGCCACTTCACTCCAGCCGCTGATGAAGACAAAGTCCAGCCCGGCAGCCGCGGCGGCGCGGTGATCATAGGTGCTGTCGCCCAGAAACAGCGCCGGCGGGCGGATATTGCCGCAGCCCAGCTCCCGCGCCAGGATCGTGTCCTTGCTGTCGGGGCTGCCGAAGATGCCGCCGTCAAACAGCCCGTCCAGCCCGCGTGCGGCAAAGATCTCCCGCAGCTCCGCCTGGTCGCCGCCCGATACGATCAGCCAGCGCTGATCCGGCCAGGCGGCGCGCAGCGCCTCCAGCCCCGGTGCCACCGCACAAGCCAGCAGCCCGGCCCGCACCGCGCCGGCATAGGCCGCCAGCAGCGCCTCCAGGCCCGGCCCGCTCTGGCCCGGCACGATGTTTTCCAGAAAATGCTGAAATTTGAGATAGCGGGACACGCCGCCATGGGCGACATGATGCGCCACCAGCGCCTCTGCCGCGGCCGCCCCATAGGGCAGGGCCGCCTGGCGGAAGGCTTCGGTCTTCACCCGGTTGGAATCCAGGATCACCCCGTCGCAGTCAAAGACCAGCGTCTGGTAGCCCGCCGCCATTACAGGTTCCAAAGCCGCTTCAGGGCTGCTTCCACCGGGGCCACATCCTCCGGCACATCCACCGCCATGGTGCCGGGCGCGGTCTCATACATCACAATCCTGCGGCCCAGCTCCTGGAAGCGCAGGATCTCGATATCCTCGCTCTTCTCCAGCGTGCCCTTGCGGCCGAAACCCTGGAAGGCCTGCAGCTCCTCGCGGGTGAAGCCGTAGATGCAGACCTGCTTCTTGTAGCGTTCCGGCGCGTTTTTGGCGTCCTTGCAGGCCGGCAGCGCCGCCCGCGACATATAGACCATCACGTCATCCTCGGTGGTGATCACCTTGGGGATATTGACGCTGTGCGGGTCTTCCTCTGCACCGATCCAGGCAAAGCCGTTGACGATCAGGGAGGGATCCGCCGCCTTCAGCTCCACGCAGCGCTTGATGTCCTCCGGGTTCACCAGCGGCTCGTCGCCCTGCACGTTCACATAGATATCGTAATCGATCATCTGCGCCGCTTCGGCCAGGCGGTCGGTGCCGGTCAGCGCCTCGCTGCTGGTCATCAGCGCCTTGAAGCCCGCGGCCTCCACCACCTCGGCGATGCGCGCGTCCTCAGTGGCGATATAGACATGCTCCTGCCCCACCGCGCGGGCGCTCAGCTCCGCCACCCACAGGATCATCGGCTTGCCCAGCAGCGGCACCAGCGGCTTGCCGGGGTAGCGGGTGGAGGCATAGCGGGCGGGGATAATGACACAGGCCGTCATGGGATCACATTCCGTAAACTGAAATTTGCTTGAGATGCTTGTAGCGGCTCGGGGTGACCGAAATCACCTCCGGGCTGCCCGGGGTCTGCTCCAGCAGCCGCAGGATCTCTTCGACCTCGCGGTTGCGCGCATCGCCGGGCGTGTAGCCGTCAAAGCCCGCCAGCAGCACCTGGCTGGCGCCGCCGGCCGCCGCCACTGCCATCGCATAGGCCAGCACCAGCAGGCTGGGAGAGATGCAATGGCTGCTGGAAAACTCAAACCGGTCCTCATCCAGGCGGATGCCGAAGTCCAGCAACTCCTTGCTGCCAAGCCGGGCGCCGAGATCCGCGGGCAGCATCGAGGCCGGGGTGATCAGCGGCTGGCGCAGCGCCAGATGCGCCTCGCTGTCGGCCATCAGCCGGACCGGGTGGCAGGCCGCGCGCAGGTCGATCAGCTCTTCTGAGATGCCGCTGTGCGTGTTCAGCGCAATCACCACCGGCTGGGCCCGGCGCACATAGGCCTCAAGCGCGGCCCGGTGCTGCCGGGCGCCGGCGCCGGCGCCAAGAATGAGCACATCGCGCCCTTCCAGCATGGAGCGCGGCTGCCAGCTGCCCCGCGCCTCCCCCTGGTAGAAATTGCGCGCGCCATCCAGCGTGCCGCTGCTGAAGCTTTTGCCGCCTTCCTGGCGCAGATGCTCGATCACCGCCAGGATGTCCTCCTCGCTGAAGCGGGAATCGGTCAGCATGTTCTGAATATAGGTCGGGTGGATGCCGTATTTGCCGGACAGGAAGTAATAGGGGTTGGTGCCCCAGCCATAGCGTTCCTTCATCGGCTGGAAATGCTGCCGCAGCAGGCTCATCAGCGGCACCAGGTTGGCCGGGCGGGAGCGCAGCTCCTGGGCTTCGATCACCAGCTCCTCGGTGCGGGCATTGCCCGGGCCGCGGCCCATGCCGGTCACGGTGGCGTCCAGCCAGGTGGCGCCCTCGGCCTGCGCCCGCAGCGTGTTCTGCAGCGCCAGCCCCATATTGTCATGGGTATGGATGCCGATCGGGCCGTCCCATTCCTCGCGCAGCCAGCTGATGATGCGGGCGGTGTCTTCCGGCGTCATGCTGCCCATGCTGTCGGCGAAATAAAGCACCTCCACCGGCCAGGCGCGCGCCTCGCGGGCCAGTTCCACCACCTCTTCCCGGCTGCGGTCGGCAATCTGCATCAGGTTGAAACCGACCCGGTAGCCCCGCTCCGTCAGCCAGCGCACGGCCGGCAGCACCTGCTTGACCTCGCGGAAGTGGCAGGCCAGGCGCACCAGATCAACCGGCACCGCCGCCGCCGGCTCCGGAAACAGATGCTCCAGCGTGGCCTCAAGCCCCAGATCGGTCAGCAGGTCGGCACCGTTGACCATGACCGCGACCTGCAGGTCTTCGGGGATCTTCAGGCTGCGCAGGAAATCATCGGTGGTATAGGCGCAGGCGCCCTTGAACCCGTTGTTCTTCAGAAACCTGAAGCCGATCTCGACGATGTCGACCCGGGCCGCCCGCATGGCCTCCAGATAGGCTTCGATCAGTTCTTGCGGAAAATCCCAGGCGTTGTAATAGCCGCCGTCCCGCAACGTGCAATCCAGCACTAAAGTGTCTGACATCTCAACCCAATCTCTTTTCTCTGCCCGGCGCGCTGCCCGAAAGCCTTCCAGAAGATGAAAGAAAGCCTGCAATACACGCTGAGAATGACTGCATCCTGTGGTTGCGGGCATACAGAGCTTCGCTTAGACCTGCAAGCATGAACCCCGCGGCCGGCGGCATGCAGCTGCCGGGTGCCGCCGCCGGAAAGGACCGATCCGCTTGACCCTGCCCCCGCCCCTGGGCCCCTGCGCGCCCTTCAACCAGGCCCTGGCCCGGCTGCAAGACAGCACCGGCGGCGGGCCAGTCAGCGGCAGCACGCCCCTGGATGAGGGGCTGAAGCTGCATGCGGATCCCGCCCTGCAGGCCGGCGGGCGCTGGCGCTCTCCGGCCGGGCGGCTGCTGGAGCTTGATCTCGAAACCGCAGGCCCGGGGGAGTGGATCGGCCTGCATCTGGACCTGGGGCCGCTGGACCTGCTGCCGTTCCGCTACGCCGGGCTGGCCTGCCGCAGCGCCGCTGCCGGGCATGAGGCGATCCGCCCCTGCCTGCGCGCCGGCCTGCCCGGCGGCGGGTTCTCCGACTGTTTCTTCCCGCGCCACATCCTGGCCCGGGAAGAGCCGGGCGATCATATGGACACCCTGCATCTGCCCAGCTGCCCGCAGCTGCCGCTGGATGCACAATGGTTTGAACTGGTGCTGTTTCTGCCGCCCCGCAGCTGCCGCCTGGAACTGCATGACCTGCGGCTGTTCTTCCTGTGACTCTGACCGTCGCCATCCCAGCGCATAACGACGGCGCCAGCCTGCTGCGCCTGCTGCGCATGCTGCGGGCGCTTGGCTGCGCCAGCCGGATCGTGGTGGTGGATGACGGCTCGCGGGAGCCGCTTCAGGAGGCCGCCCTGCTGGCCGCGGCCGGCCTGGAGGCCGGGCAGCTGCAGCTCTTGCGCCACGGCACCGCCAAAGGCGCCGGCGCCGCCCGCAACCTGGCGCTGGCGCATGTCCAGACCTCCCATCTGCTGTTCCTGGATGCCGATGACCGCCCCGGCCGCGCCCTGCCCTGGCTGCTGCAGGACCTGGCCGGCCAGGACTTCGATTTCTGCCTGTTCCAGCATCACGACAGCCGCCGCGAGGCGCAGGGCGGCTTTGGCCAGATGCCCTATGACCAGGAATTCTGGGACCGCGCCGGGCTGAGCCTGGGCGCCCTGTCGCCGGTCCCGCCCTTTGCCGCCGCCTGCCTGGTGCAAACCTCGAACTACCCCTGGAACAAGATATACCGGACCGCCTTTCTGCGCGATCACGGTATCGGCTGCTCCGAGATCCTGGTTCACAACGATATCGAACTGCACTGGCGCAGCTTCCTCAATGGCAGCCGGATCCTGGCCAGCACCCATGCGGCAGTGGTGCATGACGTCTCCGCAGGCGGCCAGCGGCTGACCAACCGGACCGGGCCCGAACGGCTGGACGTGTTTCTGCCGCTCGCCCGGATTGCCGCTGAGATCCAGGCAAAAGGCCTGGACCTCTATCAGCAGCCGTTCTGGAGGTTTTTTGCCGGGCTGATGCATTGGGTGAAACACGCCCTGGCCCCTGAGCTGCACCCGCAGCTGGCCCAGCAGATCAGCGCCTTCCTCGCCGCCCATGCGCCGGCCGGGCTGCCCGGCCTGCAAGGCTTACCTGGCCTGCCGGATGCGCCCGCCGCGCAGCGCCGCCAGGCCTGAGCCCGCCATGGTTCCGCACCCGCCGCCCGCCGCCCCCGGCCGCCGCAGCAGCCCGCGCCAGATCTGGCTGCATGCCGGCCTGCCGAAATGCGGCTCGACCACGGTCCAGCACCATATGGCCGCCGCCTATGAGCAGCATCTGCAGCTGGGCCTGTGCTATCCGCAAAGCCACCGCGCCCCCGATGGCTACCGCAACCACATCCCGCTGGCCCGGATGGCTGCCGGGGCCCTGCCCGCGGCCCTGGCGGAGATCGCGGCAGAGGCAGAGCGCCACGGCTGCCGCCGCATCCTGCTGTCCTGCGAGCATTGGACCAATATGTTCCGCACCGGCAACCTGGCCGCGCTGGTGCAGCTGCTGCAGCAGCAGATGCCGGACTGGCAGATCCGCCTGGTGGCCTATTTCCGCAATCCCTACGGCTTTGCGGAATCCAGCTATGCGCAGTTTCTGCGCGCCGGGCTGTTCGGGATTGATAAAGCGGCCTTCTTTGCCGCAGGCCCGCCCGGCATCGGCCGCTACCTGCGCTGTTTCGAGGACAGCTACGGCTTCCCGCTGCCCTCGCTGCTCGGCTTTGCCCGGATGCTGCGGGCGCAGCTGCCCGCGGACAGCCTGATCCTGCGCTCAAACGCGCCGGCGGATCTGGATGCACCGGACATGCTGAGCGATTTCTGCAGCCTGCTCGGCCTGCCGCCCCCGGCCGCGGCGCCGCGGCGCAACAGCCGCATCCTGCCGCGCAAGCTGGCCGAACTCGAATATGTGCAGACCCGGGTCAGCCAGCCGGTCTATGCGCAGCTGCGCCCGAAACTGCTGAAGCGGGATTTCACCCGCGGCGCCCCGCCAGGCCCCGCCCGCGGCAGCAGCCTGCACCTGAGCGCCGCCATGGCAGACGGCATCACCCGGCTGCTGGAGGCCGAGCGCAGCGATCTGGCCCGCCTGTTTGCCACCCGCACCGATGCGCTCTGCGCCGCGCGCAGCCAGGACTGGAGCCGGGCAGAGCTGCTGGACGAGGCCGCCCGGGCCCGGCTGCGCAAATTCATCCGCCGCCAGACCGCCTGAGGCGCCCCGCCCCTAGGGGCCGCCCCCTACAGCGGCGCGGTGAAAAACGCAGGCGCCGCTTCGCCCGCCTCCAGGCAGGCGGCAAAGCCGCGCGCCGCGTCCAGCGCCTCGCGGATGGTCACATCCATGTCCAGGTAACGGTAGGTGGCAAGCCGCCCCACGAAGGTGACGCCGCGGGTCTCTTCGGCCAGCTTCACATAGGCCGCCAGCAGCTCCTTCTCCTTCACCTGGCGGATCGGGTAATAAGGAATGTCGCCGGGCTCTGCCAGGCGCGAGAACTCGCGGTAGAGCACCGAACCCTCGTGGCTTTCCCAAGGTGCGAAATGCTTGTGCTCGGTGATGCGGGTGTAAGGAACAGCTTCCTCGCCGTAGTTCATCACCGCGCAGCCCTGGTAGTCGCCCTGATGGGTGAAGCGCTCAAAATCCAGGGTCCGGTAGCCCAGCCGCCCCAGCTCATAGCCGAAATAGCCGTCCAGCGGCCCGGAGTAGAACACATGGTCATACTCTGCCCCCATCTCCGGGGTAAAATCAGTCTCTAACTTGACCGAAATGCCCGGATGATCGAGGATCTTGGCGATCATCGCGGTATAGCCGTTCTCGGGCATGCCCTGGAACTGGTGGAAGAAATAGTTGTCGTCGTAGTTGAAGCGCACCGGCAGCCGCTTCAGGATCGAGGCGGGCAGCTCGGAGGGGTGCATGCCCCATTGCTTGATGGTGTAGCCCTTGAAAAACGCCTCATAGAGATCCTTGCCGACAAAGCGCATCGCCTGCTCTTCGAAGGTCTGGGGATCTGCGATCGAGGTATCGGCCTGTTCATTGACAATGAAATCATGCGCTTCTTCCGGGCGCAGGGTCTTGCGGAAGAACTGGTTGATGGTGTGCAGATTGACCGGCAGCGAGAACACTTCCTGATCGCCCGAAAGCCCGCGGGTGGTGGATTTCACCCGGTTCTTATAGGGCAGGAAACGCTCGAAGCTGTTCACATAGTCCCAGACCTCGGCGTCGTCGGTGTGGAAGATATGCGGCCCGTAGACATGCACCATCACGCTGGTTTCCGCGTCGCGCTCGGTGTGGCAGTTGCCGCCGATGTGGCCGCGGCTGTCGATCACGGTGATCCAGTGGCCTGCTTCGGCCAGATGGCGGCCGATCACGGCGCCGGAAAGCCCCGCCCCCACCAACAGATAGTTTCCTGCAGTCATAGACGCTTATCCTTCTTTCTGCCCGGCACGGGGGGCGCACCCCCGTGCCAAAGCGGGCTGTATCGTGGCTGTCTGCGCGCAGCCGGGTTACCGGTCCGCCGGGACCGGCGCGACTCCGGGGCGGTACCCAAAGGCTTCGGCAAACGGGAATGTCTCGGCCTCGGCCATGGCGTGCAGGGCGGCATTTTTGGGATCTTTCCAGCTCTCGGCGGTGCGGATGGAAATCTCTGTCTTGCGCTGGCGCAGCACCGATGCATTGGCCGGCGGGAACAAATGCTCCCGCGCCCAGGACACCCGTGCCGAATGCTCATCGGTGAAAAACGGCGTCGCGCGCTCCAGCCCGGCCCAGCTCTGGATCTGCTCGACATGCTGGCGCGGCGACACGGTCAGATCCTCATAGCGCAACAGCATGAATTTCTCCGGGTCATGGGCGCCCAGCCACTGCGCCCGCTGCTGGCGCTCCACCCAATTGGCGGTGCGCATCCGCAACCGGTCGCTTTTCTTGATGATCTTGGCCCAGCTGACGCCCACCGCCCGGGGGTCGCGCACCAGGTTGAGCACATAGACCTCGATGCCGGGAATCAGGCTCAGCGCCATCGCCACATCCACCGATTTGGAGCTGTCGACCAGCATCCGCCCGCCGGCCTGCTCCGCCGCGGCATCATAAAGGGTTTTCAGCCGCTCCAGATGCGCCGCATGCGCCTGCGACAGCCGCGCCCGGGCAGCCGGGTCCTGCCAGGAGCTCTCGGCATTGGCGCCCTTGCGGAACGCGGCCTTGCCCGCCATCAGCGCCGCCATCGCCCCGGCGCCGTGCCGGGCCTCGACCCGGGCGCGGACAGGGCCCCAGAAGCTGCATTCCGGCACGTCGCGGCGGCAGCTGCACGGGGAGTGTTTTTCCACCGCCATCGGCAGGTCCCGGATCTGGCCGATATTCTGGGCGTCGTCATTCTGCGACAGCAGCATCGACAAGAATGTTGTTCCCGAGCGTCCGGCCCCGGCAATATACAGAACTTTAGTAACCAATTGGCCTTCTCCCGCAGCGCAATGCACCTGCCGGACGCGCGGATCCGCGGTCCGAAAATGGCATCATTTATGGCTTGTTTCATGCCTTCTTTTTTGGGAGAAACGCAATGTTTTTTATGGCTGGACCGGTAGTTCACATGGCAGATTTCTCCCCGACACCCGCGGCTCAGGAAAACTGGAATGCCGCTGATGATTTTCTGCGTTCTGCCGCCCGCTGGGGGGACCGCCCCGCGCTCACCGCAGAGGGCATCACGCTGACCTATCAGGCGCTGCTGGAACAGGCCCAGGGCCTGGCCGCCGCCATTGCCGCACAGGAAACCGGCCAGAGCGCCCCGGTCACCGCCATCTATGCCAGCCGCGGCCCCGGCACCTATGCCGCGGTGCTGGCAGCGCTGCTGCGCGGCCATGCCTATGTGCCGCTGAACCCCAAGTTCCCGCCCGAACGCAACCGCTATATCCTGGAGCGCTCCGGCGCCGCCTGCCTGCTGCATGACAGCGCCAGCGCCGCGGCGGTGGAGGAGATCCTGGCGGTGCCGTCGGACCAGGACAGCCCGCAGCGGATCGATACCGGCGCCCTGCCGGCCGGGGAGCCCGTGCAGCGCCCGGCGGCCCTGCGCCAGCCCGCCAGCCCCCCCGGCAGCCCCCCCGCCAACCCCTATGCCTATATCCTGTTCACCTCCGGCAGCACCGGCCAGCCCAAGGGCGTGGCCATCCGGCACAGCAACCTGGGGGCCTATCTTGATGCGGTCTTTGCGGTCGCGGATTACGGGCCCGATGACCGGATGTCGCAGAATTTCGACCTGACCTTCGATCTCAGCGCCCATGACATGTTTGTCTGCTGGCGGGCCGGCGCGCATCTGATCGTGCCCTCTGCCGCGGATCTGGAAGAGCCGGCCGGCTATCTGCACCGCCATGGCCTCACCTGCTGGTTCTCAGTGCCCAGCCTGGCCCAGAAAATGCGCATGCAAGGCGCGCTCAAGCCCGGCGCCCTCAGCACCCTGCGCCTGACCCTGTTCTGCGGCGAGGCGCTGCCGGCGGATCTGGCGCAGGACTGGGCGCGCGCCACCGGCCACCGGGTGGAAAACTGGTACGGCCCCACCGAGGCCACCATTGCCTGCACCCGCTACCCGCTGCCCGCCGACCCCGGACAGATCCAGGGCCGCTTCAACCTGGTGCCGATCGGCCTGCCGCTGCCGGGCATGCAGACGCTGGTGCTGCGGGAAGACGGCAGCCCGGCCGCCGCCGGCGAGAGCGGCGAGCTGCTGGTCACCGGCGCGCAGGTCGCCGACGGCTATGTGGCGGATGCCGAGAAAACCGCCAGGGCCTTTGTGGTGCCGGAAGGCCGCAGCGCGGTCCACTACCGCACCGGCGACCGGGTGGAAGCCGGGCCGGACGGCAGCCTGCAGTTCATCGACCGTATCGACAACCAGATCAAGATCCGCGGCTACCGGGTCGAGCTGGGGGAAATCGAGGCGGTGCTGCGCAGCCATGCAGAGGGCTGCAACGCCGTTGTGGTTCCGCTGCCGCTGAAATCCCCCACCCCCACCAGCCTGGTTGGCGTGGTCGAGGGCTGGGAGGGCCGGCCGCGGCAGCTGCTGAAGGCCCTGGACGGCAAGCTGCCCGATTACATGAGCCTCACCAAGGTGATGCTGATGAAGCAATTCCCCAAGAACGCCAGCGGCAAGGTGGACCGCGGCCGGATCGGCGAGCGGGTGGTCCGCCGGCTGGAGAAGCGCCAGGCCAAGGCGGCCGGCCCCGGCAAGGCGAACCGCTATGACACGCTGGTCCAGGATATCCAGAAGATCAATCCGGCCATTTCCCACGCGGATATCGAGAAGGCCGGGAACCTGATGGATATCGGCCTGGATTCGATGGGCTTTGTCGAATTTACCATCCAGCTGGAAAAACGGTTCGGCCTGGAACTCACCCAGGACACGGTGGCGGCCCTGTCGCATATGTCCCTGCGCCAGATCCTGACCTTTATCCGGCAGGCAAAAAAACCGGAAGGCGCCGCCAGTTTCGAGCCGCTGGCCAATGCCCATGCCAGCCGCTCGGTGCGGCGGCAGAACCCGCATTACCGGGCCATGCGGTCCCTGGACATGCTCGACAAGTTCCCCGGGTTCAGCCGCTCCGCCGCTGATCCCCTGGTGCTGTGCATCGGCTCCTCCGGCTTCATGCGCGGCATCAGCGCCCCCGCCATCGAGGCCGAGGCCCGGCGCCGCGGCCAGCGGGTGCGGGCGGCCAACCTCGGCATGGCGATGCTCAGCATCGAGGGCATTGCCGAGCTGTGCGAATTTGTCCGCGACACCATGGCGGAGCAGAACAAGCGGATTGCGCATGCGGTGCTGGAGCTGGAGATCATGCAGCTGAGCATCCTGCCCCCGGTGGGCGACATCGGCATTGTCGCGGATTACCGCAAGGGCACTTTCGACGGTGTCGAGCGGATCTATTATGACGCCTCGACCGTCTGGGACCAGGATGCCGGCGGCACCATTGCCCCGCCCAAGAAGGCCCGCACCAAACTGCCCGCGGCCAATTGGGAGGAACGGCGGGCCCGGGAAATCCGTCAGACCTTCCTGGGCGGGGTGCCGATGGACGAGACCTCTGTGGCGGCCTGGCGGCGCGGGCTGGCGGCGCTGCGCGAGGTCAGCGACGAGGTCAGCGCGGTGATCCACCCCATCCTGTGCGACGATCTGCAGACCCAGCGCCAGCGCGTCTCGCCCAATCATTTCAGCGCCCTTGTCAGCCAGCTGAGCAAGGAAACCGGCGTCCGGATCATCCCCGACACAAGGTTTGAGCTGGATCCGGAAGATTTCCAGGACTTCAACCACCTGGCGGCCCAGACCGGGCGCGACAAGTTCTCAACCCAGATCGCCGAAACCCTGTTCGCCGAAACCCTGCCCGCTCCGGCCGCAGCTGCCGGCAGAAAGTGATCCCCCGATGCAACACACCTCCCCCGCTTCCGGCCCGGCCGCCCCTGCCCCGGTTTTCCTGATCTGCTCCGAGCGCTCCGGCTCGAATCTGATCAGCACCATCATGGGCACCCATTCCCAGGTCTACGCGCCGCCGCCGCATCACTTTGGCCGGATCGTTCTGCTGAACCTGTACAAGACCCTGCAGGGCGGCGCCGCCTCTCCGGCCTGGGCCCGGCTGAAGAAATACGCCACCGGCCGCGTCGAGGCCCTGCAGGATCCGGCCGATGCCAAACGGGTGAAACAGTGGCTCGACGCCCAGTCCCAGGTCGACCCCAAGGCCATCGCCCGGTTTCTCTACCGGGACATGATGCCCGAAGCTGCAGGCAAGACCGTTTTCATCAAGGAAAACAACCTGCACAACCTGATGTTCTTCCTGCTCGACTGCTTTGCGGATGCCCGGTTTGTCTTTCAGGTGCGCGACCCGCGCGACTACCTGGCCTCGGCCAAGGCCGCGGTCAAGGGCGGCAACAAGTTCGGCAGCACCCGCAAGGCGCTCAAAGTCTGGGAAGAAGACCAGCAGGGCGGCCTGCACGCCCTGGGGCTGCTGGGCCCGGACCGCGTCTTCCTGCACCGCTACGAAGACCTGCTGCAGGCGCCCGAAGACACGCTGCAGCGCCTGTGCAGCTTCCTTGGGATGCCCTTTGAACCCGGCATGCTGGAGTTCCACAATACCGACCGGGCGGCCAAGCTCGCCGCCAGCACCAAGCAGCGCAAAAACATCAGCCAGCCGCTGATGAGCGGGAATTTTGCCAAATACCGCACCGCGCTGGCGCAAAAAGACATCCAGCGGGTGGAACGGCGGCTGGGCCGGCTGATGCAGCAGTTCGGCTATCCGCTGGATCTGGAAACGCCGGCAAAGCCAGGCCGCCAGCCGCTGCTGGCGCCGCTGGATTATGGCCGCTGGGATCCTGCGGCAGCCGCCGAAACCGCCTCCTGACCCCGCCCCTTCAGGCCCCTCAGGTCTCTCCGGGGGCCTTCATGGGGCCTTCATCCGGGACCGCCAGCTCTGCCAGGAACCCGCGCAGGGTGTCATTGCCCTGCCAGTCCAGCGCCTGCAGCTGTGCCAGCACCGCCGCCGCCGCCTCCAGCTCCGGCAGCGGCTGCACCTCCAGCCCCTGCTCCAGCCCGGCAAAGAATCCGCTGCGCCCGCATACCCCGCCAAGCCAATCGTCGATCGGCCGGAACTGCTCCAGCATCCGCGCCCGGTTCTCCGCCCCGAACAGCTCGATGCTGCTGCTGGCAGGCAGCTCCAGCCGGCCCTGCAGCTCCATGCGCAGCGCCTTGCGCAGCTCCGCTGCCTGCTCCGGCTCCAGCTGGTGATTGGCCCGCCGGGCGATCTCGTAAAACGCCCGGTGGATGGAATCATTCTCGCGCCGCTCCGGCGCCAGCCCCCCGGGCAGCTCCAGCCCGGCCTGGGCGATGAAATCCGCCACCGAGCCGCCGCTGGCGCGCACCTGCGCATAATCGCGCAGCACCACCCGCGCCGCAGGCAGCGTTTTGAGCCAGCCCTCTACCATCCGCCGGTAGTCGAAATGGATGCTGCGCAGATAGCCGTCCAGCCCGTCCCCGCGCAGCGGCTTCAGCTTATGGCCGAACTTCAGCCGCTGGCCGTGCCAGGAGGCCAGGTATTCGTCGATCCGCCGCAGCGTCGCCACGATGGTGAACTCCGCCCCCGGGAACCAGTCTGCCAGCCGTTCGATCAGCGCCGGGTCGGCGGCATTGAAATTGGCAAAGACCTCGGCCGCCAGGATCACCGTATGCGGCTGTGAAAAGCGGATCTGCTGCTGGATCGCATGCACCATCTGCGGCAGCGCCGGCAGCCGCTTGTGATAGGGCGGCACCTTGCCATGGCTGTGGTCGGCCAGCATCCGGAAGGCCAGCGCATTATGCGGCTCGCGCACGTTGATCGGCAGGCTGCCGTCAGGCGGCGGCAGCAGCCCGCCGGCAGCGGCTGCCATATGCGACAGCCCTTCGAATTCCACAAAGGGATAGAGAATGCCATGGCGCGCCAGCGCCGGCGCATTGCGCGCCAGGAAGTCCTGCAGCGAGGTCGAGCCGACCTTGTGGTGGCCGATGAACAGCACCACCTTCAGCGGTGCATCCGCGGCGGCAGCGGGACGGGGAAGGACGGGCGCGCCCGGGGCCGGAACTGAGGCCGGAGCGGGGGCCGGGGCTGGGGCTGTGAATTTGGATCCGGAGGTCTGGATCAGCTTCTTGATGAGCTTCACTCGGCGGCTTCCTGCTGCATGTCTTGAGGCTGGCGGGCCAGGTTCAGCTTGGCCTGCCAGTAGGTTTCACTGGTGAAGCTGCCATACTGCATCCGGTAGTCCGCCGCCAGCCGGTCATAGGCTTTCAGGAACGCGCGGGCGTTTGCGGCAAACCGCCGGATCTCGCGCCAGGCCGCGGATTTGGAATGGCGCACGGTGTAAAATTTGCTGCGCTCCGCGTTGAGGCAGGTGATTTCCGCCGCCCCCCAGGCATAGCCGATATGGCTGCGGTTCTGTGCCTCCAGCGTAATCTTGCGGCCGAAGCGGCCAAAGCCCGGGATCAGCAGCCCGTTGAGGCTGAGCTTCATCAGATGCCGCCGCCAGGCGGCGGGCGGCGTGCTGCGCAGCGGCGGCAGCGCCTGATGCGGCGCCAGATCCTGCCAGGCCTCGGTGCCGGTCAGCGCCTTGATGTCGGCCCGGCGCCCGGCCATATCGGCATTTGCATCAAAGAAACCCGGCCCCTTCATCACATCCTCGACCGCCAGGTTGACCGCGGCCAGCGTATCGTAATGCATCCGCGGCAGGTTGCGCAGGAAGAACCAGACGGCGATCTTCAGCACCCCCAGGGCGCCCACATCCAGGACCGGCAGGCTCAGGTGATGGGCCATATGGCTGCGCAGATCCAGATACCAGGTCTGCGGGCTTTCCTTCTCGGTAAAGCTTTCCTGGAACGACACCACCCCGTTCAGGCGCACGATATTGAACCCGTTGGCCAGCGAGAAGCTGACGTCGTCGCCGCGCACAAAGAACGGAAACGCCAGATGCCTGGCCTGCTCCAGCGGGAAGGCGAAATACCACCAGCCGCCATACAGCTCCTGCGGCGGAGGCCCGGAGACCTCCTGTTCCATCGCCGCCGTCTGTTCGAAATCGCGCAGGTCGGTGCCCATATACAGCGGCTGGCAGCGGGTGAAGAAACGGGCGCCGTTTTCCCAGATTGCCCAGCGGTGCTGCTCGCTGATCATGGCGCCCGCCACCGCGGTGGCCGGGTCCTGGGCATAGGCCAGCAGCATCCAGGTGCGCTCCAGGCTCTCCATATGGATGGAGGCATCGTCATCCATGAACAGGCAGTGCGAGGCGCCGCGCACGCGCGCCTCCAGCAGGCCGCGGGTAAAGCCGCCGGCCCCGCCCAGGTTTTCGTTCGGGATCACCGTCACCCCGTCGCGCGGCGGCAGCTCCAGCGACTGGCCGTTGTCGGTGATGATCAGCTGCACGTGATCTTTCATCCAGGAGCGTTCGCGGAAGGCGCAGAACCGCTCCGCCGTGCGCGCCGCCTCGGCCTCGCGCTTGAAGGTGGTCACCGCCAGCGCCAGCTGCGGGGTGCGCCGCGGCGCATCCTGCGTCTGCCAGGACGCCTGCGCCAGGAAGGCCTCGCCGCCCGCGGCCCGCAGCTCGAAGAACAGCAGCGCCGCATCGCCCGCCGCCTGCATCAGCGCGGTCAGATCCAGCCGCACCGGGCAGCCCTCTGCCAGCTCCACAATGTGGTCGCTGCGGTCCCAGGAGCGCCCCCGCGGCGCGGCAAAGACCGACACCGTGAAGCTGCCCCTGCCCTCCAGCAGCAAAAACAGGCTCTGCAAGGCGCATTGGCGCTTCCAGGTGCCCGCGTTGAACAGATTGAACCAGGTGTCGAAACGGGCGCAGCTGCCCGCAAAAAACCGGTAGCCGCCCGGGCTGCCATCGGCGGCGCGGACCGGGCCGGCCGGGCCGTTTGTGCGCAAATACAGCTCCTGCTCCGTGCAGATCCCCAGCTCAGGCCACATCAGCCCCTGCAATGTGGTAAACCCTGCCGCCGCCGCTGCTGCGTCTGTCATGCCTGTACCCTTTCGCACCCGTCCTGCACCGCCCGCTGCATACTGCAGCTGCGCCTGGAAGTACACGTCCGCGTTAGGGTCAGAACCCATTGATTCCGCACCACTGGCGCCAAAACCGCAAAATTTCAGCGGTTTGGCGCGCGCAGGGAATGGCGGCGCCATTTCCAAGCGGGCCATGCCGCTGGGATGCAGCAGTTTTGGCGTCCTGCGGATTTGGCGGATTTTCGGCCTGACGGCGTTACAGGATCTTGAAAATCAACCAGATTTCCTGCGCTCCTGCGCCTTGTCAGGCTGAAAATCTGCCAAACCAGCGGTGTGGAATCAATGAGGCCTGGCCCTAGGCCGCAGCGGCGGGAATCTGCAGCTGCTGCAAAAACTGCCGCGCCGCCGCATCCGGCAGCCCGGACAGATCCCGCTGCTGCTGCGCCAGCGCCGCCGCCGTGGCCGCCGGCAGCGGATGCGGCCGCACCGCCGCCGCCGCCTCCAGCCCGGCAAAGAACGGGCGGCGGCCGGACAGCTCCCCCAAGGCCGCATGCACCGGGCGGAACCGCTCCAGCAGCTCCCGGCGCAGCCCGGCGCCGTAAACCTCCACATCCGCAGCCGGCGGCAGGCCGCGCGCCGCGCCGCTGCGCTGCAGGAACTGCCGCAGCGCCGCGGCCGGCTCCGGCGCCAGCGCCCGGTTGCCCAGGCGGGCCAGTTCCGCCAGCGCCGGATGCAGGCTGGCATTGGCCTGGAACCGGCGGATCAGCCCGCGCGGGAACCGCAGCCCGCAGACAGCCATGAAATCCGCCACCGTGCCGCCGGCCGCCTTCACCTCTTCATAGGGGCGCAGCACCAGCTCTGCCTCCGGCAGCACCGCCCGCCAGCCCGCCAGCGCCTGCCGGTAGTCGAAATGCACCGTGTCCCAATAGTCCTGCAGGCCGCCCTCTGCCAGCGGCAGCAGCCGGGCGCCGAACCGCAGCCGCTGCATGTGCCAGGCCGCCAGATAGCTGTCGATCTGCCGGAACACGGTGATGATCCGGACCTCGGCGCCGGGAAACAGATCCGCAATGCGCCGGATCATCTCCTGCTGGCCCAGGCCCATATTGGCAAAGACCTCCGACGCCAGAATCACCGCCTGCGGCTGCAGCGCCGCCACCTGCGCCGCCACCGCCTGCAGCATCTGGCGCGAATGCGGCAGCCCGCGGTGGTAGTCCGGCAGCTTCCATTTGCGGCTGCCCTCGCTCAGCAGTTTGAACGCCAGCGCATTATGCGGCTCTGTCACATTGGCAGGCCAGCTGGCGCGCCCCAGCGCGCGCGCCGCCTGCAGCCCGGCCCCCCGCAGACCCAGGCCGCGCATCAGCCGCTGCCCCGGCCGGTTCCACGCCAGCGCCGCCTGCAGGTCCTGCGCCAGCCCCGCAGGCGCGGTGCTGGGATAGAGGATGCCCTGCTCCAGCAGCGCCATGCGGTTGTGCAGCAAAAATTTCTGCAGCGATGTCGAGCCCACTTTGTGATGCCCGGTAAACAGAATGACCTTCATCGCGCCTCGCCCTGGATCAGCCTAATAAACAGTCCCTAACAAGGGAAAATATCCTATGCCAGCATCGCCTCATGCACCGCGATCGCCTCTTCCAGATCGTCGTAGTAGCGCATCTTGCCATGTTCCAGCACCAGGCCCGCATCGCAGAACTCACGCACTTGGCTCATCGAGTGATTGACCATGATGGCGCTGGAATGCTGCATCCGCTCGGCAAAGACGGCGCGGCTCTTGCGCTTGAAGGCCTTGTCGCCCACCGCGGTCACCTCATCGACCAGATAGGTGTCAAAGCGGATCCCCATTGAGGCGCCGAAGGTCAGCCGCGAGCGCATGCCGCTGGAATAGCTGCGCATCGGCATGTGGTAGAATTTGCCCAGCTCGGCAAACTCCCCGACAAAAGCCACCAGCTCATCGGTGTCCACCCCGTAGATGCGGGCGATGAAACGGACGTTCTCGGCGCCGCTCAGCTCGCGGTGGAAGGAGCCGCCCAGCCCCACCGGCCAGGACATGGTGCCGTCGCTGACCACCCGGCCGTGATCGGGGCGCATGATGCCGGCAATGATCTGCAAAAGCGTCGACTTGCCGGCCCCGTTGCGGCCCAGCAGCGCCAGCGACTTGCCGTCCGGCAGGGTGAGGTTCAGGTTGTCGATCACCACCTTGCGCTCCCCCTTGAGCCAGAAGCTCTTGGTCAGGTTCTCGAGCCGGATCATGTCAGCTGCGGTCGCGGATCGAGTAATAGATCAGCGCCGAAATCGCCCAGATCAGCACCAGGAACAGCGCCGTCAGCGCGCTCAGCACCGCGCGGCGCGGGTATTCCGGCTCCTCGGCCAGCGTCGGCTTGATATAGGTGGCCAGGTACAGGCTCTGGCGGGCGGCGTCATCGCGTGCCGTCTCCAGCGCGGTCAGCGCCGCGCGGTAGGTTTCCTCGGCATATTCCCGGTCCACCGTCAGCCGCTCGAACTCAGAGATCAGCGACGGGTAATCCTCGCCCACCGCGCCGGTGTCGGTGTTGCTGGAGGCAAAGGTCTGGCGCTCAATGTTGATGCGCTCGCGGATCACTTCGATCTGCTGGCGCGCCTGTTTCAGGCGCACATCGCCCGGGCTGACGGTGCCCGCCAGCAGGTCGTATTCGATCAGCGCCGCGGCCAGCTGCTGCTGCAGGTTGTTCATCACCCCCATGCGGCCCTGGATATCGGCCTCGGGGTCGACGATGCGGGTGCGGGTGCGGAACCGGGTCAGATCCTCGCGCGCCTGTTTCAGCCGCTCCACCGCCTCCATCAGGTCGGTCTCGGCATAGCGCATCGCATCGGCGCGGGCCTGTTCGTTCAGCACGTTGATGCGGGTCTGGCTTTCCTCGACGATGGCCCGGGTCACCGCCTGCGCCATCTGCGGATCGAACCCGACCGCCTGCACTTCGATCAGCCCGGAGCCGCTGTCATAGGAAATCCGGGCAATCCGCTGCCAGTACCAGACCAGCTCCTCCAGCGTGGCCTCCGGCCAGATCGAGAACACCCAGTCCGTTGGCCAGTGCTGGCTGTAGTGGCTGCGCAGATCCAGCCGCGCCTCCACCGCCGCCGCCATTTCCTGGCTCTGGATGAACTCATAAAGGATATCGCTGTCTGAGGCGGTGCTGCTGCCGGCAAAGCTGGCCAGCCCGCCCAGAAGGTCATTGGCGCCGGAACTGTCCTGGCTGCGCACCGTGAAGCCGGCGGTGGAGGCATATTGATCCTCGGCCACGGCAAACAGGTAGAACACCGCGGCCGCCAGCGGCGCCAGCACCATCAGCGCAAAGCTGGCGATCAGCCCCCAATGGCGCTTCTTCATCCGCGCCGGACGGGCCACCGGATAGGCCGGGGCCTGCGCGCGGGCGGCCTCCAGCTCGGCCAGGGCGGCCTTGGCGCGGCTGCGCCATTTGCGCAGCTTGCGGCGTTTTTTGCCGCCCGGGCCCTCCTCTGCCCCGCCGTCTTTGCCCCTGCCGTCTTTGCCCCTGCCGCGGGGGCCGCGGGCGCCGGGCAGCTGTTCCACATTGCCCGCCTCGGCGGCGGGCAGCTCCGGCTGGCCGGCCTCTGCGGCGGCGCCGGTCTCCGGCTCTGCCGGGGCGGTTGCGCCAGACTGTTTGCGGCCAGTACGGAATTGCGCCGCGGACTTGCGCCGCGCCGCCGGACGTTCCTGTTTCATAATCTGCTTACCCCGGCCTGCAGCCGTTTGTAATTGCCTCGTCTTTCTTCCATAGTATCGCCTGCGACGCATCCATTCACAACCATACAATCACCGCATTCCCTCATGGCCAGCTCCTCTCCTGCTGCTTCCGCAGCTCCGGCCGCCCCGGCCGCCCTTCCCGCCGCCCAGATGCCCCGGACCCGCCGCCGCCGCTTTGCTGCGGCGCGCACCATCGGCGCCCTGATTCTGCGCGAGATGTCGACCCGTTACGGGCGCACGCCGGGCGGTTATCTCTGGGCGGTGCTGGAGCCGCTGGCCGCCGTTCTCTTCCTGGCGGCCGGGTTTTCGCTGGTGATCCGCACCCCGCCGCTGGGCACCAGCTTCCTGCTGTTTTATGCCACTGGCTACCTGGTGTTCAGTCTCTATCAAAGCATTTCCGGCGCCACCGCCCGGGCCATCAGCTATTCCAAGCCGCTGCTGAAATTCCCCGCCGTCACCTGGATGGACGCGGTGCTGGCCCGGTTCCTGCTGAACAGCCTGACCGGCATCCTGATCACCCTGCTGCTGGTCGGCGGGGTGCTGCTGGCCGCCGACAGCCGGGCGGTGCTGGACCTGCCGGCGGCGGTGCTGGCGATGGGGCTGGCGATGGGGCTGAGCCTCGGGGTCGGCACTCTGAACTGCGTGCTGATGGGGCTGTATCCCCTATGGGACGTGGCCTGGTCGATCATCACCCGGCCGCTGTTCCTGGCCTCCGGCGTTCTCTACATCTACGAGGACCTGCCGCCGCTGGCCCAGGATATCCTGTGGTACAACCCGCTGCTCCACATCACCGGGCTGATGCGCACCGGCTTCTACCCCACCTACAGCGCCTCTTATGCCAGCAGCGCCTTTGTGCTGGGCGTCAGCCTGTCCCTGCTGGCGCTGGGGCTGGTGCTGATGGGCCGCTTCCACCGCGATATCCTGAACCGCTGAGCCGCCCTGCCCCTGCCTTGCCCGCCTGCCTGGCCTGCCTGCCGGATCAGCCTTCGCCGCTCAGCTCCAGCACCCGCGCATGGCTCACCCTGGTGCGCCGCAGCAGCCCGTCGCGCACCGCATGGGCCATCAGCCGCAGGAACAGCCGGCGGCTGCCGCCGTGCTGGCGCGCCTTCATCAGCCATTTCGGCAGCACCACGCAGAGCACCGGCCAGAACAGCCAGCCCGCCGCCATCCGGTACAGGAGCAAGAGGTTGCGGTGATAATAATAAGCCTTCCACAGGGGCACGAAGCGGCCGCGCTGCGCCGCATCCGCCTTGCCCTGCCCTGCCTTGCCCTGGAAGGTCGACAGGTCGTGTTCGAACCGCACCGAGGGTTCAAAACCGATCCGCCCGCCCGCTTTGGTCAGCCCCAGCGTATACAGCCCGTCATCGCCATAGATGAACAGCTCCGGGTCCGGGTAGCCGATGCGCTGCACCGCCTGCGCCGAAATGAAGAAGCCGACAAAGGAGGTGACATCGATCTGCATCCCCGCGCCGTTGTAATCGGAGGGCTGCACGTGAAAGCCCGATCTGCCGCCGCCCAGCAGGGTGCGCAGGAATTCGCGGGCGTGCCAGAACGGGTTGCGCGAGGGGCGGTTCATCTCGCAGATGCGGCCGTCCGGGAAATAGACCGCCGCCGCCACCGCATCCCAGCCGCGCGCCCCCGCCTGCCCTTCGGCGCGATGGCACGGCAGGGCGTGAAACGCCGCCAGCCCGCCCGCTGCGGGCCGCCCGTCGTCATCCATCACCGCCAGCCAGTCCGGGGCGTGATGCTCCATCGCCCGGCGCATGCCCATCTCGAACCCGCCGGCCCCGCCGCGGTTGGTTTCGCTCAGGCAGACATCCAGCCGGGGGTCGTCCTGGGCCGCCAGCCAGGCCGCGGTGCCGTCGCTGGAGGCATTGTCGGCCACCACCAGCGCCGCCAGCTCATCGGCCGGGCTCTGCAGCAGGCGCGCCACCGTCGCTTTCAGCTTGTCCAGCCGGTTGTGGGTGACCACCACCGCCACCAGCCGGCCTGCCCCCCGTTCAGCCGCCCGTTCAGACCCCTGCCCGGCTCCGGTCTCTGCCGGTTCTGCCGCAGCTGTGCCGATTGCCTGTGCTTTATTCACCCGGGGGCTCCTTGCCTGTCTGAGGGAATCTGATGCCGCATGTGCGGCCCCGAAAGCTCATAAATCCCCGGCCCTGTCAAATCCTTTACCGCCGCCGCCCGGCCGCAAAGCGTTTGACAGACCGGCAGGAAGCCGCCACCTAAAGGGGATGCAGACAGCTCTTATCACCGGCTCGGCCGGCTTTATCGGATATCACCTGGCAGCCCGGCTGCTGGCGGCAGGCTGGCGGGTCATCGGGCTGGACTGCCTGTCGCCCTATTACGACGTCGCCCTGAAGGAGCGCCGCCACGGGATGCTGGCGCAGACCCCGGGCTTCACCCCCGTCATTGGCAGGCTGGAAGACCCGGGCCGCCTGATGGGCCTGTTTGAGGACCACCAGCCGGATGCGGTGATCCACCTGGCCGCCCAGGCCGGGGTGCGCCATTCGATCGACGCCCCGCGCGACTATCTGGAGGCCAATCTGATCGGCGTCTTCGAGCTGCTGGAAGCCGCCCGCGCCCATCCGCCCGCGCATCTTTTGATGGCGTCGACCTCCTCGGCCTATGGCGCCAACACCGAGATGCCGTTTGCGGAGCGCCAGCAGGCCGACCATCAGATGTCCTTTTACGCGGCCACCAAAAAGGCCAATGAGGCGATGGCGCATTCCTATGCCCATCTTTACGGGCTGCCCACCACCATGTTCCGCTTCTTCACCGTCTACGGCCCCTGGGGCCGGCCCGACATGGCGCTGTTCAAATTCACCAGGGCGATGCTGGCGGGGGAGCCGATCGACGTCTACAACCACGGGCAAATGAGCCGCGACTTCACCTATATCGATGATCTGGTTTCCGGCATCACCGGGCTGATCGAGGCGGTGCCGGGCGCGGAACCGGTCTGCGAACAGGACAGTCTCAGCCCGGTGGCGCCGTTCCGGGTGGTCAATATCGGCGCCAGCAAGCCGACCCCGCTGATGGACTATATCGCCGCGCTTGAGGACGCCCTGGGGATCAAGGCGCAGAAGACCATGATGGAGATGCAGGCCGGCGACGTGCCCGCCACCTGGGCCGATACCCGCCTGCTGAGCGCGCTGACCGGCTATCAGCCCGGGGTGAGCGTCGCTGAGGGCGTCGCCCGCTTTGCCGCCTGGTACCGGGAGTATTACAACACCTGAACCCGGGGCCGGCGCAGGAATCTGGGTATTTGAAACCAGAAAGACGCGGCAGGGCAGGCAGGCTCTCCCGCGTTTTCTTTGTCCAAACCCGCCTCCCCAAATAGGTCCGCTTCGGACCAAATGTTTCGCGCGCGAAACATTTGGTCCGGACCGGACCTATCTTCCGCCTTCTCAGCCGGCTCTTAAAAAAACCGGTTTCCGCCCTGTCCGGGCGCGTATATTCTTCTAACTCATTACAACGGCTGCCCCAAAGCAGCCGGAAGGGGATTGGGGAAAGGGCATTCTCATGCGCATTGCGATGATTGGCACCGGCTATGTCGGACTGGTGTCAGGCGTTTGTTTTTCGGATTTCGGCCATGACGTGATTTGCGTCGACAAGGACGCGGGCAAGATTGCCCGGTTGCAGGGCGGCGAAGTGCCGATCTATGAGCCGGGCCTTGATCAGCTGATGGAGAAGAACGTGGCCGCCGGGCGGCTCAGCTTCACCTCTGACCTGGCGCAGGCGGTGGAAGGGGCGGATGCGGTGTTCATCGCCGTCGGCACCCCGACCCGGCGCGGCGACGGCCATGCGGATCTGACCTATGTGATGGCCGCGGCGGAAGAAATCGCCGGGGCGCTGACCGGATATGCGGTGGTGGTGACCAAATCCACCGTGCCGGTGGGCACCAACCGGCAGGTGAAACAGGTGATTGCCAAGGCCAATCCCGACGCCCGGTTCGATGTCGCCTCCAACCCGGAGTTCCTGCGCGAAGGCGCCGCGATCGAGGATTTCATGAAGCCCGACCGGGTGGTGGTCGGCGTCCAGAACGAGCGCGCCGCAGAGGTGATGGCAGAGATCTACCGCCCCCTTTACCTGCGCGACTTCCCGATCCTGACCACCGATCTGGAATCGGCCGAGATGATCAAATACGCCGCCAATGCGTTCCTGGCCGCCAAGATCACCTTCATCAACGAGGTGGCGGGCCTGTGCGAGCGGGTCGGCGCCGACGTCAAGGAAGTGTCCCGCGGCATCGGCTTTGACGGGCGCATCGGCAACAAGTTCCTGCACGCAGGGCCGGGCTATGGCGGCTCGTGTTTTCCCAAGGACACCGCAGCGCTGGCGCGGATCGGCCAGGACCATGCCTTTCCGATGCGGATCACCGAGACGGTGATGCGGGTCAATGACGAGGTGAAGGCGCGGATGGTCGAAAAGCTGCGCGATGCCTGCGGCGGGTCGTTCAACGGCAAGACCGTCGCGGTGCTGGGCGTCACATTCAAACCCAACACCGATGACATGCGCGATGCGCCTTCGCTCACCATCGTGCCCGCCCTGGTCGGCGGCGGCGCCCGGGTGCGGGTGGTGGACCCGCAGGGCCGCGCCGAAGGCGAGGCGCTGCTGCCCGGGGTCAAATGGGAGGAGGACCCCTATAAGGCGGCGCAGAACGCCGACCTGGTGGTGCTGCTCACGGAATGGAATGAATTCCGCGCCCTGGACCTGAAGAAGCTGGCCCGCAAGATGGAGGTGCCGCGGATGGCGGACCTGCGCAATATCTACTCGCCCAAGGCCGCCAAACGGGCCGGGTTTGAGACCTATGTGGCGGTGGGCCGGGGCCAGATGAACGGTGCCGCCAAATAGGTCCGGTTCGGACCAAATGTTTCGCGCGCGAAACATTTGGTCAACCGTACTGACCTAATATCAGGCTCTAACAAGGCAAAAAGAAGGGCGCGGAAACCGCGCCCTTTTTCGTTCTCCAGGCTCTGATCAGAGCTTTTTCAGCCAGGCCTCCAGCTCCTTCACCAGCGCGGCGCTGACCGCCTCGCCGCTGATTTCGATCTTCTTCTCACTGGGGGTATAGGCCAGCCGCACGCCTTTGGGCGCGGGCAGGTTGATCCGCTCGCCCGGCATGGCGGCGTCCCAGTCGCCGGCGCCGCGCACCCGCGGGGCGCTGACCAGCGGCGGAACCGGGGGCAGCTGGGGCGGCGCAGGCAACGGCGGGGCAGGGGGGAGAGTGCCGTTTTCGGCTGCCAGCTTTGCAAGGGACGGCGGGGGCGGGGGGAAATCAGACTCTAACTTAGGTTTTTTTTCAGGCTGCGCCTCTGTCAGGCGGGTCAGAACCGCCAGTTCTGCCTCCGGGCTGGAGCGGTCTGCGGCTTGCAGCATCTGTTTCGCGCGCTCCGCAAAGCCCTCATCCGCCTCGATCTCCCGCACCAGCGCCAGGCCCAGCTTCTCGCTGATGGCAGTGGGGTAGAACAGCACCGCATCCAGCGCCTCCACCAGGGTGACAAAGCTGCCGATCTTGGAGCGCTTGGCGCGGGTGGCATTGCCGAACAGCGCCTGCAGCGCGTATTTGCGGCGGGTGAAGACGCCCTCCTTATAAGCGCGCACCGCGATCCGGGCACGCTCGTAATGGGACAGGTTCACCCGGATCTCGTTTTCCTCGACCATCGCCACGTAAGCACCCTCGGCGCTGTCCGGGTGGATCACCAGCGCCTTGATCGTGGCGAATTGCGGGTCTGAAGTCTCAGCGTAGAGCCTGCGCAAGGCGGTCAGGCGGCGCCAGCCGGAGATCAGCCCATGGGTGCGGCCGCCAAATGTATCCTCCAGCGGCACCACCTCTGCCGGGGTCTGCTGGCCGCGGGCGCGGATTGAGTCCATGAGCGATTGCAGCTCTTCCTCGTCCTGCTCGATCCGGTCGCGCACCAGGTGGTTTTCGTCGACCTGCGCCAGCGGCAGCTCTTCGATCATCAGCCCCTTGGCGCGGGCGGTTTCCAGAACCCCGGACAGCTCCTGCAGCGCCGCCTGGGCGGAGGCATCGGAGGCCACCTGGGCAATCGGCGCCGCCCCCACCGAAGAGGCGCTGCCAAGGGGGGGTTTGCCGGCGGGTGCGGCCGTCAGGTAATCCGTCTGCGCCGGGGAAAGCCGTTTGCGTTTTGCCATATCCTGTCCTGACCTGTCTGTCTGTCTCCGCGCAGGCATACTGCCGGAAATTCCTTGTTAGGGCCTTAGCCCGCCGCGCGCTGTTCCGCCGCGTCCTGCAACACCTCGCGGTGCCAGACGCCGATCAACAGCTTCTTGAAGGCCGCATAGGTCTCGTCAAAGGTCTCGCGGCCGCGGGCATAGGTCTCGCGGTTGAAGTCGCGGTAGTCGGCCTCGTAGATGCCGCTCACCTGCTCGCCGGCCTGGCCGATGAGCGCGGTGTAATCCTGTTTGTGGGGGCTGAGCACCCGGCCCATATAGGCCTGCATCAGGGCGGCCAGCTCACCCTGCTGGGCGCTGTCATAGCGGGTGATCACCGTGCGCACCGCATCCCATTCAAACGCCAGCCCGGGCCGGCCCAGGGCACGCGCGGCCAGGTTCTCGCCCTCCTCGATGCTGGCAAAGGTGGAATGCAGCATGTCGAAGAAACGGCCCGTCGAGTCGAACTCCAGAAATGACGCGCCCATCGGCACCAGCAGGATATCGGCCGCCGACAACCCGTTGATGGTCAGGTAGCCAAGCGCCGGCGGCGTGTCGATGAAGATCACGTCATACTGGTCCAGCACCCCGTCCGCCTCCAGCCGCTCGGTCAGCGCATCCCACAGCTTCCAGCTGCGCGCCGCCATCCGCCAGACCGGGATCTGGAACTCCGCCCAGTAGAGGTTCAGCTGGGCGCCGATGAGGTCGATGTTGGGCCAGTGGGTGTTTTGGATCACGTCCCTGGCGGTCATCTCCATCGCTGCATCCAGCGCCTCGTCCAGCGGCTGCGGGGCGTCGCCGCGGTCGAGGCGGCGCTGGTTCTCCAGCCGCAGATGCTCGCCGTAGTGGCGCGCCAGCAGCGGGAAGGCGGTCTGCCATTCATCCTCCACCCTTCCGCCGAAGATCGAGGTCATCGAGCCCTGGCTGTCCAGATCGATCACCAGCACCCTGTAGCCGTCGAGCGCCGCCGACATCGCCAGATGCGCCGCGGTGGAGGTCTTGCCCACCCCGCCCTTGAAGTTCGCCACCGCGACCATTTTCGCAGGCAGCCCTTCGGGGCGGTAGGGGATGTATTCCTTGGCCTTGGAGCCTTGCGCGCCGAAGAAGGCGCGCAGGCGCAGCACCTCATCCAGGGTGAACCACTTGGCGCCGCCCTCGGTCTCGGAGCGGCCCTGGGGCAGATCGGGGTTGGCTTTCAGCACCCGGCGGAAATGGGCCTGGGCGACGGGGATCAGATAGCGGGTGATCTCCCAGGTGGAGAACAGGCGCAGCTCCTTGCGGCCTTCCTCGTTCATGCCGCGGCTGGCAAGGTCGGCGCGGCCTTGCGCGCAGGCGGCGGCAATCTCGGCAAAACCGGCGGTGCTGGCGGGGGTGTCCAGCTCTGCCAAAGCCGCCTCCGGATCAATGCTGAAATAGGGGGGGAGGCTGCTGCCCGCCTTGTGGATATCTCGCGCCATGAGGATCTGCCTGCTGTCCTTGGGCCAGTGCGGCCCTGCCTGTGTGAAATGCTGTTCTGTCTGCTTCGCAGCGCTGATGTGCTGCCTTTTTGCCAGAATACCACAAAACACCGCACATGGAAGAGGAATGCGCATCCCGCCTGATTTTTCTAAGCAAATTCAAGGGTTGCGGCAGGCGGGCAGGGGGGCTGCTGAGGGGGCTGAAAAAAATCTGCCTAGTTAATTATGAGTTATTTATTAGTTAGGGGGAAAGCAGCCGGTGTTCAAAGCCCTTTTTTCATTGGCGATCAGGCAGGATTTCGGCATCCAGGTGACTCTGAAACCCCGTTGAAATGACTCCGAACCCCCGATCAGACGATTCCGAACCCCCGTTGCGGCAGGGTGTGGATAACCCTAGGGTGAGTGTAATCAAAACCACGATAAAACGAGTCGCGGGACCGGGGCAGAAGATCCCAGGCCGCGGCTGAGCAGACGGCGGACAGGCAGATGGCGGCAGAGCTGGCGGCGGGAGCGATTCCGCCAGAGGGGCAGGGGGATTTCTTCCTCTGCGATATCTTCGGGGCGATCCCCAAGAACGATCTGGCGTCGATGGAGCATCCGCTGTTCAGCCTGGGCACAAGGCCGGACCGGCGGATCCTCAATTACCAGCACAACGGCGCCGAGATCACCGTGACGCCCAGCGTCAAGGGGCTGGCGACGATCCACGACAAGGACATCCTGATCTTCTGCATCAGCCAGCTGATGGCGGCGCTGAATGCCGGCCGCCAGGTCAGCCGCACCCTGCATCTGAAGGCGCATGATCTGCTGATCGCCACCAACCGCGAGACCTCCGGCGATGCCTACCGGCGCCTGCGCGAAGCCTTCGAGCGGCTGGCGGGCACCCGCATCACCACCAATATCGTGACCGGCGGCCCGGGGTTTGAACAGGAGGTCACCACCGGCTTCGGCCTGATCGAGAAATGGGAGATCGTGCGCAAGGCCCGCGGCGGCAAGATGGTCAATGTGGCGGTGACGCTCAGCGACTGGCTGTACCGGGCGGTGCTGTCGAAATCGGTGCTGACGCTCAGCCGCGATTACTTCCGGCTCAGGAAACCGCTGGAGCGGCGGATCTATGAGCTGGCGCGCAAACATTGCGGGCGGCAGAACAGCTGGCAGGTCTCGGTGGAAACCCTCTTGAAGAAATCGGGCTCTGCCTCGCCCCGCCGGGTGTTCCGCAAGATGCTGCGCGACATGATCGCCGCGCAGCCGCTGCCGGACTACGCGCTGGAGGAGCTGGAGGGCGACCTGATCCGCTTCAGCCAGAAATCCGCCGTTGCCGAGGCGGTGCTGAACGCGCCCAGCCTGAAGCCGCAGACTCTGGAGCAGGCGCGGGCGCTGATCCCGGGCTCGGACGCCTATGCGCTGGAGGCGGAGTGGCGCGCCATGTGGCTGCGCTCCGGCAGCCCGCGGCTGCGTGCTCCGGATGCGGCGTTCCTGGGCTGGGTCAGGAAACGCGCCGCAGAATAGCCCGCGGCGGCGCCCCGGGCCGGCCGGGGGATTTGAGTATTTAAGACCAGAAAGAAGCGGCAGGGCGGGGGAGGCTCTGCCGCTTCTTTCCGGTTCAAAATACTTCCGCCGGAGGTATCCTCAGAAGGTCAGCATTGTTGACCAAATGTTTCGCGCGCGAAACATTTGGTCCGGACCGGACCTATTTTGCGCCGGTGCGGGATCTGCGGGGACTGTCTGTGCGGGAGGGCATTCCCCGGCGCGCGCGCCCCGGTTCAGGAGGGGGAGGAGGGCACGCGCGCCGGGGCTGCATCGGGCGGGCAGCGCAGCACGGGGGAGGGGCTGCACTGCCGGCCGGGGCGGAGACCCTGCGGGGGGCGGGGGTCAGCCGAAATAAGGCTTGGCGCTGTAGTAAGGCAGGTCCGGGCGGCGGATCATCTGTTCCTGGCGGTCAAAGAAATATTCGATGGCGCGGCTGACGCCGGCGGCGGCCAGCGGGTAGAGCAGGACCAGGGCCAGAAGCGGCGCCAGGGTGATGGCGAAGCTGCTGGCGGCGATGGCGGTCAGGGCGGTTGCGGCGCCGGTGAGAGTGCTGATCAGGGCCATGTCGTGTGTCCTTGGAAAGAGTTCCGTTGCTGACCTCTTTCTAGCATGGGTTGCGGGCCTGCGCTGTTGCACCAAAGGATAGGCGGAGGGTGCTGAGGGCTATGCCCGGCGGTCCAAGGGTCAGGGGTTCTGCCCGGCCGGAGGGGGCGAGCGGCGGCGCGGGCGGGGCAAAACAGCAGGCCCGCCTCAGCCTGGCGGCTGACGCGGGCCGGGACAGGCGCGGCCCTCCCCCCAGGGCCGCAGCCTTGCTGAGCGCGGCTCCCCCTAGCCGCTGCCTTCCTTCAGGGCCTGGGACATGCTGGAGAGCACCGGGCTGATCAGATAGTCGGCCAGGCTCTGGCGGCCGGTCTCGATCATCGCCTGGGCCGGCATGCCGGGCAGGGCCTTGACATTGGGCAGGGCGGCGAGCTCTGCCTCATTGATGCGGATATGCACCGGGTAATAGGACTGGCCGGTGGTCCGGTCGGTGCTGCTGCCGGCCGCCACCATCACCACCTCGCCCTGGACCGGCGGGGTGGAGCGGAAGCTGTAGGCGGTCAATTGCACCCGGGCCTGGCTGCCTGGCGAGACCTCGTCGATATCCTCCACCGCGACCCGGGTTTCCAGCAGCAGGCCCGCATCCTCGGGCATCAGCTCCAGCAGGGTCTGGCCGGGTTCCACCACCTGGCCCAGGGTGTTGATCATCAGCCCCACCACCCGGCCATCGCGCGGCGCCCGGATGGTCTGGCGCTCGGCCACGTCCCTGGTGGCGTCCAGCCGCTGGCGCAGGTCCAGGATCTGCTCCTGCACCTGCTGGCTTTCGGCAGCGATCCGCGCCGCCCGGTCGCGCCCGGCCTGCAGGCGGCGCTCCTCCATCTCGCCGATCCGCTCCAGCACATTGCCGCGGTCGCTTTCCAGCGCCCCCAGCGTGCCCAGAAGGCCGCTCTGCTGCATCTGCCGCTGGCTGATGCGGGTCTTGGGCACCAGGCCCTTTTCGAACAATCCGGTGAGATCAGCCAGCTCCGCCTGCACCAGCGCCAGCTGCTCCTCAGTGGCTTTGATGCGGGCATCGCGCCCTTTCAGCTGGTCCTGCAGCTGGGCAATGCGGCCGGCGGTGATATCCATCTGGCCCTGGTACAGCGCCCGGTTCGAGGTCAGCAGATCCTGCTGCACCGCCACCAGCTGGCTGAGCTCTGGCGTGCGGGCGGTGAGCGCGGCCAGCTCGGCCCCCGGCTGCAGGCCGGGCGTGTCCCGGCGTTCCGCCTGCAGCCGCGCCTGCTGCGCCAGCAGGCTGGCCAGCTGGCCGTTCAGGATCGCCGTCTGCGCCTGGATGCGGCGGCCGTCGAGCCGGGCAATCACATCGCCCTTGGCAACCCGCGCGCCCTCGGCGGCGTTCAGCTCGCGCAGGATGCCGCCCTCCAGATGCTGCACCGCCAGCCGGTCGCCGGCCACGTTGAAGGCGCCCGGCGCCACCACCGCGCTGGTGAGTTCCGCCCGGGTCGACCAGAACACCAGCCCGCCGAACAGGCCGAAGCCGCAGACAACCATCCACAGCACCAGCTGGCGCACCCGGGTCGGCGGGCGCTGCGGCAGCACCACCTGCTGGCTGTCGCCGGCGGGCATCAGGTCGCGGAAGCCGCTGCCGGCGCTGGCGCCAGGGGCCGGGCTGCGGGTCTCAGGGTCCACCAGGCTCATGCGCGTGCTCCTTTATCCTGGGTCCGGAGGGCGGGGCCCTCCGGGGTCTTTCCCGGGCCGTCCCCCGTATTTCCTGCGGTGTCCCCGGCCGTGCCCTCTGCGGTGCTGCGGTGGCGGAAGGGGGCGATCTTGGGGTCGTCCTGGGCCTGGGCGGCCTGGGCCCGGGCCAGCGGCTGCGCCGCCGCCTCAATCACCTGGCGGGCCTCGCCGAAGCGGGCGATGCGGCCGTCCTGCAGCAGCGCCGCATGGCTCACGCGGCGCAACAGGCTGATCCGGTGGGTCACCGCCACCACCGCGGCGCCGCGGGCGCAGGCGGCCTCGATGGCCCGGGCCAGCGCCTCTTCGCCCTCGGGGTCGAGATTGGCATTGGGCTCATCCAGGATGATCAGTTTGCGGTTGCCGAAGAAGGCGCGCGCCAGGCCGATGCGCTGGCGCTGGCCTGCCGACAGGAACTCGCCGCGCGGGCCCGCTTCGGCGTTATAGCCGCCGGGCAGCGCCAGGATCATCTCATGCACCTGCGCCAGTTTCGCGGCCGCCACCACATCCGAGGGCTTGGCGTCCGGGTCCATCAGGGCGATGTTTTCCGCCACCGTGCCCTGGAACAGCTCGACCCGCTGCGGCAGGAAGCCGATGTGCTGGCCGATCTGCGCCGGGTCCCAGTCGCTGAGCGCGGCATCGTCGATGCGGATATGGCCGCGCACCAGGGGCTGCAGGCCCGCCAGCGCATGGGCCAATGTGGTCTTGCCCGCGCCCGAGGGGCCGATGAGGCCCAGCGACTGGCCCGGCTTCAGCTGCAGATTGACATCCAGCAGCAGCGGCTCCGGCCGCCCCGGCAGCACCACGGTGGCGTTTTCCACCGACAGCCGGCCTTCGGGCTCGGGCAGGGTCAGCCGCTCCGGCGCGGCGCCGAGATGGGCCAGGAACATGTTCAGCCGCCCATGGGCGCCGCGCGCGTTCAGAAAGCCGCGCCAGCCGGCAATCGACTGTTCCACCGGCGCTGCGGCACGGCCCAGCAGGATCGAGGAGGCAATCATCAGCCCCGGCGTCAGCTGGTTGCTGATCACCAGCACCACGCCGACCCCCAGCACCGCGATCTGCAGCCCCATGCGCACCGCCTTGGCCAGCGAGGTCATCAGCGCCACCCGGTCGGTGGCCAATGTGTTGAACACCAGGGCGGAAAACGCCTTGAGCTGCCAGCGCGCGATCAGCGGGCCGGTCTTGCCCATGGCGTGGATCAGCCCGGCGTTGGTCATCATCTCGGCCACTGCGGTATTGGTTTCGGAGGCTTGCCTGGTGGCCTCCTCCAGCGGTTTGCGGGCCATCATCTCGCTGAGCAGCCCCAGGGTGAACAAGAGCGCGATGCCCGCCAGCGCCACCATCCCCAGGATCGGGCTGAACAGGAAGATCAGCAGCAGGAACACCACCGACCAGGGCGCGTCCAGCAGTGCCAGGAACACCGGGCTGGTGACAAAGCCGCGCAGGTCCTGGATGTCGCGGACGGGTTCGGCCGTGCGCAGCGCGGGCGGCAGGCGGCCGCTGATCATACCGTCCAGCACCACCGGGCTGAGCCGCGCCTCAAGCCGGGATCCGAGCCGCGCCACCAGGCGCTGGCGGATCATGTCAAACAGAAAAAAGAACACCAGCGCGATGCACGCGCCGGTGGTCAGAGCAATCAATGTGGGAATGCTGCCCGAGGCCATGACCCGGGCAAACAGTTGCAGCATGTAGAGCGGCGCTGTCAGGACAAGGAGGTTTACAAAAATGCTTGCCGTGAAAATGGCGGCAAGCACGCCCCGCTGACCATCAAATACCCGTCTTACCTTCATTGTCGTAGCCCCCCGGCTGCACGAAATTGAAGTTATAAAATCTGGAGAACAGCGCCCTGGTCCAAGGATGCAATCCTTGGCCGGGGACCAAATCGCTGTCCTGAACCAGGGCTGGACGGGCCCGGGGAAATCCCCAGGCCCGCCGTTCCGGTGGCTCAGATGACCGCGTGACCCCAAATGTTGTCGTAGCTGTCGTCAAAGCCGGTGTCGGAGGCCAGCACCCGGATCGCCTCGTAAGAGCCGGCATCACCGGTGGTCACCGCATTGATGCCCACGCCGCCGATCGGGATCGCGTCCTGCCCCAGCGAGGTGAACGGCGCCTCGCGGCCGGTCAGGCCGAGGATGTTCACCGTGGCGCCGCCGGCGCTGATGCTGGTGTCGGTGCCATTGTCGGTGACGGTGGCGCCGCCGCCGTCCAAGGCGCCGAAGGCATCCTGTGCCGAGGTGCCCAGGCCGCCGCCCACATTGGTGACACGGAACAGCAGCACATCGTGGTCCTGGTCAATGTCGAAGTCGTGGATGGTGTCGGTGCCGTCGGTGGAGGCAAAGCTGGCGCCGTCCCAGGTCAGGTCGATGATGAAGACATCCTTGCCGTCATTGCCGTAGAGGTCGTCATCGCCCTCGCCGCCTTTCAGGAAGTCATTGCCATCGCCGCCGGAGAGCGTGTCATCGCCGGCGCCGCCGTCCAGGAAGTCCCGGCCGTTGCCGCCATAGAGCCGGTCGTTGCCGTCCTCGCCATAGAGGCAGTCATTGCCGTTCTCGCCATAGAGCGTGTCTTCGCCGACGCCGCCTTCGAGCACGTCATTGCCTTCGCCGCCCTTGAGCTTGTCGTCGCCGCTTTCCCCGTCGAGGAAGTCGTCGCCGTCATTGCCCTTGAGCCGGTCCTGGCCGCTGCCGCCCTTGACGATGTCATTGCCTTCGCCGCCGGCCATGTAGTCGTTGCCGGCATTGCCTTCCATGTAGTCGTCGCCCTTGCCGCCGAACATCTTGTCGTTATCGGCGTTGCCGAACATGGTGTCGTTGCCTTCACCGCCCTTCATGGTGTCGTTGCCGCGGTCGCCGAACAGCACGTCGTCGCCGTCATTGCCATGCACGCAGTCGTCGCCGTCATCGCCGTGCAGCGTGTCATTGCCCTTGCGGCCGTAGAGCCGGTCGTCGCCGGTGCCGCCGAAGCCATAATCGTTGCCGCGGCCGCCGATGATCACGTCATTGCCGCCTTCGCCGAACATGGTGTCATTGCCGGAGCCGCCGCGGATGCGGTCATTGCCGTCCTCGCCGCCGTCGTAGGTCTCATAGCAGTCCGGGCAGTCGACCGGCTTCAGGCCGTTCTCCATGGCATGGGCCTGGGTCTCGCCGTTGGGCTCCTCGTCGTCGCAGCAGCTCCAGTCGATCTCATATTCACCGACACGGCCGTGGTCGCCGAAGATCAGGTCGCCCTGGGCGCCGCCTTCCAGCACGTCGTTGTTGGAGCCGCCGCGCATGGTGTCATAGCCGGCGCCGCCGTTGACGTCGTCGCGGCCCGCGCCGCCGTCCATCAGGTCGTTGCCGCGGCCGCCCTGCATCAGGTCGTCGTCGGCCTCGCCGAACATCTTGTCGTCGCCGCCCTGGCCGTCCATGGTGTCGTTGCCGTCACCGCCCAGCATGCAGTCGTCGCCGTCGACCTGCTCGGTCTTGTTGCCGGTGCCGTTGTCGGCGCCGAAATCAAGATCGTCATTCTGCGACTGGCGTTCGTCGCCGAACATCTCGTCATCGCCGGAGCCGCCGATCACCAGGTCGTCGCCGAGGCCGCCTGCCATGCGGTCATTGCCGCCCTGGCCGTTCATGCGGTCGTCGCCGTCGCGGCCGTACATGGTGTCATGGCCGTCGTATTTGGTTTCGCCGGACTGGCCCATGTCGCCCCACATCCAGTCGTCGCCGCCTTCGCCGTCCATGCAGTCGTTGCCGAGCTCGCCATAGAGGTAGTCGCCGCGGTCGCCGTCTGCGTAGCTGTAGTCGCCGTCGGCATCATCGCCGAAGATGTGGTCGTCGCCGGAGCCGCCGAACACGGTGTCCTGATGCTTGCCGCCCAAGAGCGTGTCATCGCCGGTCTCGCCGTCGATGTAGTCGCAGCCGCCTTCGCCGTCGATCCAGTCGTCGCCGTCGTCGCGCGGATCCGCCGGGTTGCCGACGCCATCGGCATTGCCGCCGAACAGGTAGTCGTTGCCGGAGCCGCCTTCGATATAGTCATGGCCGTTCTGGCCTTCGATGTAGTCCTGGCCTTCTTCGCCATCGATGCGGTTGTTGCGCTCGTTGCCGTAGACCGCGTCATCGCCGGCCCCGGCCGAGGCATTGTCGCCGGCATCATGGTCGTTCAGGTCGATCACATTGCCGTCAGTGCCGCCCCATTCGGTGGTGCCGTCGTTATAATCCGGATCGAACTTGTTATCGCTGTAGCGGATATCGCATGTCGGATCACAGACCTCCCAGTCGGGGTTTTGGTCCTTAATACCCATGGTAAACGTCCTCCTCATTAACTGTGTGGGGCGGGACAGCTGGTGCTGCCTGGGTCATGCCCCCGCCGGCGCGGCCTGCCATGTCCGCGGCAGGCCTGGCGCGCAAAGGCGTCGTGTTGCCTTCTGGTGTATTGCAGCGCAAAGACCGGGGCTGCGATGCCCCCAAATGGGGACAAAATCAGCGTATTAGACGCTTTCTCCCAGCCGCAGGCCCAGGCTGGCGGCGGCCTCCAGCAGCGGGCCGTGCCACCAGGCGCCGGCCGCCAGGGCGGCGGCCAGGGCGGCCAGCGCCAGCGCCGCGCGCAGCCCGCGGCGGCGCGGCGGCGGCACCGCCGCCGCTGCCAGCGCCTCTGCCAGCGCCGCCTTCAGGACCGGTTCAAATTCGATCCTGAGCGCCCCCTCCATCCGGTTCACCGCCGCCTCCAGCTGGTCGATGCGGGCGCTGAGCGCGGCGCGGTCGGCGGCGGCCTTTTGCATGGCCTGGGCGCCGAGCCCGTCGTTCAGGGTGGTGAACATCCCGGCGATGCGCTTGTGCAGCGCCACCAGGTCGGCCTGGGCGGCCAGCGGCGCCTCGCCCTGGCGCAGGGCGGCGGCGATCTGCGCCAGCACCGCAGCGCTGAGCCGCGGCGGCTGCTGCGGCTGGGCCGGGGCCTGCGCTGTTTGAGCCTGTGAGGTTTGAGCCTGCGCTGTTTGAGCCTGTGAGGCTTGAGACCGGGCTGTTTGAGACTGTGAGGCTTGAGGCTGGGCTGTTTGAGCCTGGGCGGTTGCTGCCCGTGATGTTCCGGCCTGCGCCGCCGGCGCCTGCGGGCTGCCGGCCGGGGCGGGCGGGCCCTGCACCGGCGTCTCCAGCGTCAGCTTGTTCATGACGCTCTCCCCAGCGAGGCCTGCCAGGTCAGCCGCTGCGCCATCTCGGCGCGGCCTGCCGACTGCAGCTTGGCCAGCACCCGCTTGGCGTAGGTGTTGAAAGTCTGCTCCTTGAGGCCCGCGATATGCGCCGCCTCGCGGTTGGACAGCCCCAGCTGAATGAGCGCCGCCACCCGCGCCTCCGACGGCGACAGGCCCATTTTCTGGGCCAGCATTTCAATGCGGGTGCGGTCGGGCTGGCGCGGCAGGATCGCCACCACCAGCGGCATGTCGGCGCCGGCGCAGCGGTAGCGGGTCAAGGACACCGGCAGCCGCATGCCGCTGCGCCGGTCCTCCAGGAACAGGATCAGCTCGCGCGGGGGCTGGCCGGAGCCGCCGGAGCGGCCGCGGCGGGCGCGGGCGCATTCGGCCACCGCCGCGTAAAACCCCGCGGTCTCGCCGGCGCTGGCGCAGCTGAGGCGGCCGGAGCTGTCGCTCAGCAGGCCGCCGCCATCCAGCATGTCGCGCCCCGATTCATTGCAATGCAGCAGCGTGCCGTCGCCGTCCAGCACCAGCACCGCGCTGTCGGTCTTCTTGGAAATGGTCCACAACAGCGCGCTGGTCACCGCCGCCTGGGTCTCGCCCGCCAGCTCGCGCAGGCTGTCCTCGCGCAGCACCGGCCAGATCGCCTGCAGGATGTCGCGGCAATGGGCGTCATGCGGGCCGCCTTCGAGCTTGAGCGCGATCAGGTCCTCGCTGCCGTCCTCGAAGCGGCAGGAAAACAGCGCCCAGCCGCGGCCTGCCGCCAGCTCTGCGGCCAGATCCGCCGCCTGCTGCGGCGGCAGCGCCGCGGCCAGCGCCTGCGCCGCCTTCCCCCCGGGGCGGCGCGGGCGCAGCTCGCTGGCGGCGCCGGGCTGCAGCTGGCGCCGCAGCAGCGCCGCGGCGGTGTCCGGGCAGGGCCCGCCAAATGCGCCGGAACTGGTCAGCACCGGGGCGCGGCGGTGCCCCGGCTGCACCAGGGCCAGCCGTGTCAGAGAAGAGATTTGCCTTTGCAGAGACTTAGAAAACAATACCTTGCCCGTTTGCGCAACGGACGCACTCAACATAACCATGTTGCCCCCCGGCATGACATAATGAATGCCTTGAAGGTAGCACAGCAGGGGGCAGGGCAAACCGGGCAGAAGGGGTACGCCAAAGGCCGGGGCGCGCGGGCCGCGGCACCGGAGCGGCGGGGGGCAATACCACCATGGGGGTAGCGCAGCCTGGCCGCCGGGGCCGATTCGAGTAACCTGTGGTTGTTTTGTGGATAAGTACAATTTCCCTAAATTGTGAATTCCTAATTGGAAACGCTGCGTTTCCCCTTTTGAAACACTGCCGGGATGGCCAGGTCAGGCGCGGGATTGCAATAAAAAACAAAAGGATAAGGCAGAAGCCCGGGCTGTGTTCCGGGACCAGCGGGCAAAAAGCCCTGCGCCAGGAGGCCAAGCTTCTTAACAAAAAAGGATAGATTCGCTACGGTTTATCCACAGCAATGCGCATCAGAAGTGTTTGGACGCCCGTTTGCGCAGCCCGGGCTGGGAGGTTTTTTTCCGGGCGTGTTCTGTATTTATCACGATCGGGAAACGGCGGCGCCGGGGCGCGGCCGGGGCCGGGATGGCAGCAGGCGGGCAACGTGTGTTTCAGGGAGCGGCAGCGCATTGCAGCCAGGGCCGCCTGCGGGGGCAGGCCGCCTTGGCCGCGCGCTCCTGGGGGACGGGCCGGTTTCTGAAACCGGCGCGGGTTATGAGTAAAGGAGTTTTGGATGCCTGTGCACATTGTGGGGGAAAGCAGGCTTCTCAGGGACATGTTTCTGACCATCTGTGAAGCGCATGATTACGAAACCGGGCGCTGCTGCGGCAGCCTGGCGGATTTGCCGCCCTTGCCCGCCCAGGACATGGTGCTGTTCTACAGCCATGAGGCGGGCGACAGCCTGGAGGCGGCGCTGCGCGCCTTCCGCGCGCGCAAGGGCGGCGCGCATCTGATCCTGGTCACCGGCGATCACTGCCCGGCCGCCACCCAGGCGCGGCTCAGCCAGTATGCCGAGGCGGTGATCCCGGAGCGCAAATCCGCCGATGCGCTGATTGCGGCGCTGCAGGTGGTGCAGGACGGCTACCGTATCGTGCTGCCGGAGGCGGCGGCAGGAGAGATGGCGGCGGCAGACCGGACGGTGCAGCCGCAGGTGGAGCGGCGCCGCAACGGATCCGGCAGCCACGGCCTGTCGGACCGCGAGCAGCTGATCCTGGCCAAGCTGACCGAAGGCGCCACCAACAAGAGCATCGCCAATGAGCTGGGCATCTGCGAGGCCACGGTGAAAGTGCATCTGCGCACCTGCTTCCGCAAGATCGGCGCCAAGAACCGCACCCAGGCCGCACTCTGGGCCTCGGAGCAGCTGCCGCCGCCGGAGACCGGGCCCGGGCCGGGGCTGCGCCGCCACTGACGGCCCGGGGGAGCTTTTAGGAGGGCGCGCCCGGCCGCACCGGCCGGAACGCCGCTTGCCGGATGCGGGCGGGGCCGGGGCCCGCCGCATCCGGCCGGTGGCCAAAGACGGCACGGCCCGGCAGGCCGCGTAAAAGTTTTTGGAAAACTTTTGCCAAGGCTTTTCAGAAAAGCCTTGGGCGCTGGGGCCTGCAGCGCCGGGTGAGAGCCCGGCCTCGCGTTCGCGGCGGGATCTTTGCCCGCCGTGCTTCCGGCTGCAGGTTTTGCCGCCGTGCCTCCGGCCCAGCTCACAATTTTCCGTGCCTCCGGCTAGATTTTAATTCTCCGTGCCTCCGGCTAGACTTTAATTCTCCGTGCCTCCGGCTAGACTTTAATTCTCCGTGCCTCCGGCACGAGGGCATTGATCTGCGCAATATGCTCCGGCAGGCAGCGGGTCAGGAAATCGTATTTCTCCACCACATGGGCGCGGGCCGCCGGGCCGATATGGGCGTAATCGCCAGGGTTGGCCAGCACATCCGCGACCTGATCAGCCAGTTTCTCAGGGCTGAAGAAATCGACCAGCAGGCCAGTCTCGCCATGGGTGATGGCCTCGCGCACCGGCGCCACATCGGCGGCCACCACGGTGGCCTGCATCGCCATCGATTCCAACAGCGACCAGCTGAGGACAAAGGGCATGGTCAGATAGATGTGGCAGCGGCTGATCTGGATGATCCGGCAGAGATCGGCGTAAGGCACCTTGCCCAGGAAATGCACCCGGCTCCAGTCGACGCTGCTGCCCAGTTCCTCCTCCATCTCGCCGCGCAGGCCGCCGGGGTGCTTGCTCTCGGCGCCATAGGAGGTCTCGTTGCCGCCGATCATCAGGATGCGGGCATTGGGGCGCTGCGCCTGGATCCGGGGCAGGGCGCGCATCATGATGTGAAAGCCGCGGGCGCGCTCCATGTTGCGGGCAATATAGGTCACCACCTCGTCGTCGCGGCTGAGCGGGCGCTCCAGCCGTCCCAGCCCGATGCTGGCGTCTGGATCCGGCCCCAGCGTATCGGTGCGGATGCCGTCATGGCAGAGATACATCCGGTCGTGGAAGCTCTTGGGGAAGCGGTCGCGCTGCCAGGCGGTGGGCACATGGCCCAGGTCCACCTGTTCGATGCTGGCGTAAGGCACCGCATTGCGCGCCTCGGCAAAGAAATAGGCCTGGTCGTTGGGCGGGTTGTCCGGGTCGAACCCGACCAGCCCGCCGGAGGTGCGGTAGAAATACTCGAAAAAGCCGATCACCGGCACATCCGGGTAGGGGTCCTTGATGAACAGCAATTCGCCCCAGCCGGTATGGCCGATGATGATGTCGGGGATAAAGCCCGCCTCCCGCAGCTGCCGCGCCGCCAGCGCCGCGCCGAGGCCGGTGCCGGTGGCCGCCTCCCAGTCCTTGGAGAGGCCGAAGGCGTCCTGGGCGGGGGTGCGGAAAGGCTTGTAGGTGACGGTTTTGATCCCCTTCAGCTGCACGTCATTGCGCTGGGTCAGGAAAACAATCTCATGGCCGCCCTGGGCCGCCAGCCAGGGCGCAAGCTCCCGGTACTGGCCGGGCATGTTCTGATGCACAAATAAAATTTTCATGGGCCCATGCTTGCCGCGCAGGCGGGCCGGATGCAAGCGCAGGCTGCACGCGGCCGCCCGCAGAGAATCCCGTGTGTTTCGCTGCCGCTTGCCCTATGATGCGCCGGAACAGGCAGGGCCGCCGCCGGGAAGGCGGCGGCGCGGAACCAGAGAGCAGGCCAATGACAGACCAGGCACAGATGCGGCAGGCCGCAGCAGCGCTGATTTTGCGGGCGCTGGCCCCGGGGCGGGCGGTGATGCTGAGGCTGATGCTGATACTGATGCCGGCACTGGGCCTGGCGGCCTGGTCCGGCGGCCCGGCTGCGGCGCAGGTGACGCTGGACCTGCGCGATGCCGATCTGCGCAGCTTTGTTGAGATTGTCTCCGAGGCTACCGGCCGCCGCTTTGTGCTGGATGCAAATGCCCGCGGCACGGTGACGGTGCTGGCGCCGGACCAGATGTCGCCGGAGGATCTGTATGAGGTGTTCCTGGCGGTGCTGGAGCTGAACCGGCTGACCCTGGTCGAAGGCGCGGGCGCCGACCGGATCGTGCCGGTCAATGCGGCGCGGGAGCTGGCGCCGGGCGGTGCCGGGGGGCAGGCCGGCGGTTTTGAAACCCGGGTGATCCCGGTCCGGGAGATCCCGCTGCAGGAGGTGATCGAGGTGGTGCGCCCGCTGCTGCCGGCCGAGGCGGTGATGACGGCGGTGCCGGGCTCGAACCGGCTGATCCTGTCGGACCGCGGCGCCAATCTGGAGCGGATCACGCGGCTGATCGAAAGCCTGGACAAGCCGCGCAAGCAGGCACCGGTGGAGATCATCCGGCTGCAGAACGCCGCCGCGGCGGATGTGATGCAGGTGGTGCAGGCAATGCAGATCCTGCCGGAGGAGGCGGCGATCAGCGTCGACCGCCGCTCCAATGCGCTGGTGGTTTCCGGCTCCGAGGCGCTGCGCCACCGGGTGCGGGTGCTGGCGGCCGAGCTCGACACCCAGCGCGACCGGGTGGCGGCGCGCAGCATCGGGCTGAATTATGCCGAGGCCGCGGCGATTGCCGATGTGGTGATGCGCACCCTCAACGATACCCAGGACAATACCGGCCGCACCCCGGTCCGCATCGTGCCGGAGCCGCAGACCAACACGCTGCTGGTCTCGGCGCCGCAGGAGCAGATCGATGATATCGTGCAGATGGTGCGCCATCTGGACCGCCGCCCGGCCCAGGTGCTGGTAGAGGCGGTGATCTTTGAAATGTCGGTGCAGGGGCTGTCGGACCTGTCGGTGCAATTCGGCGCGGTGCTGAATGATGCGCTGGTGGGCGGGGTGCAGTTCACCCTGCCGGGGCGCAGCAGCCTGATCAACCTGATTTCCGCCGCCAGCAGCGGCGAAGCGCTGGAGGTGGGGGCGGCCGGTGTCATCGGCGGCGCCCGGCTGAAGGACGGCGACGGCATTGCCGGGCTGCTCACCGCCATCACCACGGTGAATTCCACCCGGCTGCTGTCCACCCCGTCGATCCTGACCCTGAACAATCAGGAGGCGGAAATCGTGGTGGCGCAGAATGTGCCCTTTGTCACCGGCAGCTTCTCCACCGTGAGCGGCAGCGCGGTGGACAACCCGTTCCAGACCATCGAGCGCCAGGATGTCGGCCTCACCCTCAATGTTACCCCGCAGATCAACGCCGACCGCACCGTGCGGCTGCTGATCAAGCAGGAGGTGTCCAATCTGACCAATGCCACCGCCTCCTCGGGCGGCGAGATCACCTCGCGGCGGTCGCTGTCGACCTCTGCGCTGGTCAGCGACGGGGCGGTGATCATGCTGGGCGGCCTGCTGGAGAACGGCTCCGGCGCGGTGGACCAGCGGGTGCCCGGCCTGTCGAAGCTGCCGCTTCTGGGCGGGCTGTTCCGCGGCAAGAATGCCACCGGCGACCAGCGGGTGCTGCTGGTGCTGCTGCGGCCGCAGGTGGTGGCCTCGGACGCCGAGGCGCGCCGGATCACCCGCCAGCTGTCGCGCAAGGCGCAGAGCGCCAGCGCCGCCATTGCACCGCTGGACGACGGCCGGTTTCCGCACTCCCGGGTCGGCGCGCTGCCGTTTGACGGCGCCGACCTGAATCAGCCCTTTGATGCCGGATTCATTGATGACGTTGCACAACGCCGGAACTATCCCCCGCTCCCCAGCCGCCTCCGCTTCAGCGGCCAGGACTGAGACCGCAGCCGGGATGGCAGCGGAACCCGGGGCCGGTCCCGGGGCGGCGGCGTATCCGCCGCGGCTGCCCTTTGCCTTTGCCCGCGACCAGCAGGTGCTGCTGCAGGCGGGCCCGGGCGGCCTGCGCCTGCTGGCCGGCCCCGGGGCCACCCAGCTGGGCCTGCGCGAGGCGCAGCGGCAGCTGGGGCCGGAGACCGCGCTGGAGGCGGTGGAGCAGCTCGGCCGGATGGGGTTTGAGGCGGCGCTGGCGCGGCTTTACCAGGACAGCGCCGCGGGGGCAGAGGCCGCGGAGGCAGGCGCGGACCTCAGCTTTGATCTGGAGGAGGCGGCCTTTGCCCGCCGCCAGCGCGACCTGCTGGACGAGCCCGGCGATGCGCCGGTGATCCAGCTGGTCAATCAGCTGTTGCGGCGGGCGGTGCAGGGCGGCGCCTCGGATTTGCATGTGGAGCCGCATGAGGGCGGCCTCAGGGTCCGGATGCGCGTCGACGGGGTGCTGCAGGAGGTGCTGGACCGCAGCGATGTGCCGGTGCGCCGGGTGGTGTCGCGGCTCAAGGTGATGGCGGGGCTGGATATTGCCGAGACCCGGCTGCCGCAGGACGGCCGCATCCCGCTGTCGCTGGGCGGGCGGGTGATCGACACCCGGGTCAGCTCGCTGCCCGGCCAGTACGGCGAGCGCATCGTGCTGCGGATCCTGGACCGCTCGGCAGGGCTGCTGCCGCTGGGCGGCCTGGGGCTGAGCGCGGATCAGCAGGCGCTGCTGCAGCGGCTGGCGGGATATCCCAACGGCATTATCCTGGCCACCGGGCCGACCGGGGCGGGCAAGACCACCACGCTGTATTCGCTGCTGCAGCTGGCCGACCGCGCGGCACGCAATATCGTCACTGTCGAGGATCCGGTGGAATACGACCTGCCGGGGATTTCCCAGAGCCAGATCAATGCCGGCATCGGCATGAGCTTTGCGGCCGGGCTGCGCGCCACCCTGCGCCAGGACCCGGATGTGATCCTGGTCGGCGAGATCCGCGATGCCGAAACCGCCTCGACCGCGGCGCAGGCGGCGCTGACCGGCCATCTGGTGTTCTCGTCGCTGCATGCCAACAGCACGGCCGGCGCGGTGGTGCGGCTGCGCGACCTGGGGGTCGACAACTTTCTGATTGCCGCCACGCTGCGCGGGGTGATCGCGCAGCGGCTGCTGCGCCGCCTGTGCCGGGACTGCCGCCGGCCGGAGCCGCCCGGCGCCCGGGCGGCAGAGCTGTTCGGCCGCTGCGGGCTGCCGCAGCCGGCGCAGCTGTACCGGGCGGGCGGCGGCTGTGCCGCCTGCGGCGGCAGCGGCCATGCCGGGCGGCTGGGGATCTTTGAGATCGCCGAAGCGGATGAGGCGCTGCGCCGGGCCATTGACCAGGGGGCCGGCGAGGCGGCGCTGCGCGATCTGGCCCTGCGGCCGCAGGACAGCCTGCTGGGCCAGGGGCTGGCCGCGGCCGCCGCCGGGCTGGTCAGCCTGGAGGAAACCCTGCGGGTCGCCGGGGACGGCGCATGAAGGCCTATGCCTATACCGCCTATACCGGTGCCGGGCGCAAGCGGCGCGGCACTGTGGTGGCAGAGACCGAAGCCGATGCCGCGGCCCAGCTGGCGGCGCAGGATCTGTTTCCCGCCGAACTGGCGGAGGCGCAGCCGCGCGGGGCGAAGGGGGGGCTGGCGCGGCGCTGGCGCCAGCGCCGCCTGCTGCCGGAGCTGCAGGCGGTGTTCACCCGCCAGATGGCGGTGATGCTGGCGGCAGAGCTGCCCGCGGATGAGGCGCTGGAAGCGGTGCGCGCGGGCGGCCATCCGGCGCTGGATGCGGTGGCGGCCCAGGCCCGGGCGGCGCTTTTGGACGGGGCGGCGCTGTCGGATGCGCTGGCGGATGCGGGAGCGGGGTTTCCGCCCTATTACCTGGCCGCGCTCAGGGCGGGCGAGGAGGCGGGCGAGCTGGCCGCGGTGTTTGACGGGCTGGCCGCCCATCTGGAGCAGCAGAACACGGGCCGCGCGCAGATCGCCACCGCGCTGGTCTATCCGGGGTTTGTGGCCGCGGTGTCGCTGCTGGTCTGCGGCATCCTGATGACCAGCGTGGCGCCCGAAATCGTGGCGATGTTCGAAATGACCGGCCGCCCGCTGCCGCCGCTGACGGTGGCGGTGCTGGCGGTCTCGGAGGCGCTGCGGGCGCATGCGGCGGGGCTGGCGCTGCTGGCGGCCGCCCTGGCCGGGGGGCTGGCGGCGGTGCCGCGGGTGCCCCGCCTGCGCCGCCTGCGGGACCGGATCCTGCTGCGGCTGCCGGTGGCCGGGCGGCTGCTGCGGCTGGGAGAGGCGGTGCAGTATATGCGCACCCTGGCCCTGGTCCTGGGATCGCGCCATGCGGTGCTGAGCGCGGCCAGCAGTGCTGCCGGGGTGCTGGAGACCGCCGGTTTCCAGGAGGAGGCGGCGGCGGCGGCGGCGGCGGTGCGCCAGGGCGAGAGCCTGTCGGAGGCGCTGGGGCGGCTCAGCTTCCTGCCGCCGGTGGCGCGGCAGCTGATCAGCGCCGGCGAAGTGTCGGTGCAGCTGGCCCGGATGACCGCCCGTGCCGCCGATCTGACAGAGCACCGGCTGCAGACCGAACGCAAGCGCATTGCCGCCTTGCTGGAGCCGGTGCTGATGATGCTGGTGGGCGGGCTGGTGCTGGTGATTGTGCTGGCGGTGCTGCTGCCGGTCTTCGATCTGCAGGCTGCCATAGCGGGCTGAGGCCCGTGCCCCGCCGCGCCGGCCTGCTTCCGCTGAGACCGCCCCGGGGCGGGCACAGCAGAGCAAAAACAGGCTCTATTGCGGGAAATCCAGCAGTTCGGGCGCGCCGCCGCTGCGTGACAGCCACAGCCCGCGGCTGTCGATGCGCTCCACCGTGATGCCGCCTGGCAGCCTGTCTCCGGCCCGCAGCAGCTGCGCGCCGGCCGGGTGGGAAATCATTGCCCAGGTGGTTTCGCCTGCCTGCACCACCCCCTGGAGCGCATAGCCCAGGCTGGCCAGAGGCGGCTTTGGCGGCGCCGCAGCAGCGGCCGCCGGGGCCGGGGCGGCGGCCTGCGGCCGGGGCGGCTGCTTTTCTCCGAACAGCGGCGCCCAGCTGCGCGGCGGCGCGGCCGCCGGAGCGGGCTGCGCGAGCGGTTCCGGAACCGCGTTTGCCGCGGCCGCAGGCAGGCGGGCCGGGGCCCGGGTTTCCTGCCACAGCAGATGCCCGGCCTGACCGGCCGCGGCCAGCGCCAGCAGCGTGCAGGCTGCAGATATCAGACGCATCGGATCCTTTCCCAAAACCGCCTCAAGTGCCCCCGCCCGCCCTGCTGCGCAAGCATGGACGGGCGGCGCCGGGCATGGTAAATTTTCCGCAACAATTAACACATCAATCGGGCAGCCGGAAAGAGAGCAGCAGATGCAGGCATCCACCTTTGCAATTCCGGCCCGGGCTGGCAGGGCCGGGCTGGCCGGAATGGCGCTTGTGCTGCTGCTTGGCAGCTGCGGCGCGGCGCCTTCGGGGCAGGGCGGTTTCCAGAAGCAGTATGCGGTGGCCCGCAACGCGCTGGAGAGCGGCGAGTATGCCCAGGCCAAGCGCGCCTATCTGAAGCTGATCGGCCAGGCCGGGCCGCTGGCGCCGCGGCTGCAGCTGGAATATGCCCATGCCGAGCTGCGCGGCGGCGATTTCGCCGCTGCTGCCAAAACGGCTGCAACCCTGGCCCAGGGCCAGTCCGGCGAAGCCCGGGCGGCGGCGCTGGCGGTGCAGGGCACCGCCCAGCATGAGCTGGGGCTGTCGCTGCTGGCGGGCGGCCAGGCGGCGGCCGGGAAACAGCAGCTGCAGGCGGCAGAGGCCGCGCTGGACGAAGTTCTGAAATCCCATGCCAGCCTGGACCCGCTGGGCTCTCTGGCCGGGCGCCGGGCCAGCATCCGGGCCCGTCTGGACAGGCTCTAAGCCGGGGCCTGCAACCGCCCTGGCGGCCTATTGCGGCTCCAGGGTGATCCAGGCGGCCACCTGTCCGGGGGTCTCCAGGGCCTCAAAGCGGAAACTGCGCAGGCGGTAGCCCCAGGCGGGATGCGCGCCCATCAGAAACGCCCCAAGCTCATCAAAGCCGATGCTGGCGAAGCGCAGCTCCAGCGTGTCCCCGGCACCGCTGCCCAGCCCGCTGAGCTGGCGCCGGAGCCCGGCGGCCACCAGTTTCTGCTCAATGCCGCTGAGGCCGGCCGGAGCGCCGGGGGCAGGCGGGGCGCTGCGGTCCAGCGCCTGTTTCTCGGCCAGCCGCTCTGCCGCCCAGGCCTGCAGCGCGATGGCCTCTGCCTGCGCCGCAGCCGCGGCCTGGCGGCGCTCATGCAGCGGCAGCAGCAGCAGAAATCCGATGGCCAGCGGCAGCACCGCCAGACCCAGCGCCGCCAGCAGCAGCCGTTCGCGGCGGCTGAGCGGCAGCAGCAGGGCGGCCAGGCGGGAGATCATCCGGGCGCTCATTGGCGGTCTCCGTCCGGGGCCGGGCGGCTGTCTGCGGTGATGGCAAATTCGGCAAAGACGCCGCCCTCGCTGCCATCGGCCCGGGAATCGGTCAGCTGCACCGCCAGCCCCTGCGCCCGCAGCGCCGCCGCAAGCCGGTCGGCGGCGGCGAAATCGGTGAGCCGCAGCGCCAGCCGCAGCGCCTCGCCCTGCTGGTAGCTGAGGCTTTCGGCCCGGGCGCCCGCGGCGGCGGCCACCGCCGCGGTGCGGCGGGTCAGATCCAGCACATCGGCTTGCGCTGCAGCGCCGCTGCCGCGGCGCAGGGCCGAGAGCGCGCGGCTGATCTGCAGCCGCGCGTCCAGCACCGGGGCGCCATTGGTGAAATGGGTCTGCACCAGGGCGGCAGTGGCGGCGGCGGCGGCGGAGGTTCCGGCCTCGATGCGGCGGATGGCGGTGATCTGGGCGGCGCTCCACAGGGCGGCGGCCAGCGCCAGCGCCAGCAGCGGCCAGCGCCAGGGCCGCAGGGCGCGTTCCAGCCGGGCCTGGGCCGCCATCGGGTTGGCGCGCAGGTCGCAGGCCAGCTCGCCATGGCCCAGCACCACCGGCTGCGGCAGCCCCAGCGCCGCCACCGCAGCGGCGCTGGCGGCCACCGGGATGCCGCGGCTGCGGGCCAGGGCGGCAAATTCCGGCGGCGCGGTTTCCGGCAGCAGCAGCGCCTTGGGCGGCGGCTGGCTGTCCAGCGCCTGCTGCAGCATCACCCGGGCCAGCGGGGCCTGGGCGGTAAAGCCGTCCTCAATCCCCAGCCGGGCGCTGATGGCAGCTCCGGCACCGCTGCCGCGCAGGGCCAGTGTCCAGACCCCGGGGGCGGCGGGCAAGGTCAGGTAGTCGGGCAGCACCGCCCGGCCCGGCAGCTGCCGCAGCTTGTCCAGCCAGCCGGTGTCAGCGGCCACCGCCCGGGTCCAGGCGGCGGCGGTCTTGCGGTCCGGGGCAAAGGGCTGCATGGCAAACTGGCTGCCGCGCAGGCCAAGCCGGGCGGCCAGCTGGCGCCGGGCCACCTGTTCCCGGGCCTGGCCGCGCAGCCCGGCGGGCAGATCCAGCGCAAACAGCGGCACCGTCTCGCCCGGCACCGCCACCACCTGATGCGCGGCGGCTGCGGCGGTGCCGTCCGGGCCCAGGCGGACGAACTCCGCGGCTGTGTCTGGCTTGGCGCTGGCAGAGGGCATGGCCCGGGGCTCCTGTTGCTGAATGCTGATTGGGTCTGCGCGGCGCAGAATGGGGGCGGGGCGGCGCAAGTGCAATGCGCAATCGGGGCGGGGGCCGTGGTTCAGGGCCGCCGGGTCAGCCGCCAGGCCACGGCTGGCGGCCGGGCGCCGCCGGTTTTGCGCAGCACCGTGCTGCGGCGGCCCGAGAGCGGGCCCAGCTGCGCCTCTGCGCTGGCCCGGAACCACTGCGAGACCACGGTGATCTGCGCCGCCGTCAGCTGCTCCGGATCTGTGTCACCGTTCTGCTCCGCGGCCTGGCCGGCGCCGGCCCGGGCCAGGCCTGCGGCAATCAGAAAGGCCTGGGGCGAGGCTGCGGGCAGCGTTGCCTGCAGCCGGGCCAGGGCGGCGGGCGGCAGCTGCGGCAGAAAGGCGGCCAGGACCTGGGGCGGGGCGGTGTTCACATTCAGGCGGCTGCCGCCGGGCAGCGCGGTGATATATGGGCGCAGGCGCTGGTAGCTGCGCGGCGGCAGCCCGGGAATGCCGGCCAGCTGGCCGGCGTCCAGCAGCGCGCCGCCAACCGGGTCCAGCGGCGGGTCGAGCCGTGCCCAGGCGGCACGGTCCTGCGGCCCGCCAGGCTTCAGCGCGGCGCGGATGGCGTCTGCGGTGCGCGGCGGCAGCCCCAGGGTCTGCAGCAGCCTGGCAAAGGCGGCGCGGGCCGCCGTATTGTCCGGATCCGCCAGCCAGTTCACATTGAAACGCCCCTGGAGGTCCTCGATCCGGCCGCTGACCGTGCCCTGTGCCAGTGCGTGTCCTGCCTGCACCTGGGCCCAGGCCTCGCCAGGATGATCGGTGGCATTGCGGTCCTGCGCCAGCAGGGTGATGGCCAGGGCATCGAAGGCATCCAGCGCCAGCGCCAGCTGATCCGCCTGCAGCTCTGCCTGCAGCCGCGCCCGGCCGCCTTCGGCGCGTGCCAGCAGCAGCACCGCCGCCGCCGACAGCGCTGCCACCAGCACCAGCGCATTGACCAGGACAAAGCCGCGGCTGTTGGGTCCCCGGCGGCTCATTTCAGGGTCTCCAGCAGCCGGACAGAGCCGAAATCCCGGGTCTCGAGCCGCACTTCCACCGCCAGCGGCAGGCTGCTGGAATAGACCTCCGGGGCGGTGTCGGCCTGATCGGCATCCGCGGCCGGCGCGGTGCTGCCCTGCGGCCGGGGCTTGAGCGCGGCGGTGCCCTCCACCCAGCCGGCACCGTCCCAGTAGCTGCGGACCTGCAAGGCGCTGACCCCGTCCAGCACCGTCATTGCCGGCAGCCGGGAGGCGGCGCGGGCGGGGGTCAGCGCAGGCCAGATGCGGCGGCTGAGGCGGCCGCCCTGCAGCTGCCATTCGATCCGCTGCAGCCCCAGGGCCTCGGGATCGGGATCCAGCGCCGGCTGGCCGCCCGCCGAAATGGCCAGCACCCCGCCGCGCAGCATCAGCGCCGATTGCGGCGCGCCCCGGCCCGGCGGGTAGAACAGCATTGGCACCGCCGCCGACAGATCCGCGCGCAGCAGGCTCAGCGCCTGTGCCAAAGCAGCGGTTTCCGCGGCCCGGGCCTCCAGCGTGCCGCGCATCCGGATCATGCCGCCGAGGGCCTGGGCGCCGAGCACTGCCACCAGGGCAAAGACGGCCATCGCCGCCACCAGCTCAATCAGGCTGAGGCCGCGGTCGGCGGCGCCCCGCGCGGCCTTCATCGCAGCCCCGCGGCGGGCAGGTAGAGCGTCAGTGCTGCGGCTTCACCGCTTTCGGCGCGGGCGGCGATTTCGGTTTTGATCAGCCCGGCAGCTGTGGTTTCGCGGCGGGCCTGCAGGGTGAAGGTGATGCCGCCCAGTTCGGTCTGCTGCGGCAGCCGGGCGGCGGGTCCCAGCAGCTGCAGCTCCTCGGCGCGGTTGCGGGCGGCGGTGCGGGCCAGCAGCCGCGGCGCCTCGCCGCCGATTGCCAGCCGCGACTGATCGGCGCTGCGCAGCAGGGCAACGCTGGCTGCCGCCAGCACGAAGATGGCGATGGCCAGCTCAATCAGGGTGAGCCCGGCCGTGGCGGCAGAGCGCCGCGGGCGGCGGCCGGCCGCGGCTGCAGCGGAGGCGGGGAGACCGGCGGGGGGCGGGGTCAGTCTCCGGTGCATGCCAGTGCCTCCCATCCGCTGGTGCGGCAGCGTGCGGCGCTGCCAAAGGCAATGCTGAAGGTGCTGGAGCGGCCGTTGGCCAGCAGCACGATGTCCGGGGCGCCGGGGGCCGCGGCAGGCCCCGCCGAGAGCGCCACCCGCCCCTGCCAGGGTTGCAGCCGCTCTGCGGTTTCCCAGCCGGCGCGGCCGTGCCAGGCCAGGCGCAGGCCCTGGGATGTGATGGCAAGCCCGCGGCTTTGGCCGCCGGCCACCGCCAGGGCGCGGGCGGCGCTGTACTGGCTGCGGAACAGCGCCAGGTCGCGGGCGCTGCGGTCCGGGCCGCGGCCCAGGGCCAGCACCGCGGCCGAGGCCAGCACCGACAGGATGGCCACGCTGACCAGCAGCTCAACCAGGGTGAACCCTGCCTGCGGATGGGCCCGCGGGCAGAGCCGGGTCTTGGGGGGCGGGGAAATAGGCTCTATTGCAGGGTCCACGAGCCGATATCCGCATCCGCGCCGCTGCCGCCGGCCACCCCGTTGGCGCCATAGCTGAAGATGTCGAATTCGCCATGCACGCCGGGCGACAGGTAGTTATAGGGCTGGCCCCAGGGGTCCTGCGGCAGCCGGTCCATATAGCCGTTCCCGGCCCAATTGGCGGGCACCGGGTCGCTGCCGGGCTTCTGCACCAGGGCGGCGAGGCCCTGCTCGGTGGTCGGATAGCGGAAATTGTCGAGCCGGTAGAGTTTCACGGCGCTGGCGATGGCGGCGATATCGGCCTTGGCGCGGGCGGCGCGGGCCTGGTCGGGCCGGTCGATCACCCGCGGCACCACCACCAGGGCCAGGATCGAGAGGATCACCACCACCACCATCAGTTCGAGCAGGGAAAACCCGGCGTCATTCTGCCGCTGCCGCGGCTGGCGGCGGCGGGGCTGGACAGGTGCGCGGGGCGGGCAAAGGGAGGGGGCGGGCTGTGGCTGCATCGGGTTCTTTCTTTTGACCGGCGGCATGATAGAGGGGGGGCTCAGGACTTGTCCATTGCTCCATAGCCAATCCGGCAGGGGGGCGGAAAGAGGGGAAACCATGCAGGCGGCGCAATGAGCCCCTGGGAGGCGCTTGCGGCCCGGTTTGCGGCGGCGCTGACAGCCGGGATGCCGGAGCCGGCGGCCTGGCTGCTGCTGCTGCTGGCACCGGCCGCGGGGTCGTTCCTGGCGGTGCTGGCCGACCGGCTGCCGCGCGGCGAGGATGCGGTGCTGCAGCGCTCGGCCTGCCGCAGCTGCGGCCAGCGCCTGGGCGCGGCGGATCTGGTTCCGCTGCTGTCCTTTGCCCTGGCGCGCGGGCGCTGCCGCCATTGCGGCGCGGCGGTGCCGCCCTGGCTGCTGTATTGCGAAATTGCCGCCGCCGGCGCTGCGGGGCTGGCGCTGGCGGCGGGCGGCAGCGCCGCCGGGGTGCTGCTGTCCTGCCTGTTCCTTTGGCTGCTGCTGGCGTTGGCGGCGGCGGATCTGCTGTGGCTGCGGCTGCCGGATGTGCTGACCGCGGCGCTGTTTGCGGCGGTGCTGCTGATGGGGCTGCAGCCGGGCGGCGCCGGGCTGGCGGCGGTGCTGGGCGGCGCGGCGCTGGGGACCGGCAGTTTTCTGGCGCTGCGGCTGGGCTACCGGGCGTTGCGCGGCCGCGAGGGGCTGGGGCTGGGAGATGTCAAGCTGATGGCGGGGCTGGGCGGGTTTGCCGGCGCGCTGGATCTGCCGCTGCTGCTCTTGATGGCCTCTGGCGGGGCGCTGGCGGCGGCCTGGCTGCAGCGGCGGCGGCTGCGCGGCCGCATGGTGCTGCCCTTTGGCGCGGCGCTGTGCGCGGCGGCGGCGGTGCTGTGGCTGCTGCGGGCCGCTGGAGGGGTTTGATCTTGCCGGCGGCGGGCCTTAGGGTCCGCGCATGCCGCTTGGCCGATTGCAGATGACGCGTGAGAGATATGACTTTATTCCGTTTAGCCCCGCTGTGCCTGATCCTTGCCGCCGCGCCGCTGGGGGCGGCTGCCCAGGAGGCAGCTCCGGCCGGTGCTGAAACCGTGGCGGACAGCCCGCAGGCGCTGACCATGGCGCAGGTGGAACAGGCCTGGGCGGCCGGGGATTTTGCCCGCGTCCGGCAGGGGCTGGCGCAGCTGGCGGCGGCCCCGGATGCGGCGTTTGCTCAGTACCGCTATGGCCGGGTGCTGCTGGAGGGGCTGGGCGGGCCGGCCGATCCGGCGGCGGCGCGGGACTGGCTGCAGGCGGCAGCGGATCAGGGCCAGACGCAGGCGGCGGTGCTGCTGGCGCGGCTGTATCTCAGCACGGTGCCGGGCGGGCCGGCCCGGGATCCGGCGCGGGCGGCGCAGCTGCTGCTGGCGGCGGGCGCGCGCGGCAGCAGCGAGGCGCAGTATTACCTGGGGCTGTTGCACCAGGCCGGCGACGGGGTGGCGCAGGATGCCGCCAGAGCCGCAGCCTGGATGCAGGCGGCGGCGGAGCAGGGCCACAGCAAGGCGCAGTTCGAGCTGAGCCGCGCCATGGCCCGCGGCACCGGCACCGCGCAGGACAGCGCCCGGGCGCTGCATTGGCTGCAGGAGGCGGCGGCGGCGGATCATGGCGAGGCGCAGTTCTACCTGGCCTATGCGCTGGACAGCGGCCAGGGCATTGCCCGCGACCGGGCGGCGGCGCTGGATTGGCTGCGCCGCTCGGGGGCGGGCGGCTTTGTGCCGGCCCAGGCGGCGCTGGGGCGCAAATACCTCAAGGGCGATGGTGCTGCCGCCGATCCGGCCGAGGCGCTGCGCTGGCTGCAGGCGGCGGCCGCGGCGGGCGATGGCGGCGCGATGGCCGCCCTGGGCGAGGCTTATTCGGGGGCCTACGGGGTAGCAGAGGATCTGCCGCAGGCCTGGCAGATGTATCAGGCCGCCTGGCAGCACGGGCTGCCGCAGGCGGCGGTGGCGCTGGCGGCCATGCTGGAGCAGGGCCGCGGCCGGGACCCGGACCTGGAGCAGGCGGTGGCGCTTTACCGCGCGGCGGCAGAGCTGGGCAGCACTGAGGCAGAGCTGAACCTGGGACGGCTGGCCGGTGCGGGCCGCCTCGAGGGGCTGCTGGCGCCGCACCGGATGGTGCCCTGGGCGCTGGCGGCTGCCCGGCAGGAGGACAGCGCGGCTGAGGCCTGGCTGGCGCAGCAGGCGGCCGCCGGCCTGCGCCCGGCACAAACCGCCCTGGGCCTGCGGCTGCAGGAAAAAGGCGGGCGCCCGGATGAGGCGGCGGCGCTGTTTGAGGCGGCGGCCGCCGCCGGGGACACTGCTGCGCAGCACCAGCTGGGGCTGCTCTATGTCAAGGGGCAGGGCCGCCCGCAGGATTATGTGCAGGCCCATAAGTGGCTGAACATTGCTGCTGCAGGCGGCAGCTCCGGGGCGCTGGAGACCCGCGGTGTGGTGGCGGATCTGATGACGCCGGAGCAGCTGGCCGCGGCCCAGTCCGCGGCGCGCCGCTTTCTGGCGGCGGCGGCGGCCCCGGCCGGGCTGGCGGCGGAATGAGACGGCGGCCTTTGCAGCGTTTGCGCCCGCTGGCGGCGGCGCTGTGGCTGGTGCTGCCGGCGGCGGCCGCAGGGCAGCAGCCAGGCCTGCCGCTGGAGCAGCTGCGCGCCGAAGCGGAGGCGGGCCAGGCCGGGGCGCAATATGCGCTGGCCTTGCGGCTGCAGGACGGCCGCGGGGTGCTGCAGAATTATGCCCGCGCTGCGGGCTGGCTGGCGCGCGCCGCGGAACAGGGCCATGCGGCGGCGCAGAACCGGCTGGGCCAGTATTACCACAGCGGGCTGGGGGTGGCGCAGGACCGCAATCAGGCGCTGCACTGGCTGGAGCAGGCTGCGGCTGGCGGCGCGGCGCAGCATCTGTTCGACCTGGCGGCAGTGCTGGAGCAGGCACCGGAGGCGGGCGGCGCGGCCCGGGCGGCAGAACTGTATGGCCGTGCGGCCGCGCAGGGCCATCAGGATGCGGCGGTCAGCCTGGGGGTGCTCTATCAGAATGGCACCGGCGTGGCGCCGGATCTGGCGCGTGCGCGCCAGCTTTATGAAGGCCCGGCCGCGGCGGGCCATCCCCGGGCGCTGAACAACCTGGGCCTGATGCATGTGCGCGGCGAGGGCGCTGCGCAGGATTATGCCCGCGCGGCTGCCCTGTTCGAGGCCGCGGCAGCCCAGGGGCTGGCCCCGGCCATCCGCAACCTCGGGGTGATGCATGAGAACGGCTTTGGGGTGGCGCTGGATGAGGCCAAGGCAGCAGAGCTGTACCGCCGGGCTGCCCGGGCAGACAGCGCCGCCGCAGAACCGGGGCCGGTTTATGACGCCCGGCTGGCGCCGCCGGGGCGCAGCGCTGCAGAGCTGGAGCAGCTGAACAGCGGGGCCGCGGCCGGCGATCCGCTGGCGCAGTTCCAGCTGGCCTGGCTGGCGCTGCAGCAGCCGGAGCCGTCCCGGGACGGGCTGCAGGCGGCGGCTGCGCTGCTGAGGGCCTCGGCAGAGGCGGGCTATCCGGCGGCGATGGCCAATCTTGGCTGGATGTATTTCGAGGGCCGCGCGCTGCCGCAGGATTATGTGCTGGGCTATATGTGGCTGGTGCTGGCGGCCAGCGCGGGCCTGCCGGAAGCGCGCGGCCTGAGCGCGGCGCTGCAGGCCCGGATGACCCCGGGGCAGCTGGCCGAAGCCCAGGCGCTGGCCGCGGCCAGGGCAGAAGCCGGGCCGCAGCAATAGATCTGCGTCAGGGCCCTTTGGAACAGTAAAACAGCCCGCCTTTTCAGGCGGGCTGTTTTCTTTTTGCCGGTGTTCTTTTTTCGGTGTTCTGCTGCCTGCTGCGGGCATCCGGCTCAGAAATCGAGCCGGATGCCGTGTTCGATCTTCAGGCTGTCCGCATCCGGCGCGGTGATCCGGGTCACCACGGCGCCCTGGCCGCCGGCAAAGGGCCGCTCGCGGTGCACATCCAGCGCCAGCCGGTCGCTGCCGTTGATATGCTCATAGTCGATCTCAAAGCCGTACCGCAGGCCGGTGGCGGGGTCATAGACATCGCGGGCAAAGGCAAAACCCGCGCCGCAGCCGGTGGTGCCGCCGTAAGACGAGCTTTCGCAGGCCAGCCGCGGCGCAAAGGACAGCCGCGCCGCCAGGCCGCTGGCCGCGCCGCTGTCTTCAGCGGCGAGGCTGGCGAATTCCACCTCGGCAAAGATGCGGCCGCCGTTGTAGCCGGGGATGTCGATCCGCCCGGTGTCGCTTTGCGACAGCTGGGTGGCGGTGACGCTGGCGTCATCCGCTTCGGCAAAGGCCAGATCGGCCCCCAGCCGCGGGCTGATCAGCATGCTGTTCAGCTGATGCCGCCCGGACAGCGCCGCCCCGGCAAAGCCGGCCGCATAGCTATAGCCGCCGCGGGCATGGATCGGGTCGGTGGCGGTTTCAAACCGCAGCCGGTAGCGGTGATGGCCAAGCGCGGCGGCGGCATAGTAATCCAGGAACAGCCCCTGGCTCAGCGCCCGGGCGCCGTAGATCCCGGCATTGGCGCCAAAGCCGGTGATGGAGCCGTCAGCGGCGCCATCGGCGCTGGTGCGGCTGACATAACCGCCCCAGAACCGGCCGCGCAACGCCTGCTCCGGCAGGAACCGCTCGCTCTGGCGCGAGAACTGCAGCATGGCCTGGGTGCCCAGCCCGTCAGTACGGCTGAGGGTGAAGGTGCCATCCAGGATCTCGCGGCTGCCGCTGCCGCAATTGTAGACATCCCAGCCGAAACCGCCGGCGCTGCTGCCGGTGCTGCCCTGGACCTGCAGGCTGCCATCGACGTCAAAGGCGGCGATGGTGCCGCAGCGCAGCCCTTCCTGGCCGGCCTGCAGCCGCTCCAGCGCGCCTTTGGCGATCCGGCTGAAGTAGCGCTGCTGGGTCTTGACGGTCTCTTCCAGGTCTTTCTTCAGCACCGCGGTCAGCTGGTCGCGGATCTGGTCGACCAGGTCGTCGCTGATCTGCACCTGGGCCAGGGTCAGGGCAAAGCCGTCATAGCGGGTGTCCGCCGAGCTGACGGTGACCGCAGGCTGGCAGCTGTGGGTGCCTTCCACGTCCTCGTCGTCGATGGCGCTGATGGTCAGCACCTGGGGGGTGGCGAAATCGGCCGCGCCGAAGCGCATGGAGGCGGGCGAAACGCTGCATTGGCTGTCGCCGGTGAAGGCCAGCTGCACATCCTGGCCGGGCTGGCCCAGCAGCCGGAAGGACATGGCCGCGGTGTCCTCGCCGTTCTCCGAGGCGGTGAGGTCGTCATTGGTGACTGCAACGACGGCAAAATCGTCATCGGCCAGGCTGGCGGTCGCAGTCAGATCGGCAGCAGTGGTGCTGAGGCTGGCGCCGTTGCCTGCGGTCACTGCGGTCAGGGTCAGGATCAGGGTTTCGCTGCCCTCGATCAGCTGATCCTCCAGCACGGTCACGGTGATTTCTGCGCTGGTGCCGCCGGCCGGAATCGTTACCGAGCCGGCCGGTGCGGTATAGTCAGCACCGGCGGTGGCGGTGCCGGCCAGGCTGTAGCTGATCACCGTGTCCACGGTGGAGGCACGCTCCAGCGAGACGGTGAAGCCCGCATCATCCGGGGTGCCGCCATTGGCCTCGGCACCGTCATCGGCCGCGCTGACGGTGACCGCGTTCTCTGCGCATTGGGTCATCGGGATGTTGTTGGCCAGCACGTTGGGGTCGCCGGCCTCGATCACGAATGTGTCGTAGAACACCGGGTTGGCGCTGAGCGAGGCATCCGCCAGAACCCCGGTGCTGCCTACCTGGGTGGAGCCGAGCACCGCCGGGTTGGCGGGCAGCAGCGAGGTTACATCCAGGCTGCCGGAGCTGAGCCGCGCGGTGCTGGCGGCGCCGCCGGAGGGATAGCTGTAGGCGACCGTATAGGTGCCGGGCCGCTGGGCGAACCACTGGTATTCGCCGCTGGAGCCGTCGCGCACGATGTTGATGTCATTGGCGATGCCGACGCTGCTGTTGGAGCCCGAAGGCCCGGTCACGGTGATGCCGCCGCCGGTCAGGATCCGGCCGTCGTCCTCGCAGTAGAAATAGCCCTGGGGGTCGTAATCCTCGGCATCCGGGATGCCGTCGCCGTCGCGGTCCGCGGTGGCGCTTTCAAAGCTGTCGGGCACGCCGTCGCCATCCAGGTCCGCAGGCGGCGAGGGGTTCGGGGTGCCGGTCAGCTCGGCGGTGGCTTCCAGGATCTCCGAGGCCGCATTGCCGTTGCCGGCCTGGTCCTGCACCGCGTCCGCGCTCAGCTGGATGGTGAGGGTGCCGTCGTGATCCGGGGTCACGGTAACGCTGTAGCTGGCATCGCTGCCGGTCAGATCCGAGGCGCTGCCGCCGGTGATCTCCAGCCCGTCCAGGCTCAGCCCGGTGACCGTTTCGCTGAATTGCAGCGTGACCTCGAACGGGTCGCTTTGCGCCGTGTCCGGCCCGCCGAGCACCACCGTGGGCGGGCTGGCTTCCTTGTCCGCGGCGGCCGTGGCGGTGCCGCTGTTGCCGGCGCTGTCGCTCAGCGCCAGGCTCAGCGTCAGGGTGCCGTCGCCGAGCCCGGAGAGATCCAGCCCGGTGATCTGGCCGGCGGCGCTGGCGATGGTGCCGCTGCCGGTCACATCGCTGCCGCCGCCATCGGAGCTGATGGTATAGGCATAGCTGCTGCCGGTTTCCGCGCCGCTGAAGGAGAAGCTGGCGGCGGTTTCATTGGCTGCGCTCACCGGATCCTGGTCAAAGCTGACGCTATGGCCGGCCGGGGCCGCCGTGTCCTTGGCCGCGGCGGCGGTCACTGCGGCGCCGGCATTGCCGGCCGCATCGGTCAGCACCACGGACAGCGTCAGGGTGCCGTCGCCGAGCCCGGAGAGATCCAGCCCGGTGATCTGATCGGCGGCGCCGGCAAGGGTGCCGCTGCCGGTCACATCGCTGCCGCCGCCATCGGAGCTGATGGTAAAGGCATAGCTGCCCCCGGCCTCTGCATCCGCGAAGGTGAAGCTGGCGGCGGCCTGGGTGGCGGCATTCACCGGATCCTGGTCAAAGCTGACGCTGTAGCCGGCCGGTGCCGCGGTATCCTTGGTCAGCGTGGCGGTGGCCTGCGGCGCCGCATTGCCCAGCGTGTCCGAAGCATCCGCGGTCAGGCTGAGATCGCCATCGGCCAGCCCCGAGATATCCAGGGTCAGGCTCCAGGCGTTGCCCGAGACGGTGGTGCTGCCGCTGACCGAAGCCGGCGTGCTGTCCGTGACGGTGACGGTGACGGTCTGGCCGTCTTCGATCAGCGTGCTGCTGCCGGAAAGGGCGGCGGCTGCCGTTTCGGAGGCGCCGGCGGCATCATCGCCCAGCAGCGGGCTGTCAAAGGCGAGGCCCGGGATGGCGCTGCCCTTGATCACGGTGGCAGTCACTGCGGCGCCGGCATTGCCGGCGGTGTCGGTCAGCACCACGGACAGCGTCAGGGTGCCGTCGCCCAGCCCGGAGAGATCCAGCCCGGTGATCTGATCGGTGGCGCCGGCGAGGGTGCCGCTGCCGGTGACATCGCTGCCGCCGCCGTCAGAGCTGATGCTATAGGCATAGCTGCTGCCGGCCTCGGCGTCCGCAAAACTGAAGCTGGCAGCGGTTTGATTGGCGGCATTCAGCGGATCCTGGTCAAAGCTCACGCTCTGGCCTGCCGGCGCGGCGGCATCCTTGCTGAGGCTGGCGCTGGCCTGCCGCGCAGCCGTGCCGGCCAGATCCGAAGCATCCGCGGTCAGGCTGAGACCGCCGTCGGCCAGCCCTGAGAGATCCAGGGTCAGGCTCCAGGCATTGCCCGAGACGGTGGTGCTGCCGCTGACGGAAGCTGATGCGCTGCCGGTGACCGTGACGGTGACGGTCCGGCCATCCTCGATCAGCGTGCTGCTGCCGGAGACGGTCAATGCGGCGGCCTCGGCGGCGTTGACGATGTTATCGGCGGTAAAGGGGGTGTCCACGGTCAGCCCGATCACATTCAGGCTGGCCGAAGCGGTGCCGGAATTGCCGGAGGAAGAGGTCAGGTCGCCGGTGGTGTTGGTGTAGCTGCCGGCCGAGGCGCTGGTCACCTCTGCGGTGATGGTGCAGCTGGCCCCGGCGGCCACGGTGCCGCCGCTGTAGTTCAGGCTGGCGCTGCCGGCTGTTGCGGTGATGGTGCCGCCGGTGCAGGTGGCGGCGGCATTGGCGGGCGTGGCCAGCACCAGCCCGGCGGGCAGGTTGTCGGTCACATCCAGCGCCGTGGCGGCAATTGCCGAGGCGCTGTTGTCCACGGTCAGCGTCAGCGTGGTGCTGCCGCCCTCTGCGATCGAGGCGCTGGCAAAGGATTTGGCAAAGCCGGGGGCGGGTTCCACCGTGAAGGCGGCGGTGGCGGCGGGTGCGGCAAAGCTGCCGTTCTCTGTCAGCGTGCCGGAGCTGCTGCTGTAGCTGCCGGTTGCGGCCGCGGCGGGCACGGTCACGGTCAGCGGGATGCTGCAGCTTTCGCCGGGGGCCAGGCTGCCGGCGGTGAGCGATACCGTGCTGCTGCCGGTCACGCTGGAGCCGCTGCCGCACAGGTTGCTGCCGGTGCCGCCGGTCACGGCGAGGCCGCTGAGGGATGCATCCAGGTCATCGGAGAACCGCAGCCCGGTCAGGCTGGCGCTGCTGTCGGTATTGGTGATCACATAGGTCAGCGTGGTGCTGCCGCCGGCGGCCAGGGCCGGGTCTGCAAAGGATTTGCTGAAGCTGGGCCGCGAGAAGGCGCTGACGCTGAGGGTGGCGCTGGCGGCGGGGCCGGTGACTGCGAGCCCGGAGATGGTGCCGGTGACGCTGCTGGTCGTGCCGCTGTAGTCATTGGCGGCGGCGCTGCCCGGGACGGCCAGGGTCACGCTGAAGGTACAGCTGCCGCCGGCCGCAAGGCTGGCGCCGGTCAGGCTGAGCGTGGAGGTGCCGGAGAAGGAGGAGCCTGCGCCGCAGGGATCGCTGAGCGTGCCGGAGCTGGAGGCGAGGCCGCTGAGCACCGCGTCCAGGCCATCGGTGAAGGCAATGGCGCTTGCAGCACTGCTGTTCAGGTTGGTGAGCGTATATTCCGCGGTCACCGTGCCGCCCGGTGCCGCCGGATCATCGGTGTAGGATTTGCTGAGCGACAGCTGGGCGGAATCCACTTCCAGATTTGCCAGCATCGCGGGCAGGGCCACCGAGGCGCTGTTCACCGTGGCGGTCACGCTGGAGCTAAGCGAGCCATAGCTGCCATCCGACGCGCCTGCCGGAACCAGCAGTTCCACCTCGATAATGCAGCTGCTGCCGGCGGCGATGTCGAGGCCGGAGAAAATGCCGAAAGTGGTGCCGCTGGAGGAGGGCGCGCCGCCGCAATTGGTGAAGGTGGCAGGCGGGTTGTTGACCGCTGCCAGGCTGCTCAGCGCGGTGCTGTAGCTGTCGGTGAAGAAGCCGCCGGTGTAGCCGGCGCTGCTGTCCGGGTTGGTCAGCGTGTAGGTCAGGGTGACGGTGCCGCCGGGCAGGGCGGCGGCGGCAAAGCTCTTGGCGGTCTGCAGCGGCTGCGCGGAGATCACCTGCAGGCTGTCGCTGGAGGCGCTGGCAGCGGTGGCCTGGCCGCCGGCCGTGGCGCTGAGCGCGCTGGTGGTGTTGGTATAGGTGCCGTTTGCGGCGCCTGCGGGCAGGCTGATGTCCAGGACAATCTGGCAGCTTTCGCCGGGATCCAGGGTGCCGCCGGAATAGCTGAGGGTGGAGCTGCCGCTCAGGCTGCCGCCGCAGCTGTCGCTGGTGAGGCTGCTGAAGACGGTGCCGGACAGGAAGGCATCCAGGTCGTCGGTAAAGGCGATGGCGGTGGCGGTGGCGGCCGATTCCGCCGCGCTTGAGAGGGTGAAGGTCAGCTCAGTATCGCTGCCGGCTGCGGCTGCGTCCTGGGTGAAGGATTTAACCAGGCTGAGATTGGCGCCGCCTGCGATCGTCATCGTGGCGCTGGCGCCGCTGGCGACGGCCGGAGTGCCGTTCACGGTGGCGCTCAGGTCGCCGGTGGAGAAAGGATAGTCGCCGGGCGGGGTGTCTGCGGCGGCGGCGAGCACCAGGTCAAAGCTGCAGCTGGCCCCGCCGGCCAGGCTGCCGCCGCTCATGCTGAAGGCAAAGACGTCGGTACCGGGAAAGGTCTGGGTGAAGGTGCTGCCCGTCCCGCAGCTGTTTGCCGCGGGCAGGGTGCTGATGGTGACGTTATTGGCGCCGGTGATATCGGTAATCACATCGCTGAAGGCGATATCCGTGGCGCTTACGGCCGCATTCGGGTTGGTGATGGTATAGCGCAGCGTGCCGGTGGAGCCGGGGGTCACCGGATTGTCGGTGAACACCTTGCTGAGCGATGGCGGCTGGGAGCCCGCGCCGAACACCCGGAGCGTGGTGCTGGCGGTGCTGCCGGTCACCGGGCTGCCGCCGAGATCGCCGGTCAGCGCGCTGGTGGTATTGGTATGGGTGCCGTCTGCGGCGCCTGCAGGCAGGGCAATCTCTGCCGAGATGGTGCAGCTGGCCCCGGCGGCCAGGCTGCCGCCGGAGAAGCTGAGCGTGCTGCTGCCGGCGCCGGTGACCGAGCCGCCGCAGCTGTTGCTGTTGAGGCTGCTGAAAGTGGCGCCGGAGAGGAAAGAGCCGTCCAGGTCATCACTGAAGGCCAGATTGGCGGCGCTGCTGCTGCGGCTGGTGTTGTTGAGGGTGAAGGTCAGCGTCACGCTTTCGCCGGCATTGGCCTGGATCACGTCAAAAGCCTTGATCAGGCTCAGGCTGTCTGCGGCCGGACTGTTGACGGTCAGGCTGGCACTGGCGGTGTCCTGGGAAATGGTGGTGAAGAACGGATTGCGGACAATGAGATCGTTTTCCAGGCTGTAGCTGCCCGCGGTGTCCGCCCGGACCAGGGCGGTGATGGTGCAGCTGGTGGTGCCGCCTGTGGTCAGCGTCGGGCCGTCGAACTCCAGGGTGCCGGCCCCCTGATCCACCGTCAGGGTGCCGCCGCAGGAGCTGCTGGTGGTGGCGGGCGAGGGGAAGCTCAGCCCCGCAGGCAGCGTTTCGCTGAAGGAGGGGGTCCGGTAATCGGTGAACCCGGGGCTGGAGGGGACGGTGACATCAAAGCTGTAGGTCAGCGTCGTGGTGCTGCCCGGATCCACCGCAGAGGGGCTGGCGGATTTGGAATAGCCGGTGCCGCTGGCGGCGGTGACGGTCAGGTCGTCGGTGGCGCTGCCGCTGTTGCCCTGGGAGGAGGTCAGATCGCCGCTGGTGAATGTATGGGTTGCCACCGTGCTGGAGGTGACGGGCAGCGAGATCGTGCAGATCTCGCTGGCCCCGAGCCGCCCGCCGCTGAAGGTCAGGCTGGTGCCCCCGGCGGCTGCAGTGAAGGTGCCGTCGCAGCTGTTGTTCTGGCTGCCGCTGGCAACGGTCAGGCCTGCGGGCAGGGTGCCGCTGAAGGCCAGGCCGCTGGCTGGGGCGCCAGAGGATTCGGTGATGGTGAAGGTCAGCGTCGAATTGTTGCCCGAGGCGATTGAAACCGGTGAGAACTCGGCCTCGAAAACGGGGGCTGCAAGGGCCGCTGCGGGGGTGGTGAGAGACAGGAAAGCAGGAAGCAGGCGCAGGGCGCGGTGCAGCAAGCGGGTCATTGAAAGTCCTTAACTATCTCTCGGGCAAAGGGCCGGGCCAGGGGCGCGGGGTACCGGGGTTACGGTAGGGCAGGCGGAAATCCGCCACAACTTTGGATCGCAAAAAATATCAAAGTTCCAAAGACTGTAGCAGATCTGCACGGTCCCGCCCTCCTGGCCAGGGGGCTTGCCGCTGCCCGCCGCCGCAGGCGGGGCTACTGGCGGCGGATCCGGTACAGATGGCCTGCGGGCAGCGGCCCTGCCAGCTTGGTTTCCGTGCCGTCCGGCCAGCGGATGCTGGCGCCCGCGGCACTGGCCGCCCGGCCCAGCCCGAAATGCGCCCGCGGCGCATCAAAGCTCATGAAGCCGCCGCCCAGCTGCAGTTCCCGGGTCTGGATGCTGCCGTCTGCGGCGGTCAGGCGGATGCGGGCGCCGATGGCAGCCCGGTTGCCCGCCAGATCCTCCAGCTCAAAGGCGATGGCGGCGTTCTGGCTGTTGTTGCGGAACAGCGCCAGCGGCCCGTTCACCGGATGGGTCAGCAGATCCAAGTCGCCATCGCCATCCATGTCAAACTGCACCGCCGCGGCCGTCATCAGGTAATCCTCCAGCCCGAAGGGGCCGGAAGCCTCGGCAAAGCGGCGCCCGCCCGCCGCCGCCGGGATGTTGTGGAAGAACAGGTTCGACGGGGAAACCTCATTGGGCACCCAGGTGCCATTGACGATATAGACGTCCAGCCAGCCGTCCTGGTCGAAATCGGCGATCTTGGTGTCCCAGCTCCAGCCGCCCACGTCCAGGCCGCGCGCCGCGGCGGTATCGGCAAAGGCGGTGCCCTGCCATTCCAGCAGCACGTTGGAGCGCAGGATCTGCGGATGGGTCAGCGCGATTTCCCCGGCCGCCGGGCGGCGGGAGGGTTTGAAATGCAGATCGCAATAGGCGCGCGGGATCTCCTGGGCGGCGGGGATCAGCGCACAGACCGAAGGGTCGCGCTTCTGGATCGCCAGATCCTTGATCAGCATCGCCTTGCAATCGGCCTGGGCCTGCCCCGTCATTGCCTGGCAGCGCCCGGCATAGGCGGGATCGAAATTGTTGCCGGTCTTGTACCAGGATTTGATGGCCATGTTCTGCTCGCAGAGCGCCTTGGCCGCGGGATCGGCAATGGCCGCGCAATAGAGCGCCAGCGGCTGCATCTTCAGGGTATCCGAGACCCCGGAGGAGCGCCCGGCGATCTGCGCCAGATAGAGCGCGGGCCGGCCGGTGTTGAACAGATCGGCGGTTTTGACCGCCATCGTGGTGGTGGTGGTATGCGGGATCAGCCCTTCCGGCTGGCTCAGCATCGCCAGCCCGCCCTTGCCGTCGCCGCGGTAGAAGTAATCCGGGATGTCGAAATCATTGCCGGCAATCAGGTCCGGGGTGCCGTTGCCGTCGAAATCGCTGAACAGCACCGACAGGGTCTCGCCGGGGATGCCGGGCAGATCGGTATAGGTCCCGCCGGTCATCTGGCCGTCCCGGTTCCACAGCACCCGGTTGCGCGCCTCCTCGCCGGGGATGCGCCGGTACCAGCCCGCCGCCCAGTTGCCCAGGGCCGCGTCCAAAGTGCCGTCGCCATCGGCATCGGCAAAGCTGAGCGCCATGGTCAGCGGCGCATCGGCACGGTTTTTCACGGCGCGCGGCGGCTCCGGGCCGAACTGCCCCTGCACATTGCGCCACCAGTAATTGCCCTGCAGGTAGCTGGCCAGGAACAGGTCGCTCCAGCCGTCATTGTCGATATCGGCCAGGGCGGCGTTGAAGACGGGGGCCTGCGCCAGCGGCCCAAGCTCTGCCGCGATCCGGGAGAACTGCCCCTGGCCGTCGTTTTCATAGAGATAGAGCCCCGCCTCGGTGGAGGCGATGGCCAGGTCCAGGTCGCCGTCCCTGTCGATATCGCCGGCCGCCAGGCTGCGGCCCTCCCAGAACGGCGGCCACATGTCGCGCATGCCGAATTCCAGCGGCTTATCAATGCCCGCGGCAGAGGCTTCCATCCGGGTAAAGCCGGTCTCTGCCGGCGGCGAGGGCGGCGCGAAGGGTGCGGCGGTGACAGTGATGCGGGCGGCATCCGGGCTGATGGCCCGCGGGCCCGGATCCAGCGTCGCCGCCTGGGCTGCGCCCCAGGGCACGGCCCGGAGCGGAGCGGTAACCGGGGCCGGGGCTTCGCTCTGCAGCAGCAGCTCCAGCGCCCGGCGGCTCTGCCAGCCGTGATAGCCCTGCGCTGCCGCCCCGGCCAGGATGCCGAGCCCGGCCAGCACCGCCGCCATCAGCGCGGCGGCGCGCAGCCCCAGGCTCTGGCGGATGATCAGAAAGGAATAGACCGAGAAACTGCCCAGCGTGATCAGCAGCGCCATCACATAGCCATGCGGCAGCCCGGCGGCCAGCAGCGCCCCGGTCAGCACCGCGTCAAAGGCCATCGGCACCGGCAGGAACAGCCCGGCCAGGGTGAGCAGCACCAGGATGCCCGCGCCAAAGCCCAGCCCGGTGATCAGATCCGGCGGCAAAAGCGTCGCCGCGGTGGCGCCCAGCAGCCCGGCCGCCAGCATCAAGGGCACCGTGAGGCGGATAATCCGCCACAGATTGGCGGCATAGGCGCGTGCCACCGCCGCCCCGGCCGCCGCCAGGCTTTCGCGCGGGGTCCCTGCGGCCAGCTCCTGTGCGGTCCAGGGGGCAGGCGCCGGCACCTCTGCGGCGGCGGCCTGCCGGGGCAGGGCGTAGCGGCAGATCAGCGGCACCGCGCCCAGGATCACCAGCAGGCTGATGCCGATCTTGGCCAGGGCCATATAGGCGGGCAGCAGGCTGAACATCATCGACAGCACCACGATGTTCAGCGACGGCGAGGCCACCATGGCCGCCAGCGCGGTTTCGGCCCGCATCCCGGCCGCATAAAGCCCGCGCCCGACCGGTGCCGCGCAATTGGCGCAGACCCCCAGCGGCGCCCCCACCGCCAGCCCCAGCACCGCATTGGCAAAGCCGCCGCGGAAGCTGCGCTGCTGCAGGCTGCCCAGAAGGGTCATGAAACCGGCGGCAAACAGAATGCCGAAGGTCATGCCCTGCCGGTTGGTGTGGAGCCAGTTCAGGGTGGTGTAGAAAATCCGCTCGGGGATGCCCATTGCCTCTGTCAGCGGGAAATGCGCCTCAAAGCTCAAGGGATCCTCCAGCTGGATCGCCCCGGACATCATCAGCTTTTCATTCAGCGCCGGATAGCGGGAGCCGGTCCAGAACAGATAGGCCAGGGTGCCCAGGATCAGGAGCGACAGAAACAGGCGTGCGGGGCGGGTTTGGACTGTCATGTCTGCCTTTATCTGGGTGTATTGCTATCTGGCGCCGGGATGTACAAGCGGGCGTGGCCGGGCCGGTTCACGACGCATGCTGCGAAACCGGCGCGCTGCCATCCGCTGCCCGCATTACTGATGGTGAGGCGGAAAGGGCATCACCGCTTCCGCCGGGGCAAGTTCCGGAGGGATAGCGAGGCCGCGCTTGGCAAGCCGGATGGCAAGCCCCAGGCGCGGCGGGCCGGAGGTGTGGCTGAGGCTGCGGTGCAGCAGGGCAGAATGAAAGAGCACAAAGCAGCCTGCCGGAATCGGAACCGGGCGCCGCTCAGCCAGAAGCTCTTCCGGGAGGCCGGTGAGAAAGTGCTCTTTGGACGGGCGCTTGTGATATGGGCGAAGATCCCTTTCGAACCCCGGCTGCGGCAGGTGTGATCCAGGTATGACTTCGAGCAGGCCATTTGTATGGGTGATGTCGGTGAGGCCGAATAAGACAGAAAAATGCGCCCCGCTTTCCTCCAGCCGTATGCTCTCCTCCTCTGCTGAATGGAAATGCTTGTCATGGTGCCATCCAACTTCGCGGCTGCCTTCTGTCTTGCTGAAGAAAGCGCTCCGCCACAAAACCAGATCGCCGCCGCACAGGCGCTGGACATGTTCGGTCAGGCCGGGGTCGGAAAGCAGGGAATGCACCACAGGGTTTTCGATATGGCCGTCCCGCTGATACATGCCTGACTGACTGTGCTGAGCAAGAACCTTCTGGGCTCTCTCTGGCTCGGCCAAAGGCAAAGGGGAGCTGTAACCAGTTATATCTAAAGATTTTTTCTCAACGGAATCGGAGATTTTACTCATTTCGGGGCAGGCCCTTTATGGAAGATTTCGAACCCTGCTTGCATACTGTGTGGCAGGCAAAGCGTCCAGATGGCTGCTCGCGCCAGGCCTAAGTCAGGCCAAAAGGGAGCGGTTCTCGGTTTCAGAATGGATCCGGGCCCAGTCATAGATTTCGAATTCGAGCGGGAACCGCTCGCGGAACCGCTCATATGCGCCCTCAGGCAGGGCCGGCCTTGGCTTGCCGGCATTCAAATGCGGCAAGCGGGCTGTCCCGGCAGGGCGGCCGAGCAGCTTTTCAAAACGCTGCAGGCAGGAGTCCAATGTTTCATAACATCCGACGCCGATAAAAAATTCTTCAAACTGCTCCCGGTAATTTTCGGCAGTGACCGGACGGGGAAAATGCTCCAGCATATTCAGATGGCCGGTCTCGAGATGCCTGCTAAGGCTGGCGTCTCCTATATCTGATCCGTGCTTCCAGTCTTCAGCGCGGCGCTGGCTGAAGAAATAGCGCGAGATATGCATGTCAAACGGATCGCGCAGGATTGTCAGGAACTGCCGGACGCTGGGATAGTAGTCTGAAATGCCAAAGCCGCGCAGCCGGTTGAAATGGCCATAAATGACTGGCGCCGCACCGGGGGCGTCCAGGTCAAGCCGGCGCGGCATTTCTCCCTTGGGCTCGTTGTAGTAATGCAGCTTAAGCTGGTCCGGGAACCATTTCTGAAACACCGTTCTGACAGATGTGCCCGCGGTTTTCGGGACATGGATGAAGATCAGGGGGTCATCCGGGGAGAAACTTCGCATGCGCACCTGCCAAATTCCGTCGAGTCTGCTGAGTTGCTCATATACAGCATGCACCCAAGCCAGGATCAACCGGCTTGGGCTGTGCCCGCGGGAAAGGCCCCGGCCGGTTTCAGTCTTGTGCTTGCAAGGCTGTTTCGAGCACTGCAATGCGGTCGTTCAGCTGTGAAATGTAGATATGTGCATGTTCCAGCTCGTTCAGCATGCCCAGCAGCTTGCTGGTCAGCTCATACTGGCCGCTTTCAGCGGTCGGGCCGACATTGGGCAGGTAGCCTTGCTTGTACATCAGCTGTGCCCGTTCGGCGATTGGCAGGATGTCGTAGTCTTCTTCGAAAACCCCATCGCAAGGCGTGGCGCAAGAGCCGGTTGTGGTGATGGTGCCCGTGATCGTCAGATCCCCGTTCTGCGTAAGCTCCAGCGGCGAGGTATTGTTGTAGCTGGTGAAAATGGCAAAAACCTGGTCGGAGTTGCGATGCGCCAGCCGCCAGTCGCCGCTTGCAGCCGTGTTTTCCAGTACGATCTGGCTGCCGCCGTTGTTGCGCAGGCGCAGCATGGTCCGCTGCGCTGGCGTCCCATTGGTGTTCTCAAGGATCACGTGATCCGTCGCGCCGCTGATATTGTCGGTTTCGACCACATGCAGCACTCCGCCGGGGCTGCTGGTGTTGATCCCTACCTCTTCATTTTCAGCGAGGTACAGCATGTTTGTTCCAGCCCCAGGCTGGATCTTGAACGGCAGCAAGCTGCCGTTGGTCACGTCGCGGACAAAGAAATTGCTTTCATTGCCGGCGAGATCCCAGGTCTGCGGGGTAAAGCCCGAGGTGCCGTCCTGCTCCAGCCGCAGGGTCGGGGTGTCGCCGTCCGGCACGTGGATCTCCACCACCGGCGAGGTGGTGCCGAGGCCGATGCGGCCGCCGTCATCCACATAAAGCGCATTCGAAGGCGCGCCGTATTCCACCGTGAAAGGCACCGCGCTGTTGTCGATGGATTCGATGGAGAATTTGTTCAGGCCGCCGTTATCCGATTCATTGGCGGTCAGCTGCCAGTCGACGGTGGGGAAGCTGGCGGTGTTGGAGGTGTCCTGGAACTTGATCCGGGTGTTGTTTTCCTTCATCCGGATGGTGTCAAAGCCGAAGCTTTCGCCATTGACGCAATCCTGGCCGACGCAGAGGCTCTGGGTGATGATCACATCGTCGTTGAAGACCTGGTCCGCCTGGGCGGCGCCGGCCATCAGGGCCAATGTGCCCGTGCCTGCGGCCAGGGATTGTAGAATTGTCTTTTTCATCTGGATTATCTCCCTGGCTTATTCCATGCGGCCGGCCGTGCCGGCGCAGAGCCTTCGCTGATTAGTCTTCGGTGAGGGTTTCCGGCGTGATGATCACGCCGCGCGACACGACAAAGGAGCCGCTCATGTAAAAAGGTTTCGCCTTGGTGCCGGCGGCTTCGCCGCGGCCGTTGTCGAGCGGATTGGCAATCTCTTCCAGCGTGTCCGTTGCCGCCTTGAGCTCATACCGGTAGGTGCCGTCCAGCACCGTGTCCCGGGCCAGTTCGAACACCGGGGTGCCGCTGGCGGCAAAGATTTCGGTGACAGTGCCATTGGGGGCGGCGATCACCAGGGTTGCATTGCGCAGCCCCAGCCAGTTCTCGAACCAGAGCGCATTGGAATTATGCTGCTGCACGGGGTCCGCCTCCAGCGCGGCGGAAGGGCCGGGCAGCCCGGCCAGAAAGCCGCAGGCCAGAACCGCAAACAGAGACAGCGGGCGGCGCAGGCCCCGGAGGTCAATAAGGCGAGCGCCCGTCATCGGAAATGTCATTCTTGAACTGCCCCTATGCTCAAATCAGATCAACCAAACGCGCCCCGTCCCGTTTTTTCCGCACGGCTTTACCCAAGGGCAGCGTCAATATACCAGAAAGAGATTTCATTTAAAGGTTTAGTGATTTTTTTCCGGGCCGCTGTTACTCGATAATACCGGCGCGGCTGAAGACGCCGAAGAAGTTGCCGAAGATGTTGGAGATGGTCAGCGCATCGTTGATCGGGGATTCGGTGGCCATGACCAGATCGCCCGGGTTCACCTGGAACTGGCGCGCCGAGAACAGCCCGTCGGCGGAGGTGAGGTCGAGCGAGAACACCACCCGCTGCTGGCGCGGCCCGCGCACCCCCGGCGCCACCGCCGAGGCCGGGTATTCGCGCAGGATCAGCAGGCCCTTGGGATCGGCCTTGCCGTCCTGGAAACCGCCTGCCACGGACATCGCGTCCATTGCCGACATCTCGTCTTTGGAGAAGATATGCAGGTCTTCTTCGCCGGTGGCGCCGAAGGAAAGGAAATAGCGCTCATCCTCCTCGACGAAAACCCGGTCGCCGCCGCGCAGCAGGGTGTCCAGGCGGGGGTTGTTCAACAGGTTGTCGACCGAGGTGCCATAGATGTTCTGGCCGCGCACCAGGCGGATCTGCGGGTTGTTGAGATTGGCGCTGATGCCGCCGCCTGCGGAAATCAGCCCCATTACCGTGTAGTTGCGGTCCGGCATCGGATAGGTGCCTGGCTGGGCCACGCCGGAGACCAGATCGACCGAATTGCCGCGGCCCTCGGCCATCGCCAGCTGCACCTGGGCGGAAGGAACAACAGGCTCCAGCGCCTCCTGAAGCTTGCGCCGGGCCAGGTCCGGGGTCAGCCCGGTGACGGTGACATCGCCCACATAGGGCATGAAGATGGAGCCGTTGGCGGCAACTTTCATATCCTGCAGCTGCACCATCTTCTGCTCGGCTGCGGTCAGCAGCGAATTGTCGTTGCTGTCCCAGATGCTGAGGGTCAGCTGGTCGCCGGGCTGGATGATCTGGGTCTTGGCGCCCTGATGGCCGCGCAGCCAATTGAGCCGCTCCTGCTTGCCGGTGGCGGGCCATGCGGCCACCGTCGGCAGCAGTGCCCGGTTCACCTGGTAGAGCGCGAAATTGGCATCCGCCTCGCCTGATTCTTTCAGGATCTCCTCGCTGGCCGGGGCGCCGCCGGGCAGGCGGGAACAGGCTGCGGGCAGAAGGATCAGGCCGGCAGCAGCCAGCCAGGGAAGAAGTTTCAGCATGAGGTGCCTGCCATTCAAGCGCTCGGGCCCCTGGCCGGGAGATATGCCCGGGGGAACCGCTTTGATTTTTGTCCGGCCAAAGGATACTGGGCTGACGCAGAGGGTCAACAGGAACAGGCAGCAGAGCATGGGGATTCCCGCCGCAGTGGTTCTGGGCGCAACAGGGCGGATCGGGCAGCTGATGCAGCTGGCCCCGCCCGAAGGGGTGCATCTGCGCCTGCAGGCGCGCCGCTTGCAGGGCGGCCCGGCCGCAACAGGCGGGGACTGGCATGTGCTGGACCCGCTGGCGGAGCCGCAGGCGCTGGCGCGCCTGGCGGCGGGGGCGGAGGCCATCCTCTGCCTGGCCGGGCCGGTGCCGGGAAGAGGCGCAGGGGAGATGCAGGCGCACATCCGCCTGGGCGAGGCGGCGGTGCGCGCAGGCGCTGCTGCAGGGGCCCGGGTGCTGCTGGCTTCTTCGGCGGCGGTCTATGGCGCGCAGGGCGGCCTGCTGACGGAAGACGCGCCGCGGCGCCCCGCCAATCCCTACGGCGCCGCCAAGGCGGAGATGGAGCACCGCGCCGCGGCGCTGGGAGCGCAGCTGGGGGTGCCGGTCTGCGCCTTGCGGATCGGCAATATTGCCGGGTTCGACGCTGTTCTGGGCGGCTGGCGGCCCGGGTTCCGGCTGGATCAATTTGCGGACGGCACCAGCCCGCGGCGCAGCTATACCGGGGTGCGGGTGCTGGCGCAGGTGCTGGCGGCGCTCTTGCAGGCGCCGGGCTTGCCGCCCGCGCTCAACATCGCGCAGCCCGGCGCGGTGGAAATGGCAGCGCTGCTGGCGGCGGCAGGGCGCCCCTTTGCCTGGACCCCGGCGCCGCAGGCGGCCATCCCTGAGGTGGCGCTGGACACGGCCCGGCTGCAGGCGCTTTTGCCCTTTGAGCTGGCGCCGGCGGATCCGGGCGCCATGGCGGCAGAATGGGCCGGATTAGAGCCGCAATTGAACAAGGAGCAGAGCAGCCGATGACCTGGCGCAAACGGATTTTCGACCTTTTCTTCGCCGCTCTGCTGATCGTGGTGCTGGGGCCTGTGCTGCTGCTGCTGCTGGGATGGCTCTTGTGGAAAGAGGGGAGGCCGCTGTTTTATGTGGCGGAGCGGATGAAGGGGGTGGATCAGCCCTTCATGCTTTGGAAGCTCAGGACCATGACCGTGGCGGACACCGATACGGGCGTCTCCGGCGGCGACAAGGCCGCCCGCATCACCCGCACCGGCGCCTGGCTGCGCTCCAAGCGGCTGGATGAGTTCCCGCAGCTGTGGAACATCCTGAAGGGCGATATCTCCTTTGTCGGGCCGCGCCCGCCGCTCAGGCAGTATGTCGAGGCGCATCCGGAGATCTACGCCGAGGTGCTGAAATCGCGCCCCGGGGTCACCGGGCTGGCCTCGATCACCTATCACCGCCACGAGGCGGCGCTCCTGGCGCGCTGCGGCAGCGCCGAAGAGACCGATGCGGTCTACTCCCGCGCCTGCGTGCCGGTGAAGGCGCGGCTGGACCTGATCTACCAGCGCCATCAGAGCATGTGCTACGACTTCGACATCGTGTTTCAGACCATTGGCAATATCTTCCGCCGAGGGTAGCGTACGGGGGCGCTGATTCCCGTTCTGACTGTTTTTGCGGCCCTGTTGCGGAGGCCGGCGCAGGATTGCGGCGCGGCGGCGGCGCAAGCATGGCAATCGCGGGGCGAAAGCGGCGGTTTTTCGCCGCTCCGCGGTTTTTTAGCAGAGGAAAACCGGGTAATAGACAGAAAACCGGTTATGATAGGAATTACGTTTTAAGAGCGGTGCGGAGGTTTCCGCCGCGCCATATTGGTTTAGTCATTTCCCCTGCCGCCCGGGCTTTTGCGGGCAGGCATGGCAGGGCCGCAGGATAAAAAGTGCAGGCAGCAGCACATGGCAGTTGAGGACAGGCGGGCATGTATAATCTGATCAGTGCGCTATCGCGCAGGCAGAAATCCTATGTATTCCTGGCCGCCGACCTGGCGCTTTTGCCGCTGGCGCTGCTGTTCACCCTGGAAGTGCAGCCGCTGCCGGATCCGGCGCTGGCGACCTTGGGGGCGCTGCTGCCGGTGCTGCCCTATGTGCTGGCCTCTGCGGCCGGGCTGGCGCTGTGGCTGGGGCTGCCGCATGTGCAGCTCAACGCCTATGAGCGCCATGCCGCGGCGCAAAGCGCACTGCTGGCGGGCGGCAGTGCGCTGGTGCTGGCGCTGCTGGCTGCGGGGTTCGGCCCGGCGCTGCCGCCCGGCACCCATGTGGTGTTTGCGATCTGCTATTTCCTGTTCATGGTGGTGACCCGTGCGGCGATGCTGCAGGTGGTGCTGGCGGTCTACCGCCGCGCCCAGCCGCGCTGCCGGGTGCTGATCTATGGCGCGGGCAATACCGGCACCCAGCTGGCCCAGGCGCTGAAGGCCCATGACGGCATCGACCCGGTGGCCTTTGCCGATGACAATTCCTCCTTGCAGGGGCTGACCCTGGTCGGGCTGCCGGTCTTTGCGCCCACGCGGATTTCCGAGATCGTGCAGGCGCGCCAGATCAGCCGGGTGCTCTTGGCGATGCCCTCGCAGAGCCAGCCGCGCCAGGCGCAGATCACCCAGCGGCTGCAGAAACTGGGGCTGGAGGTGCAGGCGCTGCCCTCCTTTGCCCAGCTGATCGGCGAGGAGGCCCTGGTCGACAAGCTGACGCCGGTGGCGCCGCAGGCCTTTCTGGGCCGGGCTGCGCGCAATGTGCCCCTGAAGGAAGCGGCCGGCTCCTACCAGGGCAAGGCGGTGCTGGTCTCCGGTGCCGGCGGCTCGATTGGTTCGGAACTGTGCCGCCAGGTGCTGACCTGCCGGCCCTCGAAGCTGGTGCTGTTCGAACTCAGCGAGCTGGCGCTTTACAATGTGCATCAGGAGCTTGGCCCCCTGGCCGAGGCCGCGGGCATCGAACTGGTGCCGGTCTTGGGCTCGGTCACTGATCCGCGCCAGGTGCGGATGGTGCTGAGTGCCCATCAGGTGCAGGTGGTGCTGCATGCGGCGGCTTACAAACATGTGCCGCTGGTCGAGGCGAACCCGCTGCCGGGCCTGGCCAACAATGTCTTTGGCACCCAGACCCTGGCCCGCGCCGCGGCGCGGGCAGGGGTTGAGCGCTTCATTCTGATTTCTTCCGACAAGGCGGTGAACCCGGCCAATGTGATGGGCGCCTCCAAACGCATGGCGGAACTCATCGTGCAGGACCTGGCGACCCGGTTCGGGGGCCGCACGGTGTTCACCATGGTGCGCTTCGGCAATGTGCTGGGCTCAAGCGGTTCAGTGGTGCCCTTGTTCCAGGAGCAGATCAGCCGCGGCGGCCCGGTCACCGTGACCGACCCGAATGTGCGCCGCTTCTTCATGACCATCAGCGAGGCGGTGCAGCTGGTCTTGCAGGCGGGCGACATGGCTCAGGGCGGCGAGGTCTTTGTGCTGGATATGGGCGAGCCGGTGCCGATCCTGCAGCTGGCCCGCCAGGTGATCGAAAGCGCGGGCCACAGCGTGCGCGATGCAGAGCATCCGGAGGGCGATATCGCCATCGAGATCATCGGGCTGCGCCCCGGCGAGAAGATGGAGGAGGAGCTGACCTTGAGCGAGGAGCTGATCCATACCCGCCATCCCAAGATCTTCTGCGCCCGCGAGACCGTGCTGTCGGAGATCGAGGTCGCGGGCTTCCTGCGCAGCCTGCGCCAGGCGGTGGCGGCGGGCGACGAGGCGGCGGCGCGGCAGGTGATCCAGCGCTGGGTCGAGGGCTACTGCCAGCCGCTGGAGGCCGGGCGCAAGACTTCCTGATCCTGCGGAAATCCCCGTATCAGGGCCGGTGCAAGCCCCGTAATTGCAAGCCCTGGCGCGGGTACGGGTGCGGCGCCGGGGCTGCAGTGGCGGGGAAACTTCCGCCGCCCGCGCCGCGGCAATTGATCCGGCCCGGCCATTCATGCTCTAAGCGGGGCAACAGGTGAGAGGGCCGGGCAAAGCGGCCCGGCAGCAGGCAGTTCCAAAGGCAGGTTTCCCGTGACCCCGACCAAGACCCTTTTGCGCCGCACCGCAGCCCGTGGGCTGCCCCGGGCGGCGCGGCTGGCGGCCCCGGCGGCCGCGCTGTGGCTGATGGCGCTGCCCGGCAGCGCCCAGCACTGGCTGCAGGGGCCGGAGATCACCCGGGCAGGCCATGGCGCCGCGCCCGGAACCGAAGCGGCCGCGCCGCGGCTGAAGCCGCTGCCGCCGCCCAGCCTCAACTTCTATGGCTCGCCCGGGATCATCGACACCCCGAGCGCTGACATGCTGCCGGACGGCCAGTATGCGGTCACCTATTCCTGGTTCGGCGGCACCTCGCGCTACAACATCACCTTCCAGGCGCTGCCCTGGCTCAGCGCCTCGTTCCGCTACAACGGCATCCAGGATTTGCGGCTGTTCGGCTTTGACACCTATTACGACCGCGGCTTTGACGTGCGCGCCCGGCTCTGGCGCGAGCGCGGCTGGCTGCCCGAGGTCACCATGGGGCTGCAGGATTTTGCCGGCACCGGGGTCTATGCGGCGGAATATTTTGTCGCCACCAAGCGGTTTCAGGGCGCCGCTTTGGGCTGGGGCCGCGCGCCCGGCCGCCTGAAACTGTCGGCGGGCCTGGGCTGGGGGCGGCTCGGCAGCAGCGGCGCCATCGGCAATATCGGCGGCAACCGCCCCACATTCGTGGGCGGCAGCACCGGCGGCGAACTGTCGACCGACCAGTGGTTCCGCGGCGATTTCGCGCCCTTCGGCGGCTTTGAATGGCAGCCCGATGAACGCTGGAGCCTGAAGGCGGAATATTCCACCGACGCCTATGTGACCGAGACGCAGATCTCGGATGTGTTCGAGCGCCGCTCCTCAATCAATTACGGCATCGAATACCAGTATTCCGACCGGGTGCGGCTGGGCGCCTATTACCTCTACGGCTCGGAAATCGGCGTCACCGCGCAGATTCAGCTCAATCCGAACAACCCGCCCACGCCGATGGCAGTGCCGGCGCCGCACCCGATCGTGCCGCGGGTGCAATGGGCCACCGAGGACAGCCATTGGAGCCAGGACTGGGCTGCCAGCGAGGCCAAGTCCCGCAAGATCCGCGATCTGGCTGCGGAAGCGCTGAAGGCGGACGGGCTGGTGCTGGAGGCGATCACGCTCGACGGCACCGCGGCTGAGCTGCGCTACCGCAACCCGCGCTACCGCTCGGCGGGGCAGGCGGCGGGCCGGGCCGCCCGCGCCCTGGCGCAGACGATGCCGCCCTCGGTGGAGACCTTCCGCCTGGTGCCGGTGCGCCGCGGCATCGGCCTGTCGGCCATCGAGATCCGCCGCTCCGACCTGGAGGCGCTGGAATTTGATGCCGAGGCGTCAGACGCGCTGTTTGCCGCCGCGGGGGTGCAGGATGCCGGGCCGCTGCCGGAAGAGGCGATCTTCTCGGGCGAGCTGTATCCGGCTTTTGCCACCTCCATCAGTCCCTATACAGAGCCTGCCTATTTCGATCCGGAGCGGCCGTTCCGGCTGGATGCGGGCCTGAATTTCAACGCCTCCTATTCGCCCGCACCGGGCTGGCGCATCGCCGGCACCATCCGCCAGCGGATCTGGGGCAATGTGGCAAACGGGCGTGCCTCCAACTCGCGGCTGCCGCGGGTGCGCACCGATCAGGTGGAATATGCCCAATTCGGCACCACCCTGGAAAACCTCTATGTGAGCCGCCTGTGGAAGCCCGGGCGCAACCTCTATGCCCGCGCCACCGCGGGCCTGTTTGAAAGCATGTTCGGCGGCGTCTCGGGCGAGGTTCTGTGGAAGCCGGTCAACAGCCGCATCGGCCTGGGGCTCGAGGCCAACTATGTGGTGCAGCGCGATTTCGACCAGCGCTTCTCCTTCCGCGACTACCGCACCTTCACCGGCCATGCCTCGGCCTATGCCGAGCTGGGCAAGGGCTATCTGATGCAGGTGGATGCAGGCCGCTACCTGGCTGGCGACTATGGCGGCACCTTCAGCCTGAACCGGGAGTTCGACAACGGCTTCCTGGTCGGCGCCTTCTTTACCCTGACCAATGTCTCGGCCGAGGATTTCGGCGAGGGATCCTTTGACAAGGGGTTCCGCTTCCGCATCCCGGTCGACTGGCTGCTGGGCAAGCCGTCGCGCTCCGGTTTCGGCCTGACCATCCGCCCGACCCAGCGCGACGGCGGCCAGCGGGTGGCGGTGCCGGACCGGCTTTACGGCTCGGTGCGCGAGGCCCACCGCAAGAGCCTGGAAGAACAGCGTGCGAGGTTCTGGGAATGAGCATGATCCGGATAACTGCTGCGGCGCTGGCGGCCGCGGTGCTGCTGCTGGGGGGCTGCGCCCGCGGGCCGGAGCAAAACCCGGCAGAGCTGGAAGTGCTGAAGGCGGTGGGCCAGCAGTTCACCAGGCTGCGCAGCGCGCCGCCGCCGCCGGTGGAACTGACCCGGGCACTGCTGGACAAGCAGACCCAGGCCTATATCGAAGTGGTGATCGAAAACCGCGATGCAAAGGCCTATCTGACCCGCAGCCTCAGCCGCCGCGACGGCAGCCCCGGCGCGATCGAGGTCTGGCGCACTCAGGACAATGTCTCTGTTGCCCTGCGCAGCGGCATGGTGGTTGCCACCCGCGGCCTGGGCGGCGGTCTGCTGTCGGCCTCTGTGCCTGCGGCCGAGGGCGTGGCGGGCCCGGCGCATGGCGGCGCCCGGCGCTATGCGGTGCGTGCCAATGGCAACGGCCAGGCGATGCTGAACATGGCCTGCAGCCTGCATGACTTGGGCCCGGCACCGGTGGAGATTGTCGAAGTGAGCCATCCCGCCCGCCACCTGCAGGAGCGCTGCGAAGGCGCCGGCGGGGCGGTCGTCAACGATTACTGGGTTGATTCCCGCCCCGGCCGCAACCAGGTCTGGCAATCGCGGCAATGGGCCGGTCCGGAGACCGGATATCTGCGGATCCGCCAGCTGCGGCTGTGACAGCTGTGCGCAGACCGCCCGTTTCCCGCGGCTTTGCGGCAACGGGCGGAAAAATTCCGCGGGACAAACCGGATTTCAACAGTTTTGCGGCTATTCCATACGTTGAAATGCGATCCCGCCTCGCCTAAGGTCGCCTCAACGCATCTTTCCATAGTTCTCCTGAGGAGTTTGAAAATGAAAACTGTTCTTACCGCCCTGACCCTGGCCGCCCTGGCCTCCGCAACCGCCGTTTCGGCGCAAGCCGTTGCGCCGACCGGCGCAGAAGCCGGTGCAGGCGGCACTGGCGGCGGCATCGGTGCTGCCGGCGGCCTGAGCGCAGGCGCCGTGGCCGGTGCCGTGGCCGGCCTGGTTGTGATCGGCGTGGTTGCCAACGACGACAACGAAACCGGCACCACCACCACCACCACCACCGAGTGACCTGCTGCCGGGCACCGGTCCGGATCAGCAAACGGATTTTGCAAACGGGCTCCTCAAGGGGCCCGTTTCTCTTTTGCGGGTCTGACTTGTTGTTTTACCATAATATGCCTTACCTGCCTTTCTCTGTTGCCGGGGGTGGATTCACAAACGAAGTGCAAATTCTGTACGAATACAGAAGCTTGCACGGAGGATGTTGAATGGGACGCCACTACTCTCACCTGAGT
>NZ_JBSWYB010000016.1:0-84854 GCF_056160905.1 Leisingera sp. ABD4_442 | reverse complement strand
GCTCGGCGCCGAAGCGCCGAGCCGGGCCCAACTGAGAGGGCAATTTTTCAAATTGACTGGAGCAGGCGGGAGCGCCCTGCCCGTCTCCTGGCCCTCTGCCAGGATCCTGGGCCTACCCCGCCAGCAGCCGCAGCCCCTGGGTCACATCCGAGCGCACCGCAAGGCGCAGGCCGGGCTCGTCGCCCGCCTTCAGGGCCGCGATAATCAGGCGGTGGTTCTGCGGCGGGTCGGTGCGGCGCAGGCGGCCGTAAAGCGCCCGCATCGTCGGGCCAAGCTGCAGCCAGACGGTTTCCGCCATCGCCAGCATCGCAGGCGCCTGGGCGCGCAGATAGAGAGTGCGGTGGAACTCCAGGTTGGTGCGGATATAACCGACCGCATCCCGTTTGGAGACCATTTCGGCAACATTGGAATTGATGGTCTGCAGCCGGTCGATCAGCGCCATATGGGCGCGCGGCAGGGCGCGGCTGGCCAGCTCCACCTCCAAGAGCGCGCGCAGGGCGGCCAGTTCCTCGATGCGTTCATTCGTCAGCTCCGGCGTCGAGACCCGGCCCGAAGAGGAGAGGAACAGCGCCCCTTCGGCGGCCAGGCGGCGCACGGCCTCGCGCGCGGGAGTCATCGAGACCTCGAACTCGCGGCCAATGCCGCGCAGGGTCAGGGCAGCGCCAGGGGTGATCTCGCCATGCATGATGCGGGTGCGCAAGGTGCGGTAGACACGGTCATGGGCCGGAAGAGATGCGGCGGAAGCGTCCGGAGAGGGGCGGGCAGTCAGAGTCATACCGCCTATGTGATCACAAAGCGCGCAGCGGTCAAGCGGACAGATCCGCGCGCGTGATCACAGACGGCCTGCAAGCCCGGCGAGGCTGAGGCCCGTACGCAGGCGGCGCAACGGGGCCTGCGCCGAATAGGGAAACCCCGCGGATGCCTGATCCACGGTGAGAGGTGCATTCTTTAGGCGTGCGCAGGCCGCGGCCGCCTCCTCAAAACGCCCAAGCGCTGCCAGGCTGGCGCAGCGCAGCACCAGGGCCTGCTGCGCTTCGGGCTGCAAAGACAGCGCTTCGGCTGCGGCCTCAGCAGCCGAAGCCTCTTCACCGGCGGCCAGATGAAGGGCGGATTGCAATGTCAGCACCTCCGGTGCGGGCAGCGGGTCCAGGCGGCGGACGCGCTCCAGTACCTTTTGCGCCGCGCCGCCCTGCCCCGCCAGATGCAGAAGCCAGCCCCGCAGGAGCTGACCATCAGCATCATTCGGAAACGCCTGGGCGAGGGTTTCTGCAACCTGCAGCGCCTCGGCGCCTTCACCGGCAAACTGCGCCGCCAGCGCCCGCAGCTGCAACACTGCAGACAGCGGGGGCAGGTCCGTTGCCATTTGCGCCGCCTCTGCCGCGCGCTGCGGCAGGCCCGGCAACGGGCCGGTCAGCGGATCCAGGTGCCAGTATGCGGCCAGTGCCCGGGCCTCCGGCCAGCCGGGCGCCATTTCCAGCACTTGCTGCAACGCCTGACCGGCGCCGCGCCGGTCCCCTTGCAGCATCAGCCCGCGGGCCTGCAGCAGCAAAAGCACAGCGCCGTCAGGAGTATCCGGGCGCGCAAGGTCCGGCAGCGGCTTGCCGAAGTAACGGATCACGCTGGCCGCCAGATCCGGCGCCAAGCCTGAGAGGGCCAAAGCGGGCTGCGGCGGCAGGATGCTGAGCGGCTCTGCTCCGGCTTCGCCGGCGGTGCCGCGGCGGGCCTGGAGGATTTCCAGCCGCACCCCCTCCTGCAGCGTGCCCGGAAAATGGCCCGCTACCACGAAATCCGCACCGAGCAGTGCTGCCGCCTCCCCCGGCAGCAGGCCTGCGGCGGCACGGGCGCTGGCCGGGGCGGTAATGCGGACGCCGGTGGCGGGGGCCAGGCTGCGGGTCACCTCCCCGGAAATTGCTTGGGCCAGGCCAGGCGGCAGCATGTCGGCCGTGAAGGGCAGCACCGCAATCACCGGGCTGCCCTGGAAGGACACAGCAGCAGGCCTGCCGGGCACCGGCGCAGCAGCGCCGTTCAAGCGGGCCGCCTGCTGCCACCCCCAAAGCCCGGCCACGGCTGCCGCGGCGCCCAGGCAGCCTGCGAGCAGCAGCAGCGTGGGCCGCATAGCCCTGGGCGCTGCCGCATCTGGCGTCTTGGGCATCTTGGGCGGCTGGGTGCTGCGGCGCAGGGCGGGCAGCGAGGTCAGCTCCTCCCCCAGGAAATACACCTGCACCGGATCAGGGATGTTCTTGACCTCATGCTGCCCGAAATCCTCAAAATCATAAGGGATGCGGTTGCGGACCTGGTCATAGGCCGATGCCGAGAGGGCAACGCCGCCAGGCTGTGCGAGGGCTTCCAACCGCGCGGCAATGTTCACCTCGTCGCCGTAGACATCGCCCTGCGCGATCAGCACCTCGCCCAGGTTGATCCCGACGCGCAGCTGCAGATGCCGGGTCCGCGCCGCATCCGCCTGGATCTGCGCTGCGGCCTCCACCGCTGAGATCACACTGGGAAACAATGCCAGCACCCCGTCACCCATCAGCTTGACGATACGGCCGCCATGGCTGCGGATGGCCGGCGCAATCAGGGTCTGCTGCTGCGCCAGCACCTGGTTCAGCGTGCCGGCCTCATCCTCGGCCATCAGGCGGCTGAAGCCGGAGACATCCAGCATGAAGATGGCGGCAAGGCGTCTTTGCGGCTTATCTGACACGGGGAACAGGCCTTTTGACCGGGAACTGGCAACTGGAACTTGGCGCCAGCTTAGCCCGGGCTTTCACCGTGTCAAAGCACTGATTTCATTCGCCGAACCGGTAGCGGTGCAGGCTGGCGCCGTTTTTGCGCAGCCAGGCGCGGGGTTCGTTCCAGCGGCCATGGATGCGTTCCACCGTGTCCCAGAACGCCTGCGAATGGTTCATTTCCGCCAGATGCGCCACCTCGTGAGCGGCGACATAGCGCAGCACCGCAGGCGGTGCCAGGATCAGCCGCCAAGAATACATCAGCCCGCCGTCCGCGGTGCAGGAGCCCCAGCGCGAGCGGGTATCGCGCAGGGTCAGGCGGCTGTAGCTCTTGCCCAGCCGGGCCGCATAGAAATCGGAGGCCTCGGCCAGCCGGTTGCGGGCCAGTTCCTTGAGATAGCGTTGTAGGGGCCTTCCCGGGCTGCTGCCCGGCACTGCGATGCGGCCCGCGTCCAGCAGGATGCGCCGTCCCTCTGCGCGTTCGATCACCCTGTTCTGCCCGTCGATGGGCAGCACCGCACCAAAGGCAGCCTCCACCGCTTGCGGGTGTTGCTCCAAATGCGACCTGATCCAGTCCGCCTTTTCCCCGGCGAAGTCCAGAGCGGCCTGTTCGGGAAGATTCTTGGGCAGGGTCAGAGTCACCCGCCCGTCCAGCGAGGAAATGCGCAGGCTGATCCGCCGCGCCCGTGCCGAACGGCGCAGGGTCAGCGGCACCGGCGGCTCCCCGGGCAGGTGATGTTCGGCCATACGCGCGCCCCTTTCCAGGCTTAGGCTTTGACAGTGCCCCCCTCATATGGCAAGGCACCGGAATCGTCGATACGACTCACCAGTAAATCAAGGGGATCCACATGCCCAAGGAAGAATGGGGTGTAAAGCGCGTCTGCCCCACCACAGGCAAGCGCTTTTATGACCTGAACAAGGACCCGATCGTCAGCCCCTACACCGGCGAGGTGGTCGAGCTGGATACCGGCAAGACCCGGATGATCGAGGCGGATGCCGAAGACGCGGCCACCCTGAAGGCCAAAGAGAACATGGACACGGATGACGTGGTCCTGGATGATGATGACGACGTCGATGTCGATCTGGGCGATGACGTTCTGGACGACGACGATGATGATGACAACGTCTCGCTGGACGACATCGCCGACATGTCGTCCCCGGACGACGATTCCTGAGACTGTTCAAGCGGTTCGGGGGCACAGCATGTTGTTCCCGGACCGTCCGTCCCGCGGGCCGGCAAAAAAATTGGAACCCGGCGCATTTTCCGCTTGCAGCCCGCGCCGCCGTCCCGTAAACGACGCTCACACCGCAAGACGGACCGCACCGGAAACGGAACGGACACTGAAAAGCGGAAAGGTTTGGGGCCTTAGCTCAGCTGGGAGAGCGCCTGCATGGCATGCAGGAGGTCAGCGGTTCGATCCCGCTAGGCTCCACCAAATCTTCAGAAAATGACAGGCACAATAGCTCTCAGTCCAAAGAGCACGTTTTGCCGGTTGACCCGACGCCGCCCGGGCCGCGGACACGCGCGCAGCCCGTCAGGATTGCCTCACAACCCAAGCAAGTTGATCCTGACTGTCCAGGCCACAGGAGCGATAGAAGCATTGCAGGGACCCGCAGACACCAATGCTGCCTGCCACCTGCCTATTCTGCCGGCCGGGGTTCCGGTTCTAACGCCTTGCCGTTCCGCACCCGTTCGCGGGTGCCGTCGCGCTGGCGGGCGGCCTGTTCCGGCCCCAGCGCCTCTGTCAGCGCATCCAGGCGCAAGCGGGCGGTGCGCGGCACTGTCCAGCCCTCGGCGCGCAGGCCCTCATGGCGGGCGCCCGCGGCCAGCTTCTTGTTGCGCTGATGCGGCTGCACGCTGTCCATGTAGCGCGGATCCACCTCCCCGGTGACGGTCAAATACCCTGCCTCCACCGCGCGGCGCACCAGGTCCGCACCGCGGGCACTGCGCACCACAATGGCGTTGGTGCCAGGATCGCTGTCTTCGGTCTCCGGATCCGGCGAACCGCCGGGCCAGGTGTCGGAGGCTGCGATATCCGCGGATTCGCCGATGCCATCAGGGCAGACCTTGCAGCGGAAGGGCAGCACCCACATGCTTTCATCCGTGCCCCAGAAATCGGTGTATCGTTTTTCCAACACGGTGCCGTCCGCCATCTCCACCCGGGTCGGGCCGGGGCAGCCGTAACCGCGGTAGCGCAGTCCGGTGACCTGCGCCGGGTCCAGCCCCAGGTCCTGCTCCAGGAACCGGGACATGCCCTGGGGCGGCATGAAGCCGCCGCAGACCGGCGTCAGCATATATTTGACAAGTTCATCCACCCGCGCGTCTGTCCGTGCCAGGTTGCGCAAGGCGGCGATGTCGCACGGCTTGCCAACAAAGGCAAAAGGACGTCCCTTGTCCAGCTGCTCCAGCACATCAATAAGCGGTGCCGTGGGGCCATAGCGGGAGCCCGCCCCGGCCAGAACGCCAGCGGCGGTATCCGAGACGGCGCGCTCGCCAAATGCCGGCATTTTTGCGGAGGCTTTGGCGTGGAGGATGAAATCAACCTCGCCGGTTTCGACCAAGAACATGCCCAGCGCCGTGAGCACCCCGCCGGTGGAGCCGATGTGCCGCACTTCCGGGTCGGCGGCATGGGCCAGGGACATATGCTGATAAGCCCCCCAGATCAGATCGTGTTTGGCGGCCCCATCCAGCTCCGCCTCCGGCAACCCCTCGACCCGGGTGCCGGGGCAGACATCCATGATGCGGTCGACGGTTTCATGGGTCAGATGCCCCTGCACCACCGGACGCTCATAGCCCGTTTCCGCCCTCTCCATGCGCACGGTCTGCGGCCCGGCCACCGACTGGCACAGGCCGCAGCCAATGCACATGGCGTCTTCGGTGATCCGGTTCAGGCGTTCTGCCGGGGTTGCTGGATGGATCCGCTTCGCGGTTCCGGTCTTGCTGTCAGACTGTGTCACTCCGGTCTCTCCCTGCCGCTGGCTGCAGGCCCGCGTTCGCATGCCGCGGGCCGCTCCGAGGTCAGCTGACCGCATCCGGAACCGGTATTCTTGTCCAAAAGCGACGGGCAAAGCGGCCGCTGCTAAGCCGGAATCCGCACCGCCGCGCAACCGCGTTCACGCAAAGCTCACGCAATGTGACGGCGCGAAAACTTGCCAGACGCTGTGCGGGCCTTAAGGTAGATCGCAAACGCAGCTTTTCGTGAGGCAACTGCATGAAAGATCTCGCCCCCGTGCCGGACCTAAGTCCGGAAACCGCGCAGCCGGACCTGCCCGCCAAGCCCCCGGGCCTGCACGAGCGGGCGCTGCACTTCCTGGCCCGGTTCCTGCCGCTGGCCTATTTCCGCCGCCCGCCCAAGATCATCATTATTGACGCCACCAACAGCTGCAACCTGCGCTGCCCGGTCTGCCCGGTGACCTTTGCTATGCAGCGCAAGCGCGGCATGATGAAGCCGCATGTGTTCCGCAAGATCATTGATGACTTCAAGGATCAGCGTGAGAAACCAGCGATCTATTTCAGCTTCTCCGGGGAGCCAACCCTGCATAGGGACCTGCCGGATTTCATCGCATATGCGCATGAAAACGGCCATGACACCTATCTTTCGACCAACGCCACAAGGCTGACCCCGGAAATGAGCGAGCGGCTGATCCGCTCAGGCCTCGCGCGGGTGAACCTCTGCATGGACGGGTTTTCGAAAGAGGCGCAGGAGACCTACCGGGTCAATTCCGATTTCGACAAGGTGAAATCCAGCATCGAGGAGTTCCTGACCATCAAGAAGGAGATCGGCTCCAAGTCGCCAGTCACGGTGCTGCAGACCCTGCTGACCAGCTATTCGGAACCGCAGATGGACGAGATGGAGACCTGGGCCAAGGAGGCCGGTTTTGACAGGGTGCGGTTCAAGACCTTCTCGATCGGGTCTTACACCTCTGCTGACCAGAAACGCGAGTTTGCGCATTTCCTGCCGCGCCAGAAAGAGCTGCGCCGCCACCCGCGCCACACCAGCCACGCCATGTGCACGGTGCCGTTGTTCCAATCGGTGGTATTCTGGAACGGCGACCTGGGCCTGTGCTGTATTGACTATGACCAGGTGATCCAGCTGCCCAATGTGGAACAGGACGGCTTTCTTGCCGCCTACCGTTCTGACGAGGCCGCCCGCGCGCGCAAACGCGGCTTCCTCAAGCAGTTCGGCATCTGCAAGACCTGCTCCTTCTCCAACGCCGAGAACATGGGCATTCGCCGCGACCTGAAGAAATAAGCGCGCAACCGGAGTTGCACGCTTCTGCTTCTTTCTGGCCCCAAATACTCTGGGGGTGAAGGCCATCAGGCCTGAGGGGGCAAAGCCCCCTCCCCTTTACCGCTGCAGCAGCACCGGGAACCAATCCTCGCGCAGGCGCTGACCAGGCTGCATATCGTGGCCTGGGAACGGCGGTGAAGTACGGCCGGGGCGCTCCACATAGCGCGCATCGTCCCCGACCAGCCGCAGCGAGAACGCACGGCGGCGCGACGTTGAAGTATTGCCGCGGGCACCGTGAAGAATTTTGTAGTTGAAAGCCACCGCATCGCCCGGCTGCATTTCATACTCCAGCACCGTCATGCCGTCCTCCACGTCCGGGTCCGGGATCGCCATGTACTGGCCCTCATCCGGGAAAAAATCCTCCTCCGACACCCAGCGGGTCGGCAGCACTTCCTTTTCCCATTTGTGCGATCCCGCCACGCAGCGCAGGGTAGCCTCCTTCACCTCGTCCAGCGGCGACCAGAAGCTGATTGTCTGCTGACCCTCGACAAAATAATAGGGGCCGTCCTGGTGCCAGGGTGTCGCCATCGAGGTGCCCGGCTCCTTGACCAGCACGTGGTCGTGGAACATTTGCACCGAAGTGGATTTCATCAGGTCGGCTGCAACCTCGGCGACCGGCGATTGTTTGATGGCCTGCTGGAATTCCGGAATGCGGGTCCAGTTGCAGTAATCGTCAAAGAAGCGGCCTGTCTGGCCCTCCTTCTTGTTCTCAGAGGCATAGGGGCCCGGGTTTTTCATATTGGCGGCAACGCCCTCGCGCAGCAATTCGACCTGTTCCGCAAACAAACCCCGGATCAGCACAACGCCGTCGCGCTGAAACTGCTCCACATGTTCCTGGGTGATGAGGGGGTGGACCATTTCTGCCTCCGCTGCTGAATGATGCAATTCTGATGCGCTATTCCTGCCGCAGCACAGGCATAGTTTCAAATCATATCTTTCTAATATACCCTTCGACCCATGTTATATTTAACTCTGCGCCACTACGAATACATCTGCGCCGTGGCCCGGCATGGCAGCCTGTCCGCCGCGGCGGAGGCCGTGCATGTCAGCCAGCCTGCGCTTTCCGCGGCGCTGAGCCGGATCGAGGACCATCTGGGCCATCCTTTGTTCCTGCGCCGCCGCGGGGCGGCGCTGGCGATGACTCCGCAGGGCAGGCTGTTTGCTGAAAACGCCCAGGCGCTGCTGGAGCAGGCAGCCCTGCTGGAAGACCCCAAGGGAACAAGCGCCGGGCAGCAGCGTCTGCTGCTGGTCTGCTTTTCCGATCTTGCCCCCTTCCTGCTGGCCCCTGCCCTGAAAGCACTGCGTCTTGCCATGCCAGAGGTGGAAATCAGTCACCGGGCCTGCGGCTTTGATTCGCTGATTACTGCCCTGTCCGAAGGTGAGGCGGATCTGGCGATCACCTATGACCTGGGTCTGGACGCAGGCTTCAGCCGGGCAGAATTGAAGCGGCTGTCACCGCACGCGCTGGTGCCGCCGGATCATCCGCTGGCGGCACGCGGCGTTATTTCTCTAGCAGAGCTGGCAGAGCACCCGCTGGTACTGTCGCAGGAGGGCCTGTCGGTGCAGCATATGCTGGGGCTGTTCAAAGCGCATGGGCTGGTGCCGCGGATTGCGCACCGGGCAGATTCGCTGGAGCTTCTGCGCAGCCTGGCGGCCAATGGCGAAGGTGTCGGCATCAGCTACAGCCTGCCGCCTGGCAGAATGAGCTATGACGGCAAAACCTTATGCGCAGTACGAGTCACCGATGCGGGGGCTGAAGAGCCGGTGATTCTGGCCGCACATGCGGATCTGCCTGTGACCTCCGTGGCGTATCAGGCACAGAACTTTCTTAGAATGGCGCTGAGCACCAGGCGGTCAGACCTTGCGCAGGCGGATCACCACATCGACTGAGGCGATTTCCATCCCCTCCGGCGCCTCCGGCAGCTTGTGAATCACCAGTTCCTGCGCAGGCGCATCGCTGACGCGCCCCTCATCTTCCCAGAAGAAATGGGGATGGTCGTGGGTGTTGGTGTCGAAATAGCTTTTGGAGCCGTCCAGCGGGATTTCCTGCAGCACGCCCGCGTCGCAGAAGGCCCGAAGGGTATTGTAGACGGTAGCCAGCGACACCGCGGCGCCGTTTTTCTTGGCCGACTCAAACAAGCTTTCGGCGGTGATGTGGCGGTGCTTGCCGTCGCCTACCAGCAATTCGGCAAGCGCAACCCGCTGCCGGGTGGGCCGCAGCCCGGCATCTGTCAGCCAGCGTGTGGCCACTTCTTCGCTGTTTGGCGTCATGAGCAGGTCCTGCATCGCGTTGCTGACCGTATATATAGGAGCAACACCTCAGGTTTTTCAAATGAAATTCATTCGCAGCTAACGCAGTAATTTCTTCCGCGCCTGTGGCACATTCAGCGCAGGAAGTGACGCAGGGTACCCTTGCGGGACCCTTTGGCCCGGTGCTACAGGGTTCCAGATACCTACACACGAACCTCACGCAGGAGATGCGACCGGATGGCCGATTACCCCAGCAGCTTTGACAAGGACGATTTGCTGAAATGCGCGCGGGGCGAGCTGTTTGGGCCGGGCAATGCCCAGCTGCCGGCGCCGCCGATGCTGATGATGGACCGCATCACCGAGATCTCCGGCGACGGCGGCGAGCATGGCAAGGGCCATGTGATTGCCGAATTCGACATCACCCCGGACCTGTGGTTCTTTGACTGCCACTTCCCCGGCAACCCGATCATGCCCGGCTGCCTGGGCCTGGACGGCCTGTGGCAGCTGACCGGCTTCAACCTGGGCTGGCGCGGCTGGCAGGGCCGCGGCTATGCGCTGGGTGTGGGCGAAGTGAAACTGACCGGCATGGTCCGCCCGGACCGCAAAATGCTGACCTATCGCATCAACTTCACCAAGGCCATCCAGACCCGCCGCCTGACCATGGGCGTTGCTGACGGCATCGTCGAGGCAGACGGCGAAGTAATCTATCAGGTCAAGGACATGAAAGTGGCGCTCAGCGAGAGCTGAGCCACCTCACTTGTTCTCTTTTTGTGTGCACGCTTGGGAAGTACCTAAGCGTGCATTACTTTTTTCTGCTTCGGGTACCGACAGGCCGATAAGAGCCTGCAACACTCTGGCGGCTAAATAATACCTTGGAGGACAACGTATGGGTAAGCCATTTACTGCCACTGAAATTTGCGAGGGCATTCTGAAAGAGCATTGGTCCAATTGCGCCGAGCGCGGCCTGCCGCAAACATGGACAAATCTACAGGAACGGATGCTCGGACGACGTAACGAACTCACAATCGCTTACGAAGACCTCATTGAGCAGACGGGAGGTTGTGCGACCGCTATCTACCTATTCTTCGACTCCCTGATGTGCGCTGTCTTTGCATGGAACCCGGATAGCATTTCCTCAATGCGCCACGACAAAGCACGACTGAAAGAAGTCAATGAATGCATAGCTGAAGCAGCTGATCGGCTCGCAGCGTTATTGGCCGAAAGACAGGAAATACAAAACCGCAATAGCTTCGGCACAGGAACGCAATTCCACATTATTAGTGCTATCAGGGAGGCTTCGAGCCAAAACTACCTGTTCAAGAACTGGGTTGAAGAGGATTTGAAAGCCCTGTCGGCAAGATACGACATGAAGTACTGGCCTTCACTATCTGATGTGGTGGACGTCCTTGGATTGGATGCAGAAAACACTCAGCTCTCCATACACGACGAAGTAACCAAGGCCGCACTGGACAGCTCACGAGCCTCCAAAGCCGACTTTTGCCGAGCGCTTTTTCAACGTGTGCAGGACGAGGCCTGCAACACCACCAGCGCATTAAAAAGCGATTTCAACTTGAAAGATGAAAGCTGGGCGTCAGTGATTAATTGTGCACTAGATTTGCCTCCCGGCGAATTGGTTGATGGACCGTACATTAAACGACTACGGCAACGATCGCGGGAAAAAGCTCGGGCACATCCTAAATCCCGCCAAAACCCAACCCATCTTGCACCTGCCCCCCTCAAAGCCTAGTAAGGCTTAAGCAAACAAGGGAGTGCACGTATGCGCCGTGTCGTCGTCACCGGTCTGGGGATCGTCTCCTCCATCGGGAACAATGCCGAAGAGGTCACCGCTTCGCTGAAAGCCGGCAAATCCGGCATCGTTGCCAGCCCGGAGATGACCGAGCATGGCTTCCGCAGCCAGGTGGCCGGCACGCTGAAAATCGACGTGGCCGAGCATGTGGACAAGCGCACTCTGCGCTTCATGGGTCCGGGTGCGGCCTATGCGCATATCGCTATGAGCCAGGCAATCGCCGATGCGGGCTTGTCCGAGGATCAGGTGGTCAACGAGCGCACTGGGCTGGTGGCCGGTTCCGGCGGCCCGTCGACCTCGGCCATGCTGACGGCGCATCAAACTGTGCTGAAGTCCGGCGCCACCAAGCGGATCGGTCCGTTTGCGGTGCCGAAATGCATGTCCTCCACCATTTCCGCCAACCTGGCGACTGCGTTTAAGATCAAGGGCATCAACTACTCGATCACCTCGGCCTGCTCGACCTCGCTGCATTGCATCGGCAACGCGGCGGAGCAGATCATGATGGGCAAGCAGGACGTGATGTTTGCCGGCGGCGGCGAGGAGCTTGACTGGACTCTGTCCTGCCTGTTCGACGCCATGGGCGCGATGTCCTCTAAGAAAAACGACGATCCGGAAAAAGCCTCCCGTGCCTTTGACCAGGACCGCGACGGTTTTGTGATCTCCGGCGGCGGCGGCATTGTGGTGCTGGAGGATCTGGAGCACGCGCTGGCGCGCGGCGCGAAAATCTATGCAGAGGTGACCGGCTTTGCCGCCACCTCCGACGGCCACGACATGGTGGCCCCGTCCGGTGAGGGCGGCGAGCGGGCGATGCGCCTGGCGCTGTCGACCCTGCCAGAGGGCCGCAAGGTGGACTACATCAACGCGCACGGCACCTCGACCCCGGTCGGTGACGTGGGCGAAGTCGAAGCGGCCCGCCGGGTTTTCGGTGAGGGCAAGGTGCCGCCAATCTCCTCGACCAAATCGATGACCGGCCATGCCCAGGGTGCGGCCGGCGCGCTGGAGGCGATCTTCTGCCTGCTGATGCTGGACAATGATTTCATTACCCCCTCGATCAATGTAGAGACCCTCGCCGAAGGCATCCTGCCGGGCGAGATTGCCACCAGCCTGGTGGAAAACGCCGGCCTCGACTCGGTGATGACCAACAGCTTCGGCTTTGGCGGCACCAATGGCTCGATGGTTCTGAGCAAATACAAGGGATAAGTGACGATGGCGGGACTGCTGACAGGCAAACGCGGCCTGATTATGGGCGTTGCCAATGACCGCTCCATCGCGTGGGGCATTGCCAAGGCAATGGCGGAGGCCGGTGCCGAGCTGGCCTTTACCTACCAGGGCGAAGCTTTTGGCAAACGGCTGGAGCCGCTGGCGCAGAGCGTCGGCTCTGACTTCATGGTTGATGTTGATGTCACCGATGATGCCTCGCTGGACGCGGCGTTTGAACAGCTGGCAGGCCGCTGGCCCGCGATTGACTTCGTTGTCCACGCGATCGCCTATTCGGACAAGAACGAGCTGACAGGACGCTTCCTTGATACCAGCCGGGCGAACTTCAAAAACTCGCTGGATATCTCTGCCTATTCCTTTATCGAGGTGGCGCGCCGGGCCTATCCGCTGATGAAGGAAAACGGCGGTACCTTGCTGACGCTGACCTACCAGGGCTCGAACCAGGTGGTTCCGAACTACAACGTGATGGGTGTAGCCAAGGCGGCGCTGGAATCGGCAACCCGCTACCTGGCCAACGATCTGGGTCCGGAAGGCATCCGCGTGAACGCGATTTCTCCCGGCCCGATGAAGACACTTGCTGGAGCCGCCATCGGCGGTGCGCGCAAGACTTTCAAGCACACAGCCCAGAACGCGCCGCTTCGTGACAACGCGACGCTGGAGGCGGTTGGCGGTACCGCGGTCTACCTGGCCTCGGACGCGGGCGCCTGCACCAGCGGCGAGATCATTCGCGTGGATGGCGGTTTCCACATCCTGGGCATGCCGCAGCCGGATCACCTGTGATGTACCGATCCGCTTGAGCAAAAGAAAAGGCGCCCGCATGGGCGCCTAATTTTTTTAGCCTGTCCGGCTTATCAGCTTCGGTTTCTGCAAGCCGTCAGGCAGCCCGCTGCTGAATGCAAGAACATGCCCTGCCCGAAGACCCAGGCTCAGTTCACAGAAACCAGTTCAATGTCGAAAACCAGATCCTTACCCGCCAGGAAATGATTAGCATCCAGTGTCACGGTCTCGTCGTTGACTTCCACGACCGTCACTGGCAGCACTTGGCCCTCGGGGCTTTGCATTTGCAGCTGGGTGCCTAGGTCCAGCGGGATATCGGCGGGGATGCCCTCGCGCGGGATTTCCTGGCGGGCGGCAGGGTTGATCGGGCCATAGGCCTCGGCACAGGGGATCTCGAGGGTCTTCTTTTCACCCACACCCATACCGCCAAGACCGGCATCCATTCCCGCGATGACCTGGCCTGCGCCCACGGTGAATTCCAGCGGATCCCGGCCTTCCGAGCTGTCAAAGACTGTGCCGTCTGTCAGCTTGCCTGTGTAGTGGATGCGCACGGTGTCGCCGTTCTTTACCCCGGTCATGAGACCTCCAATCGGTTGCGGGTTGATAAAGGGGTGCAGCGTAACGCCCGGGGACGCGATGTAAACCCGTATGGGTACAATTTCCCGCTTTGCCCTGCCATGGGCTTCATGCAACTGTCGCCGAAGGGAGGGAGCTATGCCAATCACCACCTGTATCTTTGACGCCTACGGCACCCTGTTCGATGTTGCAGCCGCTGCCCGCCAGGCCGCCGGCGAGCCCGAATTTCCGCATCTGCAGGACAGCTGGGCCGAGCTGGCCAGCCATTGGCGGCTGAAGCAGCTGCAATACACCTGGCTGCGCGCAATCACCCAGGCCCACGCTGATTTCTGGGACGTGACCCAGGATGGGCTGGATTGGGCAATGGAGGCCACCGGGCTGGCGGGTGACGCGGCCCTGCGGCAGCGGCTGCTGGATCTCTACTGGGAGCTGCAGGCCTATCCGGAAGTGCCAGCCATGCTGCAATCGCTGAAGGATGCAGGCATGAACACCGCGATCCTGTCAAACGGCTCCCCGGCGATGCTGGATGGCGCAGTGCAGTCCGCCGGGCTGAGCGGCATGCTGGATGATGTGCTTTCGGTTGAAAGCGTCGGTATCTTCAAGCCTGACAGCAGTGTTTATGATCTCGTCGGCAAGCGTTTTGGCTGCGCCAAGGAAGAGGTGCTGTTTGTGTCCTCCAACGGCTGGGATGCGGCAGGGGCCTCGGGCTATGGCTTTGTCACCGCCTGGGTGAACCGTGCGGGCGAGCCGGTGGACCGGCTGCCTTGGAAACCGGCACATATCCTGCCGGATCTGACAACAATTCCCGATCTCGCCAAGGGCTGAGAGCAGACATGCCGTTTTTTGAAACGTCTGACGGGCTGCGCCTGTTCTTTTCCGGCAGCGGCGCAGGGCTGCCGCTGATCTGCCTTGCGGGCCTGACGCGGGACAGCCGGGATTTCCGCTATTTTGCGCCGCATGCCACAGGCTGCCGGTTGATCACCCTCGACGCCCGGGGCCGCGGACAGTCGGACCATGACCCGGATTTTATGAACTATAACGTTCTGCGTGAGGCGCAGGATGTGCTGGAGCTTCTGGACCATCTGGGCCTTGATCAAGCCGCCATTCTTGGCACGTCGCGCGGCGGGCTGGTGGCGATGGCCCTGGCGGCCACGGCCAAGCACCGGCTGACAGCAGTGATCCTGAATGACGTCGGCCCAGAGATCCCACCCGGCGGCATTGCACGGATCATGGAATATGTGGGCCGGCGCCCGGCGTCAAAAACCTGGGAACAGGCAGCAGAGACGCTGACCGCGCTGATGGCCCCCGCGTTTCCGGACGTGCCCCCTGTCCGCTGGCGCGAGGAGGCCGAAGCCTTTTATGAAGAAACGCCTGACGGCCTCGCCTTGCGGTACGACCCGCGGCTGCGCGACGCGCTGCTGGCACAGGCGGACGCAGGCCCGCCGCCGGATCTGTGGCCGCTGTTCCTGTCGCTGGACGGCCTGCCCTGCGGCGTGATCCGCGGCGCGCATTCCGACATTCTGAGCGCAGCAACCTTTGCAGAGATGCAGCGCCGCCTGCCCGGCCTGCAAACCGCGGAAATTGCCAACCGCGGCCATGTGCCCTTTCTGGACGAGCCGGACGCGCTCAGCCTCATCCATTCAGTACTGGACCAGATCAGATGACCTCAATTGCCATGATTGAAGCCGCAGCGGAACGGCTTAAGGGCCACGCCCGCGTGACGCCGCTTCTCTCCTCGCCGTTTCTTGATGAAATCGCCGGCCGCCGCCTGTTTGTGAAAGCGGAGTGCCTCCAGCACACCGGGTCCTTCAAGTTCCGCGGCGGCTGGTCGGCGGTCTCGGCTCTGGGCGAAGACGCGTGCAAGCGCGGGGTGATTGCCTATTCCAGCGGCAACCACGCGCAGGGCGTGGCAGCCGCGGCCAAGGCGCTTGGAGCGCCTGCGGTAATCGTGATGCCAGCCGACGCGCCGCAGCTGAAAATCCGTAACACCCGCGATCTGGGTGCCGAAGTTGTGCTTTATGACCGCGCGGGCGGGGAAAGCCGCGAAGCCGTGGGCGCGAAACACGCCGAAGAGCGCGGACTGACGCTAATCAAACCTTATGACGAACCACTGGTGATAGCCGGCCAGGGCACTTGCGGGCTGGAGATTGCCAGACAGGCTGCGGCGGCAGGCATCGGCACCGCGGATGTACTGGTTAATTGCGGTGGCGGCGGGCTGTCTTCGGGCATTGCGCTGGCGCTGGAAGCGCGCGCGCCGGGGCTGCGGGTGCGGCCTGTCGAACCCGATGGCTTTGACGACGTGACCCGCTCGCTGGCCTCTGGCGAGGTCCAGCAGAACCCCAGCCAGTCCGGCTCCATCTGCGACGCCATCCTGACGCCGCAGCCTGGCGAGATCACTTTTCCGATTCTCCGCCGCCTGTGCGGCCCGGGCATCGTGATCACCGAGGAAGAGGCGATGCGGGCCATGGCGCTGGCCTTTCTGCGCCTTAAGGTGGTGCTTGAACCTGGTGGTGCGGCGTCTCTGGCGGCGGCCCTGTTTCATGGGGATCAAATCGACGGCGACGCGGTGATCGCGGTTGCAACCGGCGGCAATGTGGATGCGGAGCTGTTCCGGGAGGCACTCTCGCGCTATGCTTGAGGCCTGACCGCGCGATTGTCCGCGCGGCAGCCAAGGGGGCACGTCATGACACGTTTCACCATCGCCTCGTTCAACGTCAAAAACCTGATCGGCCCGGAGCGGGAATACTACCGCTTTCAAAGCTACACGCCGGAGGAATATGCGTGGAAGGCCGACTGGATGGCCGACCAGCTGCTGACTCTGAATGCGGATATCGTCGGGTGCCAGGAGATCTTCGATGAGGCACCGCTGCGCCAGGTGATAGCCGAAGCAGACCGGCGCGGGGCAGAAGCCAATGCCGCCAGCATCCCCGATCCGTCCAAACGCTATCACCGCAAGGCGATTTTCCGGAAACTGGCCTATGGCTCCTATGCCGAGGCAGAGCTGGCCTTTGCCCCGAACCTCAATGACACCGGCGAACCGGGCAAGCGGCGGCCAGGGCTGGCGGTGCTGTCACGCTTTGGCTTCGAAGGAGAGCCGGAGGTCATCCAGGATCTGGCGCAGCCGCTGGACATTCCGATGGCCTGCCTGGGCGAGGAAGATGATGCCGGGTTTTATACCCTGCGCAGGCTGTCACGGCCGATCCTCAAGGTGCGGGTGCCTGCTGGAGATCAGGTGATCAGCGTCTTCAACTGCCATCTGAAGTCGAAACTGGGTGAATACATCAAACCTCAAGGCGCCCCCTACCCGCCCGAGACCGTGCTGACGGCCTATGATGCGGCGGGCCGGGCTATGGGTGCGCTGCGGGCAGCGCTCAGGCGGATGGGCGAGGCCTGGGTGCTGCGGCGCGCAGTGCTGGACGAGCTGGAACAGGGGCGTCCGGTGATGGTGCTGGGGGATTTCAACGACGGCGAACATGCGGTCAGCAGCGAGATCATCTCAGGCGAAGTTCCGTTCAGGAACTATGCTTGGATGCTGCGCCATGACGCGCAGCACGGCGGCGACCGCTACAGCGAGGCGGAGGACGCGCAGATCCGCGAGGCGGTCGACCGGGTGCGGCTGCGCTCTGCCGAAAAGATGTTCTTGAAAAAATCCCTGCGCGATGTGGTCTACACCACCGCCTTTGGCGGCGTGCACGAGAGCATCGACCAGATCTATATGTCGCGCCATTTCGACCCTGCCTGGCGCGGCGCAGTCGGCGAGATGCTGTACTACAGCGTCTTCAACGACCACCTGACCGACGGCAGCCACCCGGAGGCTCCTTATAACAAACTGGCCTCCGATCACGGGCAGATCATGGCCCATATGGAACTGCGGAGCTGAGGGCCGCCGGAAAATGCAATTTTTCCGGCCAATTTTCTTTCTCAAGAAAATTCCCGCGCTTGCAGCAAGCGGCTGGTTTACCTCTCTGCCCCGGCGCAGGTAGACTGCAGCGGAACCGAAATAGAGGCATTCCATGCAGATTGCAGACCTGGGCGATGTCCAGCTTCACTACCGTGACGAGGGGGATCCGGAAGGCGCTCCCATTGTCTTTGCCAATTCGCTGGGCACCGACCTGAGGGTCTGGGATGCCGTGGTGGAAAGGCTGCCCGCAGGCCTGCGGACCATCCGTTACGACAAACGCGGGCATGGGCTGTCCTCCTGCCCGCCGGCGCCCTATTCGATGGGGGCGCTGGTGCGGGATGCGGAGCGGCTGCTGGACCATCTAGAGGTGCGTGACTGCATGTTCGTGGGCCTGTCGGTCGGCGGCATGGTCGCGCAAGGCTTGGCAGTGAAGCGGCTGGATCAGGTGCGGGCGCTGGTGCTGTCGAACACCGCTGCCAAGATCGGCACCGCCGGGATGTGGAAAGAGCGTGTAAGAACCGTCCAAAGCGACGGCATCGAAGCGCTGGCCGAAGCGGTGATGGAGCGCTGGTTTGCCCGCGGTTTCCGGGCTTCTCCGGAACTGCAGCTGTGGCGCAACATGCTGGTCCAGCAATCGCGCGACGGCTATGCCGGCTGCTGCGCTGCCATTGCGGGGACTGATTTCTATACCCCAACCAGCGGGCTGCGCCTGCCCTGCCTTGGAATTGCCGGGTCCGAGGACGGCTCCACCCCGCCCGACCTGGTGCGCGAAACGGTAGACCTGATCCCCGGCAGCCAGTTCCATCTGATCCGGCGCGCGGGCCATATTCCCTGTGTCGAGCAGCCGGATGAATACGCTGAGCGCTTGACGGCCTTCCTGAAAGAGACCGGGCATATTGGCTGACTTCCTTCTCGTTCACGGTTCTTGCCACGGCCCCTGGTGCTGGCGCGATGTGGTTCCAGCGCTGGAGGCCTGCGGGCACTGGGCTCGCACGATCACCCTGCCTGGGCATGCGGACGGGCGCGACCCAGCAGGCGTTACGCTGGCAGAAACGGCAGAGACAGTCGCCGCGGCCTCTTCACCAGAAACCCTGATCGTCGGGCATTCCTGGGGCGGGTTTCCCATTTCAGCGGCGGCAGAGGCGCACCCGGAACGCCTGCGCGGACTGATCTACCTGTGTGCTTATCTGCCGGTCAACGGCATGTCCCTGATTGATATGCGCAAGGCCGGTCCGCGGCAGACGCTTGAAGGCGCCACGCAAAAGAATGCGGCGGGCACCGCATACAGTCTGGCACCGGAGACCACGCCGGACCTGTTTTATCACGACTGCCCGGCCGAGGCGGTGCGCTTTGCCATGGGAAACCTCTGCGAGCAGCCGATCCTGCCGCAAAGCACTCCGATCCGCCTAGGCAACCGGTTCGGCACCGTGCGCAAGGCCTATATCCGCTGCACCGCAGACCGGGTCATTCCGCCAGAATATCAGGCAGAAATGGCCGCAGGCCTGCCGCCGGGGCAGTCATTTGATCTGAACACTTCCCACTCGCCCTTCTTTGCCAGCCCTCATGGCTTGGTAGAGCTGCTGGGGCAAATCGCAAAGGACTTCTGATGGCAGGCTCGGTTTTTGACAGCCAGATTTACGGCGGCCTTTTCAATTGCGGCGAAGCCAACCGCCTGTTCTCCGACAGTGCCGAGGTGCGCGCTATGCTGTTGGTGGAGGGAGCACTGGCCAAGGCACAGGGTGAGGCGGGTGTGATCCCGCAGGAAAGCGCCGCAGCAATCGGGCGCGCGGTTGTTGAAATTGCCGTTGATCCGGGTGTTCTGAAGCAGCCCGCTGTGCAGAACGGCGTGCCAGTGCCCGGTCTGCTGGCTGCGTTCCGCGAGGAAATGAAGGCGCCGGAACATGCGCAGTTCGTGCATTGGGGCGCCACCTCGCAGGACATAATGGACAGCGCGCTGATGTTGCGGCTGCGGCAGGTGCTGGCCTTGGTGGAGGCAGACGTGACGGCCGCGGCGATTTCACTGGGCAAACTGGCCAAGGCCCATGCGGAGCTGCCGATGGCGGCACGTACCTATGGCCAGCACGCCACTCCGACCAGTTTCGGGGCGGTGGCGGCAGGCTGGGGTATGCCTTTGCTGACCCTGCTGGATGAACTTCCTGCACTGCGGCAATCCTGCCTGATGATATCACTGTCAGGGGCAGCAGGCACCGCGTCAGCCCTGGGTGCCAAGGCCGCAGAAGTGCGCGCAGCAATGGCGAAGGGTCTGGCGCTGCAGGATCCGGGGCGCAGCTGGCACACCGACCGCACACCGGTTCTGAGGATTGCGGACTGGCTGATGCGGGTGACGCTGGCGTTTGGCAAAATCGGTGAGGACTGCACCGCGCTGGCCGGGACCGGCGTCCAGGAGATCTCGCTGGACGGGGTGGGATCCTCCTCTACCATGCCGCAGAAGCAGAACCCGGTAGCGCCTTCGGTGCTGGCAGCGTTGGCGCGACAGGGCAGCGGCTTGTTTGCCGTGCTGCAAGGCGCCTCGGTACAGCAGCACCAGCGCGACGGCGCAGCCTGGTTCACCGAGTGGATGTGCCTGCCACAGATCGTTCTGGGTGCGGCAAGCGCCGCAAAGACAGGCAAGAAGCTCTGCTCAGGGCTTGCTCCCAATGCGGAAGCAATGGCGGTGGCACTGTCCGGCGGTTTGGACATGATCCACGCCGAAGCGCTGAGCTTTGCCTTGGCTGGGCTGATGCCTAGGCCGGACGCACAGGCAGCGGTCAAGGCGCTGTGCCTGGAGGCGCAGGCCGCGCATACGCCGCTGCGGGAGCTGGCTGCGCGGGACTATCCGGATTTGGATACCGCAGCACTGTTTGATCCGGCACAGCAGATGGGCCGCGCCCCCTGGGAAGCCTTGCAATTTGCCCGCGAGACAGAGGAACTGGATACCAAATAGCCGCCGCTGAGGAGACAAAGCTTGTCCGCGTTGTCCGCAAACCAGGGTGATAAATCCAGGACTGGCCGTTCCAGCCGGCTGTCTCTGATCTTTGTGCTGGCTACGGTCATGATTGATGCCATGGGCATTGGCCTCATCATGCCGGTAATGCCGGGCCTCATCACCGAGGTGCAGGGCGGCTCGCTGGCCCAGGCGGCGGTTAGGGGCGGCGCCTTAAGCACCGTGTTTGCGGTGATGCAGTTCCTGTTCAGCCCGGTGCTGGGCAGCCTTTCCGACGCGGTGGGGCGCAGGCCAGTGCTGCTGGTGTCGCTGTTCGTGATGGCGCTGGATTATCTGGTCATGGCGATGGCCGGTACCATGTGGCTGCTGCTTCTGGGCCGCGTGCTGGGCGGCATCACCGCCGCCACGCATTCGACGGCAGGCGCCTATATCGCCGACATCTCACCGCCCGAAAAGAAAGCCGCGAACTTTGGCCTCTTGGGCGCAGCTTTCGGTGCGGGATTTGTTCTGGGCCCGCTGATGGGCGGGCTGCTGGGAGAGCTGGGCACACGGGCGCCCTTTTTTGCCGCGGCGGTGCTTGTGCTGCTGAATTTCGCCCTTGGCTGGTTTGTGATGGGCGAAACGGTTCGCGAGGAGTACCGGCGTCCGTTCGAGTGGCGCCGCGCCAATCCCTTTGGCGCCTTTCGCGCGGTCGGCCGCATCCCGGGCATCAAGGCGCTGTTGTGGGTCTATTTCCTCTATTCCGTGGCGATCTACGTCTACCCGGCGGTCTGGTCTTACTTCACGCTGGAACGCTTTGGCTGGCAGCCGCAGGTGATCGGCCTGTCGCTGGCAGTTTACGGCATCTCCATGGGTTTGGTGCAGGGCTGGCTGCTGCGGTATACCGTGGTCTGGTTCGGAGAGCGGCGCACGGTGATCTGGGGTCAGGTTTTCGACTTCATCGCCTTTGGCATCCTGGCCTTCATCTCCAAAGGCGTGCTGGCGATGATGCTGATCCCGGTGTCGGCACTGGGAGCCGTGGTGCAGCCCGCACTGCAAGGAATGATGGCGCAGGCGGTGGAGGACAACCAGCAAGGCGAGCTGCAAGGGGTGCTGACCGCCGTCAACGCGCTGGCGATGATCCTGTCGCCTCTGATGATGACGACGGTGTTTGCCCGGTTCACCGCAGAGGGCGCGCCTTTTTACCTGCCTGGCGCGCCGTTCCTGCTGGCACTGCTGCTGATGGGCATCGGCTGCGCGGTGTTTCTGCGCAGCAAATCTTCCGTAGCGTAAAACCGCCCTGCCGCTGCCGCATACCGGCTTGATATGGTCCTTCCTCCGCGCCACGCTGCTGGGAAACGGGGAGAGAGACCATGCAAACCATCAAAGCCGCCGTCTGCCATGAGTTCGGCGCCCCGCTGGTGATCGAGGAGGTGCAGCTGGCCGCTCCCGGCATGGGCGAGGTCGAGGTTACCCTGGACGCGGTTGCCATCTGCCACAGTGACATCTCCTTTGCCGAGGGTGCCTGGGGCGGGCATCTGCCAGCCGTCTACGGGCATGAGGCAGCCGGAGTAATCACTGGCATCGGCGATGGTGTTCTGGGCTTTGCCGAGGGCGATTCCGTCGTGGTCACCCTGATCCGCAGTTGCGGCACCTGCCCCTCCTGCGCGGGCGGCAAGCCCACCATCTGCGAAACACCGCATGACACCGTGCAGGGCCCGCTGAAGACCGCCGATGGCCAGCCGCTGGACCAGGCCATGGCCTGCGGCGCCTTTGCCGAAAAAGTGGTGGTCGACCAGCGCCAGATCGTGAAGATCCCTGCGGACATGGCAATGGATGCCGCGGCCTTGGTCTCCTGCGGGGTGATCACCGGCGTCGGCGCGGTGGTGAATGCAGCGCAATTGCGCGCGGGGCAGGATGTGGTGGTGATCGGCGCCGGCGGCGTTGGCCTCAACGCCATCCAGGGCGCGCGCATCGCCGGCGCCCGCCGCATCGTGGCGGTGGACATGAGCCCGGAGAAACTGCAGATCGCCAAGGAGTTCGGCGCCACCCACGGCGTGCTTGCCACCGAAGCGAAACCCTGGAAGGCGGCCTATAAGGCGCTTGGCGGACGTGGCGCAGATGCGGTGCTGATCACCGTCGGCGCCATCCCCGCCTACGACCAGGCGCCCCGTTACCTCGCCCGCGGTGGCAGGGCGGTGCTGATCGGAATGCCTCACTCGGGCGCCAAGGCCGCTTATGAGCCCGTGGTGCTTGCGGCCGTTAGCCAGGGGCTCATCGGCTCAAAGATGGGTGATGTGGTGATCCAGCGCGATATCCCGTGGATGGTGGACCTCTACAGCCAAGGCCGCCTGAAACTGGACGAGCTGATCTCGGGCCGCTGGCCGCTGGAGCAGATCAACGAGGCGATTGCCGACACCAAGACTGGCAGCGCCAAGCGCAATGTGATTGTGTTCAGCTGACGCCCCAACCGGAGCCTGGTCCGTGCTGAAATTCCTGACCGATCTGTTCAAACCCGAAGCGCCGAAAGCGCAGCCCATCACCTCGGAAACCTCGATGAGCTTTGCCAGCATTGAGGTCGGCCCTTTTCTGACCCGGCTGGCCAATAATCCGCACTTCGGCCTGCCCGCCAATTTCGCGGCCTCCATTGCCGATGATGTCCCCGGCATGGCACTGGACGAAACCCTCCGCTGGAAGATCGAGGGCGGATTTGACGGGGCGCTGGTTGAACTGGAGATCGAAGCCTTCATGAACGGCGCCGACGCCCCCGACCTCACCTTTTTCAGCAGCCAGGCTGCAATCGAGGAGATTGAGCGCGAACTGACAGCCTTTGCCAGGGCAATGGAGGGGTAAGCCATGAAGCTGCAAGACCTGGACGTGATCGTCACCGCGCCGCCCGCGCCCGGCTGGGGCGGGCGCTATTGGATCCTGGTGAAGGTAACCACTGACACCGGTATCACCGGATGGGGCGAATGCTATGCCTCATCCGTGGGTCCGGAAGCGATGACCCATGTGATCCGCGATGTCTTCGATCGCCATATGGCCGGTGAAAACCCGGAAAACATCGAACTGATGTTCCGCCGGGCCTATTCTTCGGGCTTCACTCAGCGCCCCGACCTGACGGTGATGGGAGCGTTTTCCGGACTGGAGGTCGCCTGCTGGGACATCCTGGGCAAGGACCGCAGCCGCCCGGTGCATGCGCTGATCGGCGGCCGGATGAACGACCGTATCCGCGCCTATACTTACCTTTACCCGCTGCCGCATCAGGACGTCATGGCGTTCTGGACATCACCTGACATGGCTGCCGAGGCGGCACAAAAACGGGTCGAGGAAGGCTACACCGCGCTGAAGTTCGATCCGGCCGGCCCCTACACGATGCGCGGCGGCCATATGCCTGCGATGTCCGACATCTCCCTGTCTGTGGCTTTCTGCAAAGCAATCCGCGAGGCGGTGGGAGACAGGGCCGACCTCCTTTTCGGCACCCATGGCCAGTTCAGCACAGCCGGTGCCATCCGCCTGGGCCAGGCCCTGGAGACCTACTCCCCGCTCTGGTTCGAAGAACCCACTCCGCCCGACAATATCGAGGACATGGCCCGCGTTGCCCGCAACGTGCGCATCCCCGTCGCCACCGGTGAGCGGATGACCACCAAATCCGAGTTCGCCGCCGTGCTGCGTGCAGGCGCCGCCGAGATCCTGCAGCCCGCCCTGGGCCGGGCCGGCGGCATCTGGGAGATGAAAAAGGTGGCCGCCATTGCCGAGGTTTTCAATGCGCAGATGGCGCCGCATCTCTATGCCGGGCCAGTGGAATGGGCCGCCAATGTCCACCTGGCAGCCTCGATCCCCAATATCCTGCTGCTGGAGACCATTGAGACGCCTTTTCACGACCAGCTGATCAAAGGGGCAATTCGGGTTGAGAACGGTTTTGTCACACCGCCAGAGACACCGGGCTTGGGGATTGAGATCGACGAGGACCTGGCCCGTGCCCATCCCTTCACCGGCAGCGATCTGCATCTCAACATGCAGGAAGCGCCCTGTGACTATGCAAATGGCAATGCTTTTGCCGGTGGCTCTCCGCCGATCATTGAATAAGCCTGCAGCACCGGGGTGACATAGCCTCGAAAATCGAGGCAATATGCGGCAAAAGACCAGCCAGGATGCCGCATTTTGCCCGCCCAAGACGACGACAGTATCAAACCTGCCCCCCCGATCAACATGCAGGAGCGGGCCGCGGCGGCGGCCGCTTTCCTTAAGACGCTGGCCCATGAAGGCCGGCTGATGATCCTGTGCCACCTGGGCGCCGGGGAGAAATCCGTGGGGGAGCTGGAAGCGCTGCTGAACATGCGCCAGGCGGCGGTCAGCCAAATGCTGGCACGGCTGCGGGAAGACAATCTGGTCTCCACCCGGCGGGACGGCAAAACGGTGTTCTATTCGCTGACTGACGGAAATACCGAAGAAATGATCGCCCTGCTTTACAAGCAGTTCTGCAGCGGCGGCTGACGTACCGCGCGCTGCGCGCCAGCGTAGCGACGGGCCCACCTGTGCGACTGCATTCCGTGAAGACTGCGGAACAGGCGGGAGCCACCGGTCAGCTGTCCGGACGGACCATCTGCCTCTGCACACCCAGCCCCTTGATCTCCAGCCGCATCACATCACCCGGCTTCAGATAGACCGGCTGCGGTTTGGCCCCCATGCCGACGCCCGGTGGCGTGCCGGTTGCGATCACGTCGCCGGGCTGCAGCGTCATCAGCTGGCTCAAATGCGAGATGATCTGCGCCACGGTGAAAACCATCCGGCTGGTGCTGCCGGTCTGCCTGCGCTCGCCGTTCACATCGCAAGTCAGCCACAGATTCTGCGGATCCGGCACCTCGTCCCGAGTGACCAGCCACGGTCCGATGGGACCGAACGTGTCGCAGCTTTTGCCCTTGGTCCACTGGCCTGTCAGCTTGGTCTGAAAGTCGCGCTCCGACACATCATTGATCACGCAATAGCCCGCAACATGGTGCAGCGCCTCGTCCTCTGAGACGTATTTGGCTGCCGTGCCGATCACCACGCCCAATTCCACCTCCCAGTCGGCAGCCACAGAGCCGCGCGGCAGCAGCACGTCATCCTCCGCACCGCAGATGGAAGACGGCGCTTTGAGGAACAGGATCGGATGTTCCGGCAGCTCCATGCCCATCTCTTCCGCATGGTCGGTGTAGTTCAGGCCAATGCCTAGAAATTTGCCGGTTTGCCCCACGCATGGCGCCAGGTCAGCCCTGCCCTGCACCAGCGGCAGTGTCTCAGGGTCCAGCGCCGCCAGCCTAGCAAGCCCTTCATCCCCCAGCACGGCCCCGATGATGTCCGGTACATGCGCTGACAGATCCCTGACCTGTCCCGCGCTGTCCAGCAGGCCCGGCCGCACGCCGGTGCCGGCGCGATAGCGCAACAGTTTCATATCGGTGTTCCTTGTTTCGATGTTCCGGTCAATTGGAGACGTAGCCCGCCACCACCTGCAGCAGCTTGAAGGCAGTGGAGGCATCATTTTCCACAACGGCCAGGAATTCCTCCTCGCCGATGCGCAGGCAGCGCAGATCGCTTTCGGCAATCATGCTGAGCGCCCGCGGCTCCTGCCGGATCAGCCCAAGTTCCCCGACCAAGCGGCCCGGGCCAACTTTGGCAATCAGCCGGCCGTCCGCCCCGTCCTGCGGCAGGTAAAGCCCGGCCTCGCCTTCCAGAATCATATAGGCGCCGTCGCTGGCCTCATCATCCTTGAGAAAGACCACTTCACCCGCCTTGGCATCGTACCAGCGGGCACCAAAGGCCAGCAGACGCAGCTGGCGACGGTTGAGGCCGGAAAACAGCTCCGTCTGCTCCAGCGCCCGCAGCTTGCGGGCCAGGTCCTGGCTGGCCGCGCCATCACCTGCCGCCGCGGCTTCCGCCTCATCACTGACCAGGCGGCCCTGGCGCAGCTCATAATAGACGTCAAAGACATCCGGACTCTGGAAGGCAGGCGCCAGGTAGATCAGGGTGGTCTCCGGCAGCAGCTTACGCAGGTTCTTATGCACCGCAACGCGGGTTTCCAGGTCGTAGCTCGCCATCGCGGAATCCAGGATCAGGATATCCGGCCGCTTGATAGTCGCCCGGCAGAAGGCCAGCGGCTCGGCAAAGCTGGCGGCAAGCCCCTGCCCGCCCACCGCAATCGGCATGTCAAAGATCAGTTCCACCACCTGGTCCCGCAAACCCTCGCGCACCATCAGGTCTGAGACCAGCTTACGCACCTCATCGCCCTTGGCACCGGCCGCATCGGAGATCTTACCGAACAGCGCGTTCTCCAGAACGGTCAGGCTGGGTGCAATTGTGTCCTCGTCAAAAGGTGAGAAACCAGCCCCCAGCGACGTCAGCAGGCTTTGCCCATGGCTGCGGCGGAAACCGAGGATACGGTCCTTCATGTCCTCTTCGAAGGCGGGGCCGATCTGTTCCGCGGAAATGGTGAATGGCACAATCAGCAGCTGCGCCAGTTCCTCTCGGCTGAGCGCCGCTGCGTTCAACGCACCGGGCCGATCCACCAACCCAAGCGCCGCCTCATAGGCCGCCACATCCAGGCCCAGCTTGCGGAACAGCGGGTGGGTGGTGCCGTCCATACCGAAGATTTGCCGCAGCATCTCGACCACATCACGGGTCAGCAACACCAGGCTTTCGTCGAGGCCCAGCTGTTTCAGCTGATCGAGAAAGTCCTTTTGCCCATTCAGCATCTCGCCCGTCATCGCCTGCGGCGAAGCGGCAAACAGCAGGTTTTCCGCAACTGGCAGGGCCGGATTATAGCTCTCCTGCTCCAGGAAATGCACATGCACATCCAGGCCCGCCGCGCGGATCGCCTTGCGCACTGCCGGACGCAGCTTCACCAGTTTCTCCGCCAGATCCGGATGCCCGGGCGCCTCAAAGCGCTGTTCGATGCCGCGGCGGAACAGAGCAGTGTCCGAGCCGATGCCTTCCACCAGTTGCAGCCACCAGCCGCGCAGCTCCACTTCGCTGGAAAAGCCGGCAAGCTTCGGGTCGAGCCAGGGCGCATCAAAGGGATCCGGGCTGTTGCCCGCGCGTTTGGCGATTTCCAGCTGCTGCAGGTCGCGGGCAGCCCCCTGCGGACGCATCCGCATCGGCATCATCACATTGTCGCCGAAAGACCCCTGGAACAGCACCGGGCGCGAGGTGGCATAGCCAATCCGCGCCGCCACCGTGGCCTGATGCAGCTTGCTGAGGTTCTGATCCGCGACTTTGACTGTCCCCGACGTCGGCAGGATTTCCCGCGTCAGCAGCTCTGCCAAGGCTCGGCGGTCTTCCTCCGAAGGGGCGGCGATGCCGATGACCTGCCCTGCAGGGAAAGTTGCGCTCAACTCCTCCAGCACAAGATTGCCGTCTGTGTCGCGCACATTAACGGCATCCAGCACCACGTCGCCAGTCAGGTGCCGCAGCTCTTCCGGCTCTCCACTCAGCAGGTTTTCATCCACCATGCCCTGCGGCGCAAAACGTTCCAGGATCACCTCCCAGCGCAAGGACATGTCCTGGGTCTGGTTGTAATAGGCCAGCAGTTCCTTCCAAGGGGATGCAAGATCTTTGTAAGCTGCCAGCGCCGCCACCAGTGCCCCCAGCGAGACCTTGCCCTGCAGCACCAGGTAGCCGCCGACCGCATAGAAGAAGAACGGCGTCAGCTGGGTAATGAAGTTGTTGAGAAACTTCATAAAGAACTTTTTCTGGTAGATCTCGAAGCGGATGTCATAGAGCCGCCCCAGCCGGGCGGTGATGATCGCCATCCGGTAGCGCCAGCCGCCGTTGATCCGGAGTGTCGAGGCACCCGCCGCGCTTTCACCGATCTCCGTCGCCAGCGACCGTACCTGTTTTATGCGCTTCTTGTTCAAGAGATTGATCTGCCGCTGCAGCATCGGAATCAGCCAGCCCTGCAGAGGAATCAACGCAATCGCTGCCATCCCGAACCAGAAATTCTGCAGGAACAGGAAAAAGAGGATCGTCAGCATCTGACCCGCCTGCAGTACCGGCTGGCTTACCGCATCGCCCATCAGCCCGCCCATCGGCTCGGACTCGGAGGTGACCATGGAAACCAGTTCACCTTGGCTGACCCGCTCGAAATAGGGCTGCGGGAAACGCAGTACCCGGGCGATCAGCTGATAGCGAAAGCGGCGCAGCATCCGCTCGGCCAGCACCCCTTTCATGGTGTTGATCCGCATCTTCAGCAAACCGTGGCACAACACCGACAGCAGGAAAGCACCGCAGAGGATCCATAGAAACGTCAGCTGATCATAACTCTGCCCCAGCACGGTAATGGTGGAGGTTTCCGAGCCGATCGCGTCATTGATGATCCGCTTGGGCAGCTCCAGGGTCAGATAGAGCAGAGGGAACAGGCAGGCGGTAACGACCAGCAGCACCAGCTGGTCGCGTTTCGAATATTTCCAGATGAAACGGAACAGAGAGCGTTCTATGGGAAAGCTCCATTACTGGCGGCTTCGGACATGGCTGCCCTATGGGTAGCGCGGTTTGACCGGAACAGGCAATGGGCAGCAACCCGCTTGTTCCCGTTGCGGCACGTTACCGGCACAGCATTTGCCAGACGCCAAAAAATCCGTAAGGTTCCAGCATCGTACACTTGCCGGAGGTCATCGGGTTTGCCTGAATATGTCGGTTCTGTCCTGCTGCTGCTCTGCGCGTTGCAGATCAAGCACCTGTTTGCCGACTTCTTTCTGCAGACACCCAAGATGCTGTCCGGCCGCTGCGCCTATGCCCATATGGGACGGGCCCAGCACGCCGGCGTCCACGTGATCGGCTCTGCCTTGGTCTATTTGCTGTTTGGCGCGCCGCTGATGTTCATTCTGGTGCTGGGTGTGCTGGAATGGGTGGTCCATTTCCACATTGATTTCGGCAAGGCCCGGTTTTCCGAGCGTAAGAAACTGAACCCGCAGCAGGCAATGTTCTGGCAGGCAATGGGGTCGGATCAGGCGCTGCACCAGCTGACTTATATCGCAATGGCCTGGGCCTGGGTCAAATACGCCGCAATGTAAAACGCGCGCAGGGGGCCGGCCCCGCCGCCGATAGGGTGAGGCATGCGCCGCAAGGCGCAATTCCTAAGGTACCACTGGCTTGTCCCGCTTGATGGTCCGCAGCACCACATTGGTCTGGGCGCTTGCCACAGCAGGCAGGCGGAACAGAAAATCCTCCAGAAACCGGTTATACGCCTCCAGATCCGGGGCCAGCACACGCAGGTGGTAATCGGCCTGGCCGGTTGTGGCATAGCACTCCTGCACCAGCGGGCTGGTTTCCACCGCGCGGATGAATTCCACCAGCTTGTCCGGGTCGTGGCGGGTCAGGTGCACATGCACAAGCGCCTGGAACCCCAACCCCATGGCAGGTGCATTCACCACCGCGCCGTAGCGTTCGATAACCCCTGCCTCCTCCAGCGCGCGGACCCGGCGCCACAAGGCAGAGGGTGACATTCCGACGGCCTCTGCCAGGTCAGCGTTGGAGATGCGGGAATCTTCCTGCAGCAGGGTCAGAATACGGCGATCCCGGTCGCCCATCTTCATTCTCTGGATACTTTCTTCAAATGCGAGGCCCTTTCTGGTAAGTATATCCATTATTATCCGCAAAACCATCAACTCAGGCAAATCTTTTCAGGCTATGGGGATTACTTTTCCAGGACACGTTTCTTCCGCGCAAGGATTGCCCCCGCGATGACCAAGCTGAGCCACGATTTCCGCAGCTACAAACTGGACGACCGCTATGAGATGACCATGGGCCGGGTGTTCCTGACCGGGACTCAGGCGCTGGCCCGGGTGATGCTGGACCAGGCCCGGCGCGACCGGGAAAACCGCCTGAACACCGCGGGATTTGTCTCCGGCTACCGCGGCTCGCCGCTCGGCGGGGTCGACCTTGAGTTCTGGCGCGCCAAGGAGCGGATGCAGGCGAACCGCATCAAATTCATGCCCGCGGTGAACGAAGACCTAGGCGCGACCGCTGTTCTGGGCGCGCAGCAGGCGGTGCTGGACCCGCACTGCGAGGTCGAGGGCGTGTTTTCCATGTGGTACGGCAAGGGGCCAGGAGTGGACCGCTCCGGCGATGCGCTGAAACATGGCAACGCCTATGGCTCGTCGCCCAAGGGCGGTGTGCTGGTGGTCGCGGGGGATGACCACGGCTGCGTCAGCTCTTCCATGCCGCACCAATCGGACGTTGCCTTTATGTCCTGGTTCATGCCGGTGCTGAACCCGTCGGATGTGTCGGAGTATCTTACCTTCGGTGAATACGGCTTTGCCCTTTCGCGCTACTCGGGCACCTGGGTGGGGTTCAAGGCGGTGTCGGAAACTGTGGAAAGCGCGCGCTCGGTGGAGCTGCGACCCGACCGCCAGTTCATCTATCCGGAACTGCCGGACTACCCTGGCGGGCTGCATATCCGCCGAGCCGATCTGCCCTCGCCCGAGATCGAAACCCGCATTCACGCTAAGCTCGACGCGGTGCGTGCCTTTGCCGAGGCCAATCCGATCGACAAGCGGATCTATGACATCAAAGACGCGCGCTTTGGCTTTGTTTCCACCGGCAAGGGGCATCTGGACCTGATGGAGGCCTTGCGGCTGCTGGGGCTGGATGAGGCTGCCTGCCGCCGTCTGGGCATCGACATCTACAAGGTCGGTATGGTCTGGCCGCTGGACCGTACCGACGCACTGCGCTTTGTGCGCGGCAAGCAGGAGGTGCTGGTTGTAGAAGAAAAGCGCGGCATCATCGAAAGCCAGTTCAAGGAAAACTTCTATGACTGGCCTGGCAGCAAGCCGGAGAAGATGGTCGGCAAATACGACAGCCAGGGCGCGCCGCTGATCCCCTGGACCGGCGAACTCAGCCCGCTGTTGCTGGCGCCGATCGTGGCAGCGCGGCTGGACAAGTTCTTCCCCGGGGAAAACCTGCCCGCCAAGGCCGCCGCTCTATCCGCCGAGCCGCCGAAGGTGCTGAATGTGCCTGGCGCCACCCGCACGCCCTATTTCTGCTCCGGCTGCCCGCACAACTCTTCAACCAAGCTGCCGGAGGGGTCCAAGGCGTTCTCGGGTATCGGCTGCCACGTGATGGCCAGCTGGATGGACCGGGAGACCGCAGGCTATGCCCAGATGGGCGGTGAAGGCGTGCCCTGGACCGTGGCCTCGCAGTTCAATGGAAACAAGCATGTGTTCCAGAATCTGGGCGAAGGCACCTGGTACCACTCGGGCTCCTTGGCGATCCGGCAAGCGGTCGCGGCAGGGACCAATATCACCTACAAGATTCTCTATAACGACGCCGTTGCGATGACCGGCGGGCAGCCGGTGGACGGGCCGGTCTCGGTGCATGGCATCGCCCAGACCTGCCGCGCCGAAGGCGTGGAGCGGATTGCGCTTGTCTCGGATGACATCGGCAAGTTCATTCATGGAGATTTCCCGCGCGGCACCACGTTCCATAACCGCGCCGAGCTGGACACAGTGCAGCGCGAACTGCGGAATATCCCCGGTGTCACCGTGCTGATCTACGAGCAGACCTGTGCCACCGAAAAACGCCGCCGCCGCAAGCGCGGCAAGATGGAGGACCCCAAGCGGTTTGCGTTCATCAATGATCTGGTTTGCGAGGGCTGCGGTGATTGTTCTGTAGAATCCAATTGCCTGAGCGTCGAGCCGAAGGAAACTCCGTTCGGGCGCAAGCGCAAGATCAACCTCTCCACCTGCAACAAGGATTTTTCCTGCCTCAACGGCTTCTGCCCCAGCTTCGTCACAGTTGAGGGCGCAACCCGTCGCAAAAAACAGCCCGCCGGGCTGGACGCCGCCAAATTGACGGCCAATCTGCCCGCCCCCGAGCTGCCATCTCTCACACAGCCGTTTGACCTGCTGGTCACGGGCGTGGGCGGCACTGGCGTGGTTACTGTTGGGGCACTGATCACAATGGCAGCCCATCTGGAGGGCAAGGGCACGAGCGTGCTGGACTTTACCGGCTTTGCTCAGAAATTCGGCACTGTCCTCAGCTACATCCGCCTGTCCAAAGAGCCGGAGACGCTAAACCAGGTGCGGATAGACCAGGGCAGTGCCGATGCGGTGATCGGCTGCGATGTAGTGGTGAGTTCGGCACCCAAGGCATCAGTGCATTACCGCCGCGGTACCAAGGTGGTGCTCAACCGGGCCGAAATGCCAACCGGGGATCTGGTGCTGCGCCGCGATGCGGATCTGAAGGCCGACGTGCGCGAAAGGACCATCTCCGAAACCGTCGGCCCGCAAAATCTGTACGGCTTCAATGCCAATGAAGCTGCGGAAACGATGCTGGGCGATGCGGTGCTGGCAAACGTGATGATGCTGGGGTTCGCCTGGCAAAAGGGGCTGGTGCCAGTGAGTGCCGGAGCGCTTGATCAGGCTATCGAATTGAATGGCGTGGCCATTGAAAAGAACCGCCGTGCCTTCGCCATCGGGCGGGCCATGGCGGCGGATCCTGCATTGGTCGAGGATGTCTATAGCGAATCCCCGCAGCAGGAAGAAACGCCGCAGGAGCTGGTCGACCGCCGTGCCACATTCCTGACCGGGTACCAGGACACGGCCTATGCCGCGCGCTATACGGAAATACTTGCACGGTTCCGCGATGCCCTGCCAGCCGGGGTTCAGGAAGAGCTGACCGCGGCGGCGGCACGGGCTCTGTTCAAACTGATGGCCTACAAGGATGAATTCGAAGTGGCGCGGCTGCTGACCAGCGAAAAATTCCGCCATCAGATCGAAGACGAATTCGAGGGCGGGTTTACGGTCAAATTCCACCTCGCCCCACCTATTCTAAGCCGCAGGAAGGATGCTCGGGGACGGCCCCTGAAGCGCGCTTTCGGCCCCTGGCTGCGCCCGGCCCTGAACCTGCTGGTCAAGACGCGGCGGCTACGCGGCACGCCGTTTAACATCTTCGGCTACCACGAGGAAGCACGGCTGCACCGGGACCTGCTGGACTGGTACGAGGCTGCACTGCGGGACGTCGCCAAAAACTATGTCCCGGCAAAGCACGAGGCCTGCCTGGAAGTGCTGCAGGCCCCGATGGAGATCCGCGGCTACGGCCCGGTACGCCTGAAAGCCGCCAAGCAGGTCCGGGCAGCGGCAGATGCGGTCCTGCAAAGCCTGTAACCGCCCCCGGGAACTGGCATTAGGGTGTCAGACGTCCCAGTGCTGCCTGGTGAATTCGGTAAAGGCCTCCATCTCCTCGGGCAGCGGATCGCGCCCTGTGAATACCTTGAGGTACTCCGGCGTCACCTCCAGCCGGTGGGCATGGCTTTCGTTCGGATCAGCCATGTCATAGCCCAGCTGCATGTAGTAGAGCACCTTGGCCCGCGTTACCGCTTCGCGCTCGGGGTAGCCATAGCGCGTGAACATGGTGGTCAGCGCCTCCACCCGGCGGCTGTCGGAGCGGTCCAGCAGGCTGCGCACCTTGCCGGAACGGCGCGACCAGTCGCGCACCGCGAAATCCAGCGCGGTGTTGAACAAATTGGGGTTGGTGATGCAGTGAAACACGTTCAGCACCGCCCCGGTGATGGTCTTGGCCGGTGCTTCGGCCTGGCGGACCATGCCGGCGGTGTTGGTCTGCTCCCAGGTTTTCAGCAAGGCGTCCAGCAGGTCCTGGCGCGACTTGAAATACCAGTAGAAGGAGGAACGCGAGACCTGCATCCGCTCGGCCAGCGCCAGAACCTTCACCTGCTCCACCCCGTCCGAGATCAGCACGTCCATCGCCACGTTCAGCCAGTCGTCCCGGGTGACCTTGATATTGCCTACCAGCGGCTCGGCCTCGGGATTGTCCCGGTGCAGAACAGGTTTTTGCGCCATGTGCGGCCTTTCGCTTTGTTCGCGGACCCGGCCATCCTACGCCGGGAAACCAGCCTGGGCCAACCGGGAAACCTTGCCAATGGCGGCCTGGCCCTTCATAGCAGTGGCCGCGCCGCCACAGCTGACCGGCCCCTCGCCGCAAAGAATTTGGCATGGAAACCATAACCGGCACGCGGATGTTACCGGTTGTGAATTTACCATATGAAGGGGTCGCAAAAACGTCATCAAACCGAAACTAAGGCTAGCTAACCGAGGTGCGTCTGTCAGTCAGGATCAGCCGCGGCGGGGCCCAAATTAGCCTTGTGCAACCGGGATCTGGCTAAATGGGGTTTGACTAAACAGCCTCTGACGCGCGATGGTGAGGCAAAAAAACAGGGGAAAACACGATCTCATGAGCGCCTTGAACCAGCCGGGCGGGCAAATCTGAATGCGCCCGCTGCTGTCAGTCGAAAACCTCAGCATCGGATTTGGCAAAGGTGACGCCGTCGTGAAGGACGTGAACTTTGCCGTACAGCCGGGCGAGACGCTTGCGCTGGTCGGCGAAAGCGGCTCTGGCAAGACGATCTCCTGCCGTGCAGTGCTGCGCATTCTGCCGAAGGCGGCACAGCTGCGGTCCGGACGTATTCTGCTGAACACCCGGGGCAGCGAACTTGACCTGGCAACGCTGGAAGAGCGCCGGATGCGCGATGTACGCGGCAATACCGTGTCGATGATCTTTCAGGAACCGATGCGCTCTCTCTCCCCCCTGCACCGGATCGGCAATCAGGTGTCTGAGGTGCTGTGGCTGCATGGCCGTAAATCCGAGCGGGCGGCCCGCCGGGAAGTTCTGGAGTGCTTCGAGCGTGTGGGGTTCCCGGAACCGGAACGCACTTACCGGTCCTATCCGTTCGAGCTGTCAGGCGGTATGCGCCAGCGGGCGATGATCGCTATGGCAATGGTGGCCAAGCCGGATCTGCTGATCGCTGATGAACCGACGACGGCGCTGGATGTGACCACCCAGGCCCAGGTACTGGGGCTGATGAAGGATCTGCAGCGCGAAACCGGGATGGCGATGATCCTGGTGACTCATGACCTGGGCGTGGTCGCCAATATGGCCGAACAGGTGGTTGTGATGCACAAAGGCCGGGTGATGGAAGCCGGCGGTGCGGAACCGATGCTGCGCAGCCCGGCCCACCCCTATACTAAGGCGCTTTTCAATGCGGCCCCTGAAATACCGGATCAGGCGGTTGTCGCGATCCCGCCCTCGCGCGAAGATCTGATCATGGAGATGAAAGCCGTCTCCAAGACCTATACCCTGCGCGCCAGCAAAGGCTGGCAGGCCCCGACCCTGATCCACGCCTGCCGCGAAATCGACCTGCGGGTGACCCGCGGTGAAACCCTGGCAATTGTTGGCGAAAGCGGCTCTGGCAAGACCACGGCCGCGCGGATTGCCCTGGGTGCAGAGCTGCCGGATCCCGGCGGAGAGGTGCTGTTCCGCCCCGACCCTGGGCAGCCGGCCGTGGCGGTTCACGACATGGACCGGACCGCGCGCACAGCGTTCCAGCGGCAAGCCCAAATGGTGTTTCAGGACCCCTACTCATCCCTATCGCCCCGGATGCGCATTCAGGACACTCTGGTAGAGCCGCTGGACATTCACCGGATCGGCAGCAAAGCCGAACGCCGCGACAAGGCTGCCGAAATGCTGCGGCTGGTAGGGTTGTCGCCGGATATGCTGAAACGCTATCCCCACGCTTTTTCCGGAGGTCAGCGCCAGCGATTGTCGATTGCACGCGCGTTGATGCTGGACCCGGCGCTGATCGTCTGCGACGAGCCGACCTCCGCGCTGGATGTTTCGGTTCAGGAACAGATCCTGCGCCTGCTGGAGGAAATCCGCGACCAGCACAACCTGTCGTATCTGTTCATCAGCCACGACCTGGCCGTTGTAGCCCGGATTGCCGATGAGGTCGCTGTGATGCGGCGCGGACTGATCGTGGAGCAGGCGCCGCCGGAAACTTTGTTCTACAATCCGCAGCACCCCTACACCAAGGCGCTGATAGCTGCCCAGCCTGAGCCGGACATCGACCGCCCCATCGATTTGAAACTGGTAGCCCAGGGCGCGGGCGCCCCTGAATGCTGGCCCGAAGAATTCCGGTTCAACGGCGTCCAGGCGCCGCCATTGGTAAACCTGAAACACCTGGAACCCGGCCACAAGGTACGCTGCCATGCTTGATGCTTTGAAACCCGTTCTGGCCGCCGCGCTCTGCTTGGTTTCCTGGCCTGCCCTGGCCGGACCGCAGGTGCAGGAAAGCACGTTCTGGGAATCTGAGGTGAAGGCCGGCTACCTGCCGCCGGCAGCCGAACGCCTGCCCGAGGTTCCGCTGATCGTCGATCTAGCGGCCAAGGGACGCGAATTCGGTATCCAGGGCGGCACCCTGAACACCATGGTCACCCGCTCCAAGGATATCCGCCAAATGGTCGTTTACGGCTACGCCCGGCTGGCGGGATATGACGAAAGCTACCGCCTGCAGCCTGACATTCTGCTTGGATATGAAAATAGAGGCAACCGCCGTTATACCCTCAGGCTGCGGCCCGGCCACCACTGGTCCAACGGCGATCCGTTCACCTCTGACGACTTCCGCTACTGGTGGGAGGACGTCGCGAACCATGAGCTGCTGAGCCCAGCCGGCCCGCCGGATTTTCTGCGCGTGAACGGCAAACTGCCGCAGGTCAGCTTCCCGGATGCAACGACGGTCATCTATGAATGGGACGATCCCAACCCCAGCTTTCTGTATATGCTGGCCCAGGCCCGGCCGCCTTTCATCTACCGGCCAGCCAAATACCTCAAGAAGTTCCACGCGGATTATGCAGATCCCGAAGTGCTGGAGGAGGAAGTCGACTACGCCCGCGTCAAAAGCTGGGCGGCGCTGCACAACAAATACGACAACATGTACAAGTTCGACAATCACGAGCTTCCGACATTGCAGCCCTGGATTAATGCCTCCCCCGGCAAGAAGATCCGCCATCAGTTCGTGCGCAACCCCTATTACCACCGGATCGACAGCCACGGCGTGCAGCTGCCCTATATCGACACCGTCGAGATGGAGATCGTAACCGCAGGCCTGGTCGCCGCCAAGTCCAACGCAGGCGAGGCGGACCTGCAGGCGCGCGGCCTGGGATTTCGCGATATCCCGATCCTGCGCAAGGGCGAGAAGGACGGATCAAACTACAAGACATATCTTTGGGGCACCGGCGCCGCCTCGCAGATCGCGATCTACCCCAATCTGAACGCCAAGGATCCGGTTTGGCGCGGGCTGCTGCGCGATGTCCGGGTGCGCCGCGCCCTGTCTCTGGCGATCAACCGGCGCGCCATCAACCGGGCGCTTTACTTCAACCTGGCCAAGCCTGGCGCCATGACCGTTTTGGAACAAAGCGAGTTCTTCGATCCTGAACTGCGCGCGGCCTGGGCGGACTTCGACCCTGAGCAGGCCAACCGGCTCCTGGACGAGGCAGGCCTGACGGAGAAGGACGCCTATGGCATCCGTTACCTTCCCGACGGGCGGCTGATGGAGCTGGTGGTGGAAACAGCGGGTGAGCGGCAGGAGGTCGAGAACGCCCTGCAGATCATTTCTGATGATTGGCGTGATGTCGGCGTCAAGCTGGTGATGCGCCCGCTGGACCGCGACATCCTGCGCAACCGGGTATTTTCCGGCAGCACCATGGCTTCTGCCTGGTTCGGCTGGGACAACGGCCTGCCGCAGGCCTATACCTCGCCCGCCTATCTGGCGCCGACCGATCAGGTTTTCCTGTCCTGGCCCAAATGGGGACAATACTACCAAACCAGCGGCGACGCGGGTGAGCCGCCGGATATGGAGCCAGCCAAGCGCCTGATGGAGTTGATGCGGGACTGGAACATGGCCCGGACTGATACAGAGCGCGCCGCTGCCTGGCGCGGCATGCTGCAAATTCACGCCGAACAGGTCTATGCCATTGGCGTGGTGGCGGCCGCGCCTCAGCCCGTGGTGGTCAGCAACCGGCTGCACAACGTGCCGAAACAGGCCATTTGGGCCTGGGACCCCGGCGCGCATTTCGGCCTGTACCGGCCGGACGAGTTTTTCTTTGAGGATGGCAAGGGCTGATGGAAATTCTGCGATACGCCATTTACCGCTTTGGCACCATGCTGCTGACGCTCCTGGTGGTGTCGGTGCTGGTCTTTGCCATCATCAACCTGCCCCCTGGCGACTACCTGTCCAACCAGATCGCCGAACTGCAGGCGACCGGGCAATCGGCCGGCGTGGCCAAGGCTGAGTTCCTGCGCCAGGAATACGCGCTCGATAAACCCTTGTGGCAGCAATATATGATTTGGATGGGTTTCATGCCCGGCCCGCATGGGTATTCCGGCATGATCCAAGGCAACTTTGGCTGGTCGTTCGAGTTCGACAGCCCGGTGGCCGAGATTGTGGGTGACACCTTGTGGCTGACGGTCCTGGTAAATCTCGCCGCCGTCGTTTTTGTCTACGCCGTTGCGCTGCCGCTGGGGGTGCTGGCCGCGGCCCGCGCACGCAGCTGGATCGACTACACCTCCGCCTTCATCGGCTATCTGGGGCTGGCCACCCCGAATTTTCTGCTGGCTCTCATCCTGTTTTACTACGGCCATCGCTGGTTCGACCTGCCGATCGGCGGTCTGATGGCGCCGGAGTACGAGGGCGTGCCGATGAACTGGGAAAAGGTGAAATCCATCCTCGTCCACCTGATTGTGCCAACCTTTGTGATCGGCACAGCCGGCGCTTCCGCGATGATGCAGCGGCTGCGCGCCAACATGCTGGATGAACTGGGCAAGCCTTATGTGGAGACCGCCATTGCCAAGGGCATGGCGCCTTCGCGGATGCTGGCGAAATACCCTCTGCGTGTGGCTTTCAACCCCTTTGTTGCCGATATCGGCAACCTGCTGCCTTCGATGATCTCCGGCTCGGTTCTGGTCTCGGTGGTGCTGGGACTGCAAACGATCGGCCCGACCTTGCTGACAGCGCTCAAGACCCAGGACATGTTCTTGTCCGGTTTTGTGCTGATGTTCGTAGCCCTGCTCACCCTGATCGGCACCATGATTTCCGACGTGCTGCTGGTGCTGCTCGACCCACGGATCCGCTACGAGGGGCGCGACGTATGACACATCTGCCTGACGGACGCTATGTCGATGATGAACCCTTCGACCCGCAAGGCTCCTTGCTGGAGCTGGAGCGCAAGGATCTGGACGCCCCCAACTGGCTGCTGGTCTGGCGCAAGTTCAAGACCCACAAACTGGGCCTGATCTCCGGTATCTTTCTGCTGATCGCCTATCTGCTGATCCCCTTTGCTGGCTTTATCGCGCCCTACAGCCCGAACCAGCGCTTCTCAGAGCATCTCTATTCGCCGCCGCAAGCGATCAAACTGTTCCACGAAGGCGAATTCATCGGACCCTTCGTCTATCCGATGACCTCCGAAGCCAACCTGGAAACCTTCCAGTGGGAGTTCAAACCCGACACCACGCGCCCGCTGAAGCTCGAGTTCTTCTGCGAAGGCAGCACCTATAACCTGGCCGGCTTCATCGAAACCAACCGGCATCTGTTCTGCCCGACTGAGGAGGCAACAGTCTTTATCTTGGGGTCCGACCGATTGGGGCGCGACATCTTCAGCCGGGTTTCCTATGGCGCGCAGCTATCGCTGACTGTGGGCCTGATCGGGATCACGGTCTCCTTTGTGCTGGGCATCTTCTTCGGCTCGCTGGCCGGGTATTTCGGCGGCAAAACGGACTGGCTGATCAACCGCGTGATCGAGATCCTGCGCTCTTTGCCGGAACTGCCCCTATGGCTGGCGCTCTCTGCTGCAGTGCCTTCGAACTGGTCGCCGGTGGCAGTGTTCTTCATCATTTCGATCATCCTCGGCATTCTCGACTGGCCCGGGCTGGCCCGTTCGGTCCGCGCCAAATTCCTGTCTCTTCGGGAAGAGGAGTATGTCCGCGCCGCCGAGATGATGGGTGCCTCCTCAGGCCGGGTGATCCGCAAGCACCTGCTGCCCAATTTCATGTCGCACCTGATCGCCTCGGCCACGTTGTCGATCCCGGCTATGATCCTGGGCGAGACGGCACTGTCGTTCCTGGGACTTGGACTGCGTGCGCCTGCCGTCAGCTGGGGGGTGATGCTGAACGACGCGCAAAACCTTGCCTCAATCGAGATTTACCCGTGGACTGCCATCCCGATGCTGCCGATTGTCATCGTGGTGCTGGCCTTCAATTTCCTCGGCGACGGGCTGCGCGACAGTTTGGACCCCTATCAGCAATGACGTTGCTTCACGCTCTGCCCGCACCGGACAGATACCGCACCACCGGCACTGGCCAGTGGCACAGCGTCTTTGCGGTGACCGAGCTGGCCAATGCTTCGGTTGCCGCGGTTGGGCTGGAACTCGCCCGGCTGACCGCGGCGCTGAACCTCGCGCCCGCTGCGCCCGAAGCCGCTGTGGACCAGCGCCTCGCCTCGCTTTGGTTCAGCTACAGTTTCCGTCCAGAGGGGTGGGAGATGCCCGGCCTGTGGGATTCCATAGCCGGCGTCTATGAAACTGCGGACGGCTGGATCCGGCTGCACACCAACTTGCCCCACCATCGCCGGGCTGCACTGAAGGTGCTCGGCTGCACAGGCGAACGCGAGGCGGTAACTGCGGCCGCGAAACACTTGCCAGCGGACAGCCTCGAAACTGAGATTGTGGAGGCCGGAGGCGTGGCCGCCGCCATGCGCAGCCGAGAGGACTGGCTGGCCCATCCGCAGGGCCGCGCCGTGGCTGCTGAGCCGCTGATTCATTGGATCTCCCCGCGCAAGATCCGCTTGCGGCACAGGCCTCAAGCAACGTCGGGGCGCCCTTTGGCAGGTCTGCGGGTGCTGGACCTTACCCGGGTTTTGGCCGGGCCGGTTTCCACCCGCACCCTGGCGGGTTTTGGCGCCGAGGTGCTGCGCATCGACCCGCCCGGCTGGGACGAACCGGGGGTGATCCCGGACATTTCGCTAGGCAAGCGCATGGCCGCGCTGGATCTGACCAAGGTCGAGGACCGCCTAGTGTTCGAATGTCTTCTGGCGCAGGCGGATGTGCTGGTGCACGGATACCGCCCCGGGGCACTGGAGGGCTTGGACTACGGGGCTGAGGTCCGCCGCGAAATTGCGCCAAACGCCGTGGAAGTGACTCTGGATGCCTATGGCTGGACCGGCCCCTGGGCGGGCCGGCGCGGTTTTGACAGTCTGGTGCAGATGAGCGCGGGGATAGCCGATACCGGCCGCAGCTGGGCCGGGACAGAAAAGCCGCATCCTTTGCCGGTGCAGGCACTTGACCACGCCACCGGTTATCTAATGGCGGCAGCCGCACTCAGCGCCCTGGCAGCTGCAGCACGCGGCGAAGCGGCGCCCGCGGCCCGGCTTTCGCTGGCGCGCACGGCTGAACTTCTTTCCGGTATGCACAAGACAGCCGGCGGCGCATCCTTCGCTGGTCCGTCTGACGGCGATTACAGCGGGGAGACTGAAAGCAGCGGCTGGGGGCCTGGCCGCCGTCTTGCCGCTCCGCTGAGCCTGAGCACAGCAAGGATGAGCTGGGACCTGCCCGCATCGCGCTGCGGCAGCGCCTGGGCTAACTGGCCAGGCTAGAACGCCAGATGCCCGGCCCATCCCGGCCTTCGGTCAATTCACTCCGGAGTATTTTCCATCAGAAAGAAACAGCTTTTGGCGGGCCGGAACACCCGCCAAAAGCCGCGCCGCAGCGCGGCGCCACGCCCAACCCCAAGCGGAGCGCACCAGCGGTCCGGCGCGGGGGCGGGAGGGCTGCCGTGGCCGCCGGATCAGCGGTCGTCGCCGCCAGGTCCGCCCATATCCTCCAGCAGGTCATCGTCAATGGCGGCTTGCACCGCGCCTACGGCCGCTTCTTTCTGCTTGGGCGTCACCTCGCCCTCCTGGTCCGGGGCCAGGCGCACCGTGACCTCGCGATGGGCGAACTTGACGCCTTCGCGGGCAAACAGTTCCCGGATTTCCTGATAGACCCTTTTGCGCACAATCCATTGATCGCCCGGCTTGGTCATGAACTTGACCCGGATGATCATTGCTGAATCCTGCATCTCAATCACGCCCTGGGATTTCAGCGGCTGTATGAAGGTATGGCCGACAACCGGGTCATCCATCAGCTTCTGGCCCAGTTTCTTGATCAGCTTGCGGACCTTCTCCACATCGGTGTCATAGGTCACCCGCAAGGGCAGTTTCATCATCACCCAGTCGCGGGAATAGTTGGTCAGCACCTTGATCTCGCCAAAGGGGATCGTGTGCAGCGCGCCCAGGTGATGGCGCAGCTGGAACGAACGCACCGAAATCTTCTCGACCGTGCCCTTTACATCACCAATATCGATATACTCCCCCTTGCGGAAGGCATCGTCGATCAGGAAGAACGCTCCAGAGAAGATGTCGCGCACCAGGGTCTGCGACCCAAAGCCCACGGCCAGGCCGACCACACCGGCACCGGCGAACAAGGGGCTCACGTTGATCCCCAACTCCAGAAGAACGATCAGCACGATCGACACCAGCACCACGGCCAGGATCGCTCCGCGGAACAGCGGCAGCAGGGTGGCCAGACGGCTGGCACCGCCGGCGCCGCCCTCGTCGCCCAGTTCGCCGGGCTCCACGTCCCCCACTTCCTCGTCGATCTTGCTGTCGATCCAGATCCGGAACAGGTGATAAACGATGTAGCCGATGAACAGGATCACCGTCACGTCGATCACCCGCTCGGCCGCTGTGGTTTCCGTCCAGCTGGCGTCCGGGTTCCAGACGATCACCAGCGAATAGGCCCCGACAACAAAGGCCAGGATGCCGGCGACGCGGCGGGCAAGGTCTTCGTAGGTGGCAATCGGATGCTTGACCGCCCGCTCCGCGGCATCGCCGTCTTCGCCATCCAGATCCTCCGGCGCCGCGCCGCCGACTGTGTCCGGTGTCAGGCCGCCGGCTTCTTCTGCGGCTTCAGCAGCTTCATCCGCGGTGGCCTGTTCCGGCTCTGCCGCTGACACTTGAACCATACGGCTGCGGTTGAAATAGCGTTCGATGAAATAGTTGATAGCGCCATAGACGACCAGGATCGTGGTTAGAACAAAATAGCTGCCCGCCATCAGCGGGATCGAAATCTCATGTTCCAGCACCAGATCAAAAGCCAGTTTGAGCCAGCCAAAGGTCATATAGGCCATCAGCACCGGCGCCCAGGCCACCGCAAGAATCCGCACCAGCCAGGAGCAGTCTTCCGGCAACCGGCCGGCACGGATGGCATTGGAAATCGCACGGCCGTTGACCAGCACCATCAGCAGATTGCCCAGGGTTCCAACCAGCGCCAGCACACCATAGACCAGCGCATAGACGTTGTAGTTCAGCCCGAAATCGCCAACCCAGGTGGCAAACAGCGTCGAGGAAATATCATAGGTCGCCAGCAGCGAGGCCCAGATATAGAGCCGCTTGGCATCCCGGTCGGAAAAGACCGGGATCCGGTATTGCGCCAGAAAGGGCGACAGCACCATCCGCCACAAGTCGGAGACCGTTCTGGCAAGGAAAAAGGCAGTATAGACAGCTGTTGCCGTGAACTCGATGGACGGATCGCCGGAGGCTCCAAACGCAAGATATGACAGCAGCGCCGCGAAGACCATCGCAAAGACCGTGGCCCCGATCCCCATCAGGAAACGGTAAACCAGGAAGGGCATCTTTTCCTGATAGCCCTGCGGATTTTCCCGGATCCGGGCAACCACAAACCGCTTGGCAATCCGCTTGCCGTATATCTGCACTGACAGCCACCGGCCGATCAGCAGGAACAGCACGCTCCACCCCAGTACTTCGACATAGGTCATTATGCGCCCGTCCGGGCTGGTCTGGCGCAGGATGTACTGCATTTCGAAGATCGAATAGGGCAGCGCTTCAAGGCGGCTATTCAGCTCTGCTCTGAAGGCAGCCACCCGCGACTGCGCCTTCATCAGCGCCGACGGCTGCTCCATTGTGTCCGAAGCTGTATTTTCCGCGCCCTCCTCAGTCTCTGGCGGTGTGTTCAGCAACTGGCCGCTGCTGTCCACCACCACAACACTGACACCGCTTTCGGCCGCCTGCTCAATGGCTCTGGACAGCGCCTCTGCTCCGCCTTCGTCACTTTCCTGCGCCTCTGCGTGAGCGGCCAGCCCGATACTCAGCAGCGCCAGAAGCATGATCCGGTACAAAACTTGCAGCATAAGCGCTTATCCTTTTGGAAACTTGAGCCAAATTAACCACGCGCCGGGGCGTTGCGCAAATGGCGCGCACACAACTTCCTGTGCGTTATGCAATAAAGGCGCATGATTGCATGCACAGGGGCTCCGGGCTATACAAATTCAAACATCCGCCCTCCGGGCGGCTGGCCGCAGTTCCCCGATCCGGCCGTCAGCGCCGGGACAGGGAGCGGCACAAACAAATACTGACCGCCCCCCCGGCCAGGCAGGCTGCGGGGCGCGCAATCTGAGGCGGAAGATGGCGGAGCATAAGAGCACGCGCCCGGGGACGAGCGGCAGCCCATGCTGGCCTGGGCGCTGCCCTGCGGAAAGCAGGGGCTCCCAGGGCAGCGCCGCGCAAAACGTCCAGGCATGGCAATGACGGTATCAAACGCATCACAGGCACACTCCGGATCCGCAGCGCGTGGCCTTCGGATCATGTTTTACAGCCACGATACATTCGGCCTGGGCCATTTGCGGCGCTCCCGGGCGCTGGCAGGTGCAATCACAGCTGCCGATCCTGATGCCTCCGCCCTTATCCTGACAGGCTCTCCTGTGGCCGGGCGGTTCTCCTTTCCGACACGGGTTGACCATGTCCGCCTGCCCGGGGTTATCAAACGCTCGGACGGATCCTATGCTTCGCGCACCATGGGTATGAGCATCGAGGAAACCGCTGACCTGCGTGCAGCGCTGATCCGCTCGACGGTGGAGCAGTACGATCCCGATGTTCTGGTCGCCGACAAGGAGCCGACCGGTTTTCGCGGCGAACTGATGCCCGCACTGGACCTGCTGAAATCGCGCGGGCGCTGTAAAATGGTCCTGGGCTTGCGCGACGTGCTGGATGAGCCGGAAGTGCTGGCTGCGGAATGGGAGCGCAAGCACGCGGTCGAGGCCACCCGCGATTTCTATGACGAGATCTGGGTCTACGGGCCGCGTTCGGTTTATGACCCCACTGCCGGGCTGCCCTTCACGCCTGAGATGCAGGCCCGCATGCACTGGACCGGGTACCTGCGCCGCGATTTGGGCCAGGTGGGGGAGCCGCCGGAGCAGCCATACCTGCTGGTTACTCCCGGCGGCGGCGGCGATGGCGAGATGATGGTGGACCTGGTTCTGTCAGCCTATGAAGCCGATCCGGATCTTTCGCCGCGGGCAGTGCTGGTTTACGGCCCCTTCCTGTCCGGCGAAACCCGCGAGGATTTTGAGGCGCGCGTCGCCCGGCTCAATGGCCGCGTCACCGCAGTTGGCTTTGAATCGCAGATCGAAACGCTCTTTGCCGGCGCCCAAGGCGTTGTCTGCATGGGTGGCTACAACACATTCTGCGAGGTGTTGTCCTTTGACAAACCCGCGGTGATCGTGCCCCGTACAACGCCGCGGCTGGAACAATGGATCCGGGCCAGCCGGGCGGAGGAGATCGGCCTCACGACCATGCTGGACGAGACCCGCGATGGCTGGACCGCGCCAGCGCTGGCCAAGGCAATCCGCGCGCTGGAAACCCAGCCGCCGCCGTCTGCTGCCGGTTCCGAAGGGCTTCTGGACGGGCTGGACTATGTGACTCGGCGCGTTGATGCACTGCTTCACGATCCCCGCAATGAGGCTGCTGAATGAACGCTGCGCGCCCGCCGCTGGCGGTGGTGGTCAAGGGCTGGCCGCGGCTGTCCGAGACTTTCATCGCGCAGGAGCTGGTCGCCCTTGAGGCCGCAGGCCATACCTTTGAAATCTGGTCCCTGCGCCACCCGACCGACATCAAACGCCATCCGTTGCATATGCAGCTGAACGCGCGGGTAAACTATCTGCCGGAGTATCTGTATGAAGAACCGGACCGGGTGTGGCGCGCCCGCGCACTTGCACGGCAGCTGCCCGGCTACGGTGACGCTTACCGGATCTGGCGCGCCGACCTGCGTCGCGACCTAACACCCAACCGTATCCGGCGATTCGGCCAGGCCTGTGTTCTGGCGGCTGAGATGCCGGACGAAGTGCTGGGCCTCTACGCGCATTTCCTGCACACGCCTTCCTCTGTCGCGCGTTACGCCGCAATCATGCGGGGCCTGCCCTGGAGCTTTTCGGCCCATGCCAAGGACATCTGGACCTCGCCAGATTGGGAGCTGAAGGAAAAGCTCGCTGCAGCCAGCCACGGCGCCGCGTTCGGCGCAACCTGCACCGGGTTCGGCGCCAGGCATCTGAAGGAATTGGCGGACACTCCGGAGCGGGTCGATTTAGTCTATCACGGGCTGGACCTGAACCGCTTTCCAGCACCGCCGGAACGCCGCCCACGCTGCCCGCAGGATCCGGTTCACTTCATGTCTGTCGGACGCCTGGTTGAAAAGAAAGGATTCGACCGCTTAATTGCCGCGCTGGCCTTGCTGCCTGCAACCCTCGACTGGCACTGGACCCATATCGGCGGTGGCGGGCTGGGTGAATTGCTACAGGACACAGCGGAAGATGCAGGCATCGCTGACCGCATCACCTGGCGCGGCGCCTGCGATCAGCCTGAGGTAATCGAAGCCATGCGCTCATCCGATCTGTTCGTGCTGCCGAGCCGGGTGGCCGCGGATGGCGATCGCGACGGGCTTCCGAACGTACTGATGGAGGCGGCCTCGCAGGCCCTGCCGATCCTGTCGACCCCTGTCTCTGCGATTCCGGAGTTCATTGACCATGGCGTACATGGGCTGCTGAGCCAAGACAGCCCGGAAGCTCTGGCAGAAAGCCTGCTGTACGCTGCCCGGCAGCCGCAGAAGCTGGCGGAAATGGCTCAGGCTGCTCTCACCCGCTTGCGCAGCGACTTCGGGATGGATCCTGGCATTGCTCAGCTTTCCATGCGGCTGAATGCTATGCTGACGGGCAGCTGACCGCCATGCAGTCAGGAGCCGGAAAGCGGGTTGCCTTCTATGCGCCAATGAAGCCGCCGCACCACCCTGTCCCTTCTGGCGACCGCGAGATAGCGCGCAATCTGATTGCCCTGCTCAAATCCAGCGGCGCCAGGGTCCAACTGGTGTCAGAGCTGCGGAGCTATGACAAACAGGGGGACGGGGCGCAGCAATCTGCCCTGCATGCAAAGGCAGAAGCCGAAGCAGCCCGCCTGTCCTCTCAGATGCCGGATACGGATATCTGGGTCACATACCACAATTACTACAAGGCTCCCGACCTGATCGGCCCCGCAGTGGCTCGCAACCGCGGCATTCCGTATGTGCAAATCGAATCCACCCGCGCCAAGAAACGGTTGACCGGCCCATGGGCTGGCTTCGCCAAGGCTGCTCATGCTGCCGCGGACGCTGCCGATGCGATCTTCCACTTTACCGAACAGGACCGCTTCGCGCTGGATCGTGACCGCTGCGGCAGCCAGATCATTGCCCGCCTTGCCCCCTTCCTGCCGCTTGACGGCCTGCCTGAGCTGTCATCTCTGGACGGCCCCATGCTGGCAGCCGGCATGATGCGCGCCGGCGACAAGCTGGCCTCTTACGGCATCATCGCGCAAACACTTGCGCTTCTGCCTGGTGATTGGCGCCTGGATATCGCAGGCGATGGCCCGGCCCGGACGGAGGTCGAGGCATTGATGACCCCCTTCGCGGACAGGGTCCGCTTCCTAGGTCAGCTCAGCCGCGCCGACTTGGAAACCGCCTACTCACGTGCGGGCCTGTTTTTGTGGCCAGGCGTCAATGAGGCATTTGGCATGGTTTATCTGGAAGCCCAGGCACATGGGCTGCCTGTGGCCGCTCAGGACCGGCCCGGCGTACGGGATGTGCTGCTGCCCGGGACTTATCCCGCACCGGAAGCCGGGCCGCGCGCGCTCGCATCGTTTACCGCCAGGCTGCTTGCAAACCCTGGCCTGCGCGCCGAGACTGCCGGGAATGCCCGCGACTTCATATCGAACCACCATCTTTCACCTGCTGCTGCCCGGACCTTCTGGAACACCGTTTTGCCGCTAATGGACCGCTCTGCATGATCCGCCTCGCTCTCCTGCGCCACGGCCACACCGCCTGGAACCGCGCCGGCCGTATTCAGGGCCGCAGCGATATACCGCTGGATGATGCGGCCCGGGCAGAGCTGCGCGGCTATGCCCTGCCCGGCAGCTGGCAGCAGGCAGAGCTTTGGTCCAGTCCGTTGATGCGTGCGGCGGAAACCGCAGAACTTGTTGCTGAACGCCCGGCGCGCACTGCACCCGAATTGACGGAAATGAACTGGGGCGATTGGGAAGGGCTGCATGGCATGGAGCTGAAGGCAGACCCCGTCAGCGGCTTTCGCGATATCGAAGACTGGGGCTGGGATTACCGCCCGCCCGGCGGCGAGACCCCGGCAGAAGTCTGGGACCGGATCGCGCCCTGGCTGCACGATCTGACGCAGGACGCCATTGCCGTCTGCCACATCGGCATCATGCGAATGATACTGGCACGGGCGCATGGCTGGAACTTTGACGGCCCTGCCCCCTTCCGCATCAAACGGAACCGGTTTTTTGTTGTGGAACTTGAAGGCACCCGCATCACGCCGTGGCCGGAACCCGTGCGGCTGCTGCGCAGGGGTGCTCCATGAAAGTCCTGATTGCCGTCACACATTTGCTGGGAACAGGCCACCTGTCCCGTGCTTTGACGCTGGCTCGGGCCTTCCTTGCCGCGGGACACAAGGTGCAGGTCGTTTCCGGCGGCTTCCCGGCGCCACAGCTCCATGCCGGGGATGTCGAGGTGATCCAGCTGCCGCCCTTGCGTTCAGACGGGGTGAATTTCACTAGGCTGCTGGCAGAAGATGGAACGCTTGTAGATGAGGCCTATCTGGCCCACCGCCAGTCCGCCCTGGTTGCCGTGCTGCATGCCTTGCAGCCGGATGTTCTGCTCACGGAACTCTACCCTTTCGGGCGCCGCTCTCTGCGCAAAGAATTTCTTGCCCTGCTGCAGGCGGCCAGCACGTTGCCGCGGCGGCCGGTGGTCTTGTCTTCTATCCGGGACATCCTCGCCCCCCCTTCAAAACCGGAGAAGGCGGAAAAGGCAGACGCGGTCATCGCCCAATATTACGACGCGGTGCTGGTTCACTCCGATCCTGCCGCGACCCGGCTGGAAGCTAGCTGGCCCGTCTCCGGCATGCTGGCGGGCAAGCTTCGCTATACCGGCTACGTAGCCCCCCCTGCCGCAGGCCGGCACCCGCAGAGGGCAGGCACAGGCGAAATCCTGGTCAGTGCCGGCGGCGGCAGCGTCGGCGCGCCGCTGTACCGCACAGCCCTTGAGGCCGCCAGGCTGATGCCCGGCACGCCTTGGCGGCTGTTGGTGGGCGGGTCCGACGCATCCCACCGCATCGAGACATTCGCCCGGACCGTATCCCCAGCTGTGCTGGAGCCTGCGCGCAAGGACTTCCGTCAAATGCTGTCTCATGCCGCCGCCTCCGTCAGCATGTGCGGCTACAACACCGCACTTGACCTTTTGCAGGCCGGCACGCCCGCCGTTCTGGTGCCGTTCGACGCAGGAAACGAAACAGAACAAAGCCTGCGTACAGCCAGCCTTATGCCATTGAACGGCATCGAGGTTGTTAGGACTGCTGACCTTTCCCCGGAAACGCTATGCGCTGCGGTCAAGGCGGCAATGCAGGCTCCGCCGCGGCTGGCGGGCGGTTTCAGGTTTGACGGGGCCGCCCGGAGTGTGGAGATTGCCGCAGAGCTTGCGGGAGGGCGCGGATGACACCGGATTGGAGCGGGTTGGACCGGGAACTGGAGCATTGGCAGGAGTCGGGAATGACGCTGCCCCTTTGGTGGCGCGACGATGACGCCATGTCCCAGTCCTCTGAGCTGGACCAGCTGGCGAAACTCTCAACCTCGCTTGACCTGCCCGTGCATCTGGCGGTGATTCCGCAGGGCGCCACACCTGACCTTGCCAGATTTGTTGCAGGCAACCCGCAACTGATACCAGTGGTTCATGGCTGGGCCCACCAGAACCACGCCCCGGCGGGCGAGAAGAAGGCCGAATTCGGCGCTCACCGCCCGCTGGAGGAGCTGCTGGACGACGCCGAGCGGGGGCTGACCGCCTTGCAGGAGATGTTCGGCAGCAGCCTGCGGCCCATGTTTGTGCCACCCTGGAACCGGGTTTCACCCGAAATGCTGACCTGGCTGGCTGGCGCCGGGTATACAGCAGTGTCTACTTTTACGCCACGCAAGGCTGCAAAGCCCGCGCCTGGGCTGCTGCGTGTGAACACCCATTTGGACCCGATCGACTGGAAGGGCGGCCGCCGGCTGCTGCCGCCGGATCAGCTGACAGCGCAGGTGGCACGCCAGCTGCGCGACCGCCGCCTCGGGGATACGGACAATACCGAACCCTACGGGCTGCTCACCCACCATCTGGTGCATGACGAAGCCGTCTGGAGCTTTACCGCAGCGCTTGCCAAGCGTCTTCTTGATGGCCCGGCGGAGGCCTGGATCTACGATGAAAGGATGTCCTGAATGAGCCGTCTGGATTCCATGCTGCGCCGGCTGACCGCCCAGCGCGACGGGCTGAACTGGGCCGCGGATCAGATCAGTGCGCTGGACGGCGACGTGCTGGACATGGGGCTGGGCAACGGCCGCACCTATGATCACCTGCGCGAGATTCTGGCACATCGCCGGATCTGGGTGATCGACCGGGTGCTGCAATGCCATCCTTCCTGCGTTCCGCCAGAACAGGACTTTTTGCAAGGCGAGGCCAAACCGATGCTTGAAAGGCTCGCTGCCGAAGGCCGCCGGATTGCGCTGGCCCATTATGACTTCGGTTTCGGGGTCAAGGAAAAGGACGTCGCCGAAGCGGCCGCGCTTTCGCCGATGATTGCCCAGGTCATGGCACCGGGCGGAATCATCGTCTCGGGCCAGCCGCTAGCTGGCTTCGTAGAGCTGGATGGTCCCGAAGGTATTCCGCCGGGCCGTTACATGTTCTACCGGGCCGGCTGAGCCGGGTCCCGGCCGGCCCCCGGCCGGGCAGCGTACGCCCCCGCCCCAAGCAGGCGGGCGCTTCCACCCTCTGCCGCAGCAACGGTCAGGCTACCCGCGATCCGCGCGACCAGACACCGCGCACGGCAGGAGTCCCCTCGGCCACACGGAACCGGACCAAATCGGCACGTTTGCCGGTTTCCAGCCGCCCGCGGTCTCCAAGCCCCACCGCATCGGCCGGCACATGGGTCACCGTGCCCAGCCCCCGCGCCATATCCCCCCACAGGTTGCCCAGCCTGACCGCTGCCATCAGCAGCGCGGCGGGAACATAATCAGACGACAGGATGTCCAGAAGCTCGAGTTCCGCCAGCTGCTGCGCCGCGACATTGCCGGAGTGAGAGCCGCCGCGGATCAGGTTCGGCGCCCCCATCATCACCTTGATGCCATGGGCACGGCAGGCCTGCGCGGCCTCCACCGTAGTTGGGAACTCTGCCAGTTGAATGCCGTGGCCTGCCGAAACCGCCACCTGCTCTGCAGTGGTATCGTCATGGCTGGCCAGCACCGCGCCAAACTGCCTGGCCGCCTTGACGGCTTCTGCCTCATGGCGCTCCCCGAAGGCCTGCCGCAGTTCCTTGAGATGCATGACATGAGCTTCAAAGGCCCTATCATCAAACCCGTGCTTGCCCTTCAAATACCCCTTCAGTTTGCTGAGGTCCCGGAACTGCCGCTGGCCAGGCGTATGGTCCATCAGCGACAAAAGCCCGACCCGGTCGGCTTCCCTAAAACCGTTTAGTTCCTCCAGCAGAGTATCGGAACAGACCTCTGCCCGCAGATGCAGGAAATGCGAGATCTTAAGGACATCCGCCGCGCGCAACTCTAGAAGCTCGGATGCCAGCTGCCGGGCATATGCGCCATAGCGGCTTTCCCGGCGGCTGATTGACCCGACACGCATCGCGTCAAACACAGTGGTGATGCCGGTTCCCGCAAGTTCGGCATCGTGGGCAAGGATCGCGCTGGCATGCGGCCAGTCGACCTTGGGGCGCGGCTGGATGTGGCGCTCCAGATTGTCGGTGTGCAGCTCCACCAGCCCAGGGCAAACAAAATCGCCCTCGCAGTCAACCGCCCCCGGAAGAACCGTGCTGCCATCCGCGATATCCGCGATCCGGCCGTCCGCGATTTTCACGCTCCCGGTGCGGATCTCGTCCGGCAGCACCAGCAGAGCATTGGCAAGGATCAATTCATCTGTCATCTGAACTTCACATCTTTCGAGCTATGGAAGGCCACGTTTAGGAGGCCAATGTGACATTCACGCGATACGCGATCTATTACGCCCCGCCCGCCTGCGCGGAATGGAGCCGGTTTGGAACCAGCTGGCTGGGCTGGGACATGGAAGCAGGCCGCGGGCTGCCGCATCCGGCGGTGGCTGGGCTGGATGTTGCGGCAATCACGGACGTGCCTCGCAAATACGGGCTGCACGCCACCATGAAACCGCCAATGCGCCTTGCCGAAGGCCGGACGCAAGCCGCGCTTGAAGATGCCTGCGCCGCTCTGGCCGCTTCGCAAAAGCCGGTCACGCTGGACGGTTTGCACCTGGCGCGTCTGGGGCGGTTTCTGGCGCTGCGCCCAACCGGGGATCACGCTGCGCTGAACGCACTGGCGGCGGCTTGCGTGAACGGGCTGGACAGCTTCCGCGCGCCTGCAACCGAGGCCGACCTGGAACGCCGCCGGGCTGCCGGGCTGACGCCTGAACAGGACGAAAACCTCATCCGTTGGGGCTACCCTTATGTGCTGGATCAATTCCGCTTTCACATCACGCTCACCGGCAGGCTGCCCAAGCCGAAGCTGCCCGCGGTCGAGGCTGCGCTGGAGAAGCACCTGATCCCGCTCTTGCCCGCACCCATCATGATCACCGACCTGGCTCTGATGGGCGAGGCGCCGGACGGCAGATTCCACCTGATCCACCGCTACGCCCTTTCCGGCTGAAGGGCGGCCAGCGCAGAGTTCACCGCCGTGCTGAGCGCACCGCTGTTGTCGATTTCATAAACCCGATTCAGCCCTTCCGGCAGCGGATTGACTGCCCGCGCCAGACGGCGCCGAACTTCATCAGAGTCCTCCCGCCCTCGGGCAATGAGCCGTTCTGACAGCACCTCCGGCCGCGCCGTCACCGACAGCACAATGAAGTCGCCGAATACTTCCTGTGCTTCCAGCAGCACAGCGCGGGAGAGGTTCACCAGCACCCCGCCCGAGCCCTCGCGCAGCTTACCGATGTCGCGGGGAATGCCGTAGTGCAACCCATGCGCTTGCCAATGCAAGGCAAAGACGCCCTTTTCTGCAAGGGTAGAAAATTCGGCCTCTGTGACCGCTTGGTAGTCCTCCCCGCCCGCGTCCGGTACGCGGGTGATCACCCGGCGCATCAGCCGCAGTTGCGGGCCGGAGACCGCCAGGGCAGACATCAGGCTGTCCTTGCCCGCCCCGGATGGCCCGACCACGGCAATGACGGGACCTTTGCCAGCCGGCCCACTCATGCTGCCGCCTTGGGCGCAAAGCCCGACACATCCACGAACCGGTCGCAAACCTGCTGGCGCGCCGCCTCATCGTGGAAAATACCGATAATCGCCGCCCCCCGGCCCTTGGCGCCTTCGATCAAGCTCAGAACGGTTGCGCGGTTCTGCGCATCCAGGCTGGCCGTCGGCTCGTCCAGCAGCAGCGCCGGATAGCCGTAGGCAAAGCCGCGGGCGATGTTCACCCGCTGCTGCTCTCCGCCCGAGAATGTGGTAGGGCTGAGGCTCCACAACCGCTCCGGGATATTGAGCTGCGCCAGCAGCGAGGCCGCCTTATCGCGGGCCTGCTCCACTGGCGCGCCGACGGCCAGCAGCGGCTCTGCCACCACGTCGAGCGCCGGCACCCGCGGCACAACACGCAGGAACTGGCTGACATAACCCAAGGTCTCACGCCGCAGCGCCAGGACCTCGCGAGGCTCGGCCTTGGCCACATCCACGTCCCCCACCATCACGCTGCCGGATGCCGCCAGATAGTTGCCGTAGATTACCCGCATCAGGGTGGATTTACCTGCACCGGACGCCCCGGTCAGGCCAACGCATTCACCGGGCTGAACGCTGAGCGTGGCGTTTTCCATTACCGGGATCACCGCGCTGCCCTGGTTGTGCAGGGTGAAGCTCTTGCTCACATTGGTCAGTTCAATCATCGCCCTGCCCTCAGACTTGCAGCACGCTGGAGACCAGCAGCTGGGTATAAGCGTGCTGGGGATCGTCCAGCACCTGGTCGGTCAGCCCGGATTCCACCACATGGCCGTCCTTCATTACCATCAACCGGTCTGCCAAGAGGCGCACCACGGCCAGATCGTGGGTGACGATGATGGCGCTCAGCCCCATTTCCCGCACCAGCCCGCGCAGCAGGTCCAACAGACGCGCCTGGACAGAGACATCCAGACCACCGGTCGGCTCGTCCATGAAAACTAGCCGCGGGCCGGTCACCAGATTGCGGGCGATCTGCAGCCGCTGCTGCATCCCGCCGGAGAAGGCCGAAGGCCGGTCATCTATCCGGTTTTCGCTGATCTCAACCCGGCCCAGCCAGTCGGCGGCACGTTCACGGATCGAACCATAGTGGCGGCCGCCCACGGCCATCAGCCGCTCGCCGATGTTGCCGCCGGCAGACACGGACATGCGCAGGCCATCCCGGGCGTTCTGATGGACAAAGGCCCAGTCGGTGCGGCTCAGCATACGGCGTTCCGGCTCGGACATGGTGACGGTATCAACCGGCCCATCCGCACGGGTGTCAAAAATCACCTCGCCCCGGTCCGGCTCCAGATGGCCTGCAAGGCTGTTCAGCAGGGTCGACTTTCCCGACCCGCTCTCGCCCACGATTCCCATCACCTCTCCGGGAAACAGATCAAAGCTTACATCCGTGCAGCCGATCCGTGCGCCATACATCTTGGCGACATTTTTCACTTGCAGCAACGGGGTCATCACGCGGCCTCCTCACTCAGGCGGCCGGTATGGCCCGCCTCGCGCCGCGAACGGCAATAGTCCGTGTCAGAGCAGACGAACATCCGGTTGCCCGCATCATCCAGGATCACCTCATCCAGATAGCTGTGCTCGGAGCCGCACAGGTCGCAGGCCTGCTCGGCCTTGCTGGCCTCAAACGGGTAGTCCTCGAAATCCAGCGAGACGACCTGGGTATAGGGCGGCACCGCGTAGATGCGCTGCTCGCGGCCTGCGCCGAACAGCTGGATGGCCGCCATCTCCATCTTGGGGTTGTCGAATTTGGGGATCGGCGAAGGATCCATCACATAGCGCCCTTCCACCTTGACCGGGTAGGCATAAGCGGTGGCGATGGCGCCATGCTGGCTGATGTCTTCATATAGCTTCACATGCATCAGCCCGTATTCTTGAAGCGCGTGCATCTTCCGGGTCTCAGTTTCGCGCGGCTCCAGAAACCGCAGCGGCTCCGGGATCGGTACCTGGTAGACCAGGATCTGGTCTTCATTCAGCTCTGCCTCGGGGATCCGGTGGCGGGTCTGGATGACGCTGGCCTTTTCGGTTTTCTCGGTGGTCTCCACACCCGCTGTCTTCTCGAAAAACTTGCGGATCGACACTGCATTGGTGGTGTCATCCGCGCCCTGGTCGATCACTTTCAGCGTATCATCCGGGGTCAGCGTGGCGGCGGAAACCTGCACGCCGCCGGTGCCCCAGCCATAGGGCATCGGCATTTCGCGGCTGGCAAAAGGCACTTGATAGCCCGGCACCGCAAGGCCTTTCAGGATCGCCCGGCGGATCATCCGCTTGGTCTGTTCATCGAGATATGCAAAATTGTAGTCAGACATTTAGATACTCGCATTTAGAAAGGCGAAAATTTGAACGACGCAATTTTTGGTGCGGTCCTCATCATTGGCGGTGCTGTCGCCATGATGATGATTTCGCTCATACGCCATAACACTCCAAAACGGCGGCAACGGCGCAAGAGCCTGCGCCAAGACGAAACCGGCGTTTGGATCTGGACCGATTTCGACGGAAGGGAACGCCGCTCGGATCAGCGCCCTGACCAGCCGGGAGGTGACTGGCATTCCGACAAAGGGGGAGCGGCAGACGGCGGATGGAGCGATACAGGCGGCGATGGCGGAGGGGGTGGCGACTAAACTCACTGCGCCGCCTCCCGTGCCGCCAGCGTCTCGGACAACTCCCCCGCCTCGCGGCGCAGTTTGCGGACCAGTTCCAGCTCAGACTGGAAATCCACGTAATGCGGCAATTTGATATGCTCCAGAAACCCTGTGGCCTGAATGTTGTCTGCATGGCTCAGAACAAATTCCTCGTCCTGCGCAGGCGCACCCAAATTGTCCTCGCCCAGCTCCTCCCAGCGCAGTGCGCGGTCGACCAGCGCCATGGCGATGGATTTGCGCTCTGACTGGCCAAAGACCAGCCCATAGCCGCGGGTGAACTGCGGCGGCACAGTTTTGGAGCCTTTGAACTGGTTCACCGTCTCGCATTCGGTCAGCTCCACCTCGCCGATCTCAATGGCAAAACCCAGTTCCGGGATCTCCATCTCCACCGGCACTTTGCCAATGCGCAGCTCACCGACAAAGGCGTGGTTGCGCGCATAGCCGCGCTGGGTGGAATAGGCCATGCCCAGGATGAACCCCTCATCCCCGCGGGTCAGAGACTGCAGCCGCACTGCCCGCCCGGCTGGAAAGGAAATCGGTTCACGAGTCAGATCGCCCGGAACCGCGTCCGAAACAGGCTCGCGTTCAATGATGTCTTCGCCCTGCAGGAACTCGGTGATGTGCGGTGTAGCTTCCTTGCGCGGCTTCGCAACCGGTGCGTCGGGCACTTCGCCCTCGGCGGCCAGTTTGAAGTCCAGCAGACGGTGTGTGTAATCGAACGTCGGTCCCAGAACCTGCCCGCCCGGCGCGTCCTTGAAGGTCGCCGAAATCCGGCGGTCGCAGGCCATGTCACCGGTTTTCACCGCTTGCGAGCAGCCGAACCTCGGCAAGGTGGTGCGGTAGGCGCGGATCAGAAAAATTGCCTCGATCAGATCGCCGCGCGACTGCTTGATCGCCAGCGCCGCCAGGTCCGGATCATAAAGCGACCCTTCCGCCATCACCCGGTTCACCGCTAAGCTCAGTTGCTCGCGGATCTGGGCGAGTGACAGCTCGGACACATCCATGTCGCCGCGACGCTCCTCGGTCAGCCAGGCATGAGCGTTTTCAATGGCGCGCTCGCCGCCTTTGACTGCAACATACATGGGCTCAGGCCTCCTCAGTGACTTGGGTCGAGCGCGGCAGCGCAGCCACCTGCGGCCCCGCTGTAAAGAAGAAATCCAAACCCAGAGGATAAAGCGCGGCGTTGTTTTGGAACGCCGCCAGCTCGGGCAGCTGCATTCGGGCCGTGTCCTTGATGCCAGGACCTCGCAGCTGCGCATTCGGCGCATCAAAGCCCGCCACCTCGGCAATCATCGTTGCCGAACGGTCAGGGTATTCCGGCGTTCCGTTGCGAAAGCGGGAAAGCGGCATCAGCTCCTCCCAGCCGCCAAGAGCAAAGTCCGCCTGTTCTGCAGGAACAAGCCGCGCGCCGGTGTGGAAGGCAAGCCAGCCGCGCAGGGCTTTGCTGTCGGTTTCCGGCGCCAGGAATACTCCGGTTTCCGCATCGCAAAGTGTCAGCAGCAGGCTGCCCGCAGCGGCAGAGATGCCGCCGGGCGGGAGAGCACCGGCGATGTCCTGGATCTGGCCGGGGTGTGCCATCGCGTTCATCGCGGCGCGAAACGCATGCGCTGCATCCACAGGCGGATTGGTGAAACCGCCCGCGTAGACGGCATTATGGCTCTGCGAACTCATCAATCCTCTCCACGCACCATGGTGAAAAACTCGACCTTGGTTGCTGCTGCCTTGGCCGCGCGCGCCTCTTTCTGCGCCTGCCGCTCCTCTGCCAGTGGCGCCAGCACCGTCTCGCGCACGGCGCCTGCTGCGCTAGTCTGCATCAGAGCGTCGATCTTCGCCGCGATTTCGGCCTTGGCCTTGCTCCGGCCCTGCACATAACCGTGGCCGACTGTGCCGTCCTCCAGCGACAGCGCACAGCGGGTGACTGTCATCTCACCCAGGTTGAAAGGCGCTCCGGTGCCGCCCATGCGGCCGCGCACCATGACGCCGCCTGCCTCAGGTGCCCGCAGGAATGCGCACACGGGATTTTCTCCGCAATCCTGCCATAGTTCAGTCAGCCGGGCCTCATCAGCCGAAGCCAACAGGCTCATCCAGACCTTGCGGTCCTCTCCGGAAAAAGTGGTATTCATTTGTCTAGGCCTCTTGGCAAAGTTGTCTATGATTAATATACAACTAGACAAATATTAACTGAGTCGCCTCGCGCAGCGCAATCCAAGAGTTGTGAAAGTTCCGTGACATGGCCCGCACCCCCGTTTGGAAGTCTATCGCCATCGCCCTGACTGACGACATCGCGCAGGGACGTTACGAAACCGGTGGCAAACTGCCGCCTGAAACGCAGTTATCCGCCCGCTTCGGCGTGAACCGCCATACGGTGCGCCGTGCGCTGGCGGATATGGCTGAGCAGGGCCTGGTTCACGCCCGGCGCGGCGCCGGCGTCTTTGTGGCGGCCAAGCCAACCGATTATCCGATCGGCAAGCGGGTCCGGTTCCACCAGAACCTCGCCCGCGAAGGGCGCTGCCCCGCCAAGACGATCCTGGCACTGGAGACCCGCGCAGCCTCTGCCCGCGAGGCCAATGCGCTGCAACTGGATCCAGGAGCAGAAGTGCATGTCTATGACGGGCTATCGCTGGCCGATGGGCAGCCCATCGCCTTGTTCCAAAGTATCTTTCCCGCACATCGCTTTCCAGGCATCCTCGATGCCCTGCAAGAGCAGCTCTCAGTAACTGCTGCACTGCTGCAATTCGGCGTTGAAGATTACACCCGGATTGAAACCCGTATCACCGCCAAGCTGGCCACTGCCACCCAGGCCCTGCACCTGAAGATTGCCGAAGGCAGCCCGATCCTGCGCACCACTGGAGTCAACGCCGACCAAGAAGGCCGCCCGGTGGAATTCGGCCGCACCTGGTTTGCCGGCGACCGGGTCACGCTGACGGTTGGCGGCGAGGGCTGAGAGCGCTCCCGCCTGCTCCGGCGCAATTGAAATTGCACTTTGCAGTTGGGCCTGGCGCCGCGCTGCCGCGAGGCGGAAGCGGCCCACAACAGGCGCGGCGTTTCCTGGCGGCTTTCACACTGAAGCGCGTTTCGAGATCTCCGTCCGCACAGCGCGCAGCGCGGTGCCGGGCCCAACTTTGCAGGGCACCTGTGATGCCCAGAACAGGCGGCCCCCCCTCTGCGTTACTCCACAGCGTTGAACACAAACAGCGTCTCACCGTTGATCTGATACCCGTTGATCAGTTCCCTGGCCTTGTCCGACACCAGCCATTCTTCCAGCTGCATCGCCAGCGCGTTCTCCACATGGCCATGCTTGTCCGGATTCACAGGGATATAGGCATACTGGTTGAACAGCACCGGATCACCGGCAAACAGCAGCATCAGCCCGCTCTTGTTGCCAAAGTTCAGCCAGCTGGCCCGGTCCGACATTATATAAGCATCCATACCGGCCGCCGTATTCAGCGCCGCCCCCATGCCTGCCCCTACAGCCCGGTACCAGGAACCAAAGCTCTCAGGCTCAAGTTCCGCGGCCCGCCAGAGGCTCAGCTCCTTCTTATGTGTGCCGCTGTCATCGCCGCGGCTGACAAAGGCGGCCTCGGCCTTGGCAATATTGCGCAGAGCATCTGCCGCATCAGCAGCCTCTGCAATCCCTGCCGCATCATCTTTCGGGCCGATGAAGACAAAGTCGTTATACATAATCTCCCGGCGATGGGTGCCGCTGCCGCCTTCCAAAAATTTCTCCTCGGCCTTCTTGGAATGCACCAGGATGGCATCCACATCCCCCGCCTCGCCAAGGCGAATCGCCTGGCCGGTGCCAACCACCAGCAGCTGCACGTCCAGCCCCAGATCCTTCTTGATTTCCGGCAGAAGGATCTCCGCCAGGCCCGAATTGTGAAATGAGGTCGTCACCGCCACCTTCATCTCCTCTGCCGCCGCGGTGCCAGCCAGGGCCGCCGCAGCAAGGACTCCCAAAATCAGATGTTTCATTCGACAATATCCCCGTTAAGAAATGCACGCCCCTGCGGCGTTTGCGGCCCGGCAAAAAATGCCTCTGCCGGGCTGAATTCATGGATGCGGCCGCCCAGAACAAAGACCACCTCATCCGCCAGCCGCCGGGCCTGGCCCATGTTGTGGGTGGACATGATCAGCCTGGTGCCGCCCCCGGCAGCCTGGGCCAGAATTTCTTCGATCTCCCGCGTCGCCCGGCCGTCCAGGGCTGCACATGGCTCATCCAGAAAAAGCACGTCCGGCTCGCGCACCAGCGCGCGGGCCAGCGCCAGCTTTTGCCGTTCGCCCCCTGATAGCATGGTCGCCTGCCGCTCTAGGATTTCACCCAGCCCGACACGGCCAGCCCATTCCGCCGCCCGCGTCCGCGCCTCTTTGCGGCCAACGCCGGTCAGCCGCAGCGGATAGGCGATGTTCTCGATCACCGTGCGCCGCATCATCACCGGAACCTGAAACACGAAGGCCTGGCGCTTCTGCGCCTCCGCCAGCGGGCAAGCCCAGTTCAGGCGGCCGTCGTTCATCCGCACGATCCCGTGCAGCATTTTGAGCAGCGTTGTCTTGCCCGCTCCGTTAGGGCCGATTACAATTGACGTGCCCTGACCGCCCAAGGTCAGATCAACGGGACCAACCAAAACTTTACCGCGCCGCCGGACCTGAGCGCCATTTGCCACCAAGGGGAACATCCGCATCACCAGCGCCCCTCGCTCTCGGTGCGGCCAAGCCAGTGGATCGCAAGGTTGACTGCAATCGCCAGCGCGATCAGTACAAAACCCAGACCCAGCGCCATCGCAAATTCGCCCTTGCCCGTCTCCAGTGCAATTGCCGTGGTCAGCACCCGTGTGGCGTGGTCGATGTTGCCACCAACCACCATGATCGCGCCCACTTCACCAATCGCGCGGCCAAAACCCGCCAGCGCTGCGGTCAGCAGCGCCCGCCGCCCGTCCCACAACAACGCCTGGATACGCTGAAACTGTGTGGCGTTCATCGAGATCAGCAGGTCGTGGTAATCGCTCCACAATTCGCGCAAGCTCTGATGCGCGACCGATGCCACCAGCGGCACCACGATGATTACTTGCGCAATGATCATTGCCGTTGGCGTGAACAGCAGACCAAAGACACCAAACGGACCGGCGCGAGACAGGAAAACGTAAACCACCAGCCCCACAACAACCGGCGGCAGCCCCATCAGCGCGTTGAGCACCGCAATCGTGGCCCGCCGCATCCGGAAGCGGCGCACCGCAAGAAAGGCGGCCAAAGGCAGCGCAATGGCACAGGCAATGGACAGCGCTGTCAATGTGACCCGCAATGACCGCAGCGTGATCTCCACCAGATCCGCGTCCAGCGTCGCCAGCAGCCAAAAGGCCTGGCTCAATCCTGCCAACAGATCGTTCATTGCGCCTGGTCTACTCCGCATGAGTCTTTCGGCAGGGTCTAACACCCGCTGACTGATTTCAAAATCACAGGAGAAGGCATTGGAACAGCCAAAAACGGCAGGCCACTGGAAAAAGGTCACTTTGACCACCATATCCTTACCGGGACCAAACAGTTCAGGACAGAATAGCCGCGTTTTTGCAGACCCGCCGCACGGCGACGTCAAAACCGTGCCGCGTGTTAGCGCCAAATCACCGCATTTGGCTTCGTTTCCGCTCACACGCGCTTGCGTGCGCGATATGAACGTGAAACAACCCCCGCCCAAAGTGTCACCCCGGACGCAACCTTGAGGAAATGCCATGTTCGACCTGCAATCCATGCGGGATCAGCTCGCCACCCACTATGATTTGGCGCCGAATCCGGCTTTGGCCGAGAAGATGGCAGACGTCTATGCGCGGATGGACCGCGTCGTGACCCCCGTCGAATGGGTCACCCATGCGCCTTATGTTGCGGCGATTCTGGAGCTGAAGAAGCAGCGCAACGCGGTGATTCTGGCGCATAATTACATGACGCCCGAAATCTACCACGGCATCTCGGATGTGGTCGGCGACAGCCTGCAGCTGGCGATTGAAGCAACCAAGGTCGAGGCCGATGTGATCGTGCAATGCGGCGTGCATTTCATGGCCGAAACCTCCAAGATCCTGAGCCCGGACAAAACCGTGCTGATCCCCGACATGGAGGCAGGCTGCTCGCTGGCGGAATCGATCACTGCCGAAGGTGTCGAGGAAATGCGCCGCCGCTACCCGGGCGCTCCGGTGGTCACCTATGTGAACACCACCGCTGAAGTGAAGGCCGCGTCCGACATCTGCTGCACCTCCTCCAACGCTGCCCAGATCGTGGCGGCAATGGAAGAAGACACCATTATCATGACCCCGGACCAGTATCTGGCGCAGAACATCGCCAATCTGGTGCCGGAAAAGAACATCGTGTGGTGGGAGGGCTCCTGCATCGTGCATGAGCAGTACACCGCGCAGGACCTGCGCGACTTCCGCGAGTGGAACCCGGGCACCCGGCTGATCGCCCACCCGGAATGCCCGCCGGATGTGGTCGCCGAGGCGGATTTCTCCGGCTCCACCAGCGGCATCGTCAACTATGTGACCAAGGAAAAGCCCGAAAAGGCCCTCCTGATCACCGAATGCTCGATGGCGTCGAACATCGCCGACCAGCTGCCTGAGGTGGACTTTGTCGGCCCCTGCAACATGTGCCCCTACATGAAGAAGATCACCCTGGAGAAGATCCTGTGGTCGCTGCACACCATGTCCGAGCCGGTCGAGGTTGACCCGGAGGTTGCGGACAAGGCCCGCGTCGCGGTGCAGCGGATGATCGACCTCAGCCAGAAACTGGGCATCTGATCCGTGATCGAAACCGGCCGTATCGTCATTGCCGGGGCAGGCCTTGGCGCGCTTTACGCCGCGCTTGAGCTGGCACCGCGGCCGGTTCTGGTGATCTCCCCCGAGCCCTTGGGCGAAGGCGCCAGCTCTGCTTGGGCGCAGGGCGGCGTGGCTGCGGCCATGGCCGCCCATGACACGCCCGAGGCACATGCGGACGACACCCTGCTGGCCGGCGCCGGCACCGTCGACCCCGAAGTTGCCGCCATGGTCACACGGGTTGCGCGCGAGCACATCATCGACCTCACTGAGCTCGGCACACCCTTCGACCGCGACGCTGACGGCAACTACGTGATGAGCCGCGAGGCTGCCCATTCCGCCGCCCGCGTGGTGCGGGTGAAGGGCGATCAGGCCGGCGACCAGATCATGCAGACTCTGATCGCCGCAGTGCGCGCAGCGCCATCCGTGCAAGTGCTGGAAAACACCCAAGCCGTGCGGCTGGAAACAGACGGCGGGACCGTCACCGGCATCTGGATCACCCGCGCCGATGCGCCCTCCGCCCCGGTGCTGATCAACTGTCCCGGCGTGCTCTTGGCGGGCGGCGGCTCTGGCGGACTTTACGCCCACACCACCAACCCGCCCCGTATCCGCGGCCAGGTGATCGGCTTCGCCGCCCGCGCCGGCGCCCGCATTGCCGACCCGGAATTCGTACAGTTCCACCCCACCGCCTTTGACATTGGCGAGGACCCCTCCCCGCTGGCCACCGAAGCCCTGCGCGGCGAAGGCGCGGTGCTGATCAATGCCGATGGCGACCGCTTCATGCTGGCAGCACACCCGGACGCCGAGCTTGCCCCGCGCGACATCGTCGCCCGCGCGATCTTTGCCGAGACCCAAGGCAGCCGCCGCCCGATGCTCGACACCCGCGCGGCCCTGGGCGCCGAAGTGCTGAGCCGCTTCCCCACCGTCGCTGAAACCTGCGCCCGTGCCGGCATCGACCCGGTGCAGCAGCCCATCCCAGTGGCCGTCGCCGCCCACTACCACATGGGCGGGGTCGATGCAGACCTGCAAGGCCGCACCAGCCTCGCAAACCTCTGGGTCTGCGGCGAGGCCTCCTCCACTGGCCTGCACGGCGCCAACCGGCTTGCTTCCAACGGCCTGCTGGAAGCGCTGGTCTATGCCCGCAATGCAGCTCAGGATATCGACCGATTGGCCCTCTCCGAAGATGCTGCCGAAGTCCGCCTGGAGTTTCCGGAAGGCGGCCAGGAGCTTGACCCCGCAGCAGTGAAATCCCTGCGCGAGGCCATGACCGCCCACGCAGGTGTCCGCCGCACTGCCGCTGGCCTGAAACAGGCGCTCGCCGCCATCGACCGGCTTGAAGCTGAACAGGCGGCAGATGAGAATTTCGCCAACATGTGCGCCACCGCCACGCTGATCGCCGCCGCAGCGCTCAAGCGCGAGGAAAGCCGCGGCGGCCATTTCCGCGACGACTTCCCCGAGGCTGACCCCGCACAGGCGCACCGCACCCGCATCACCCTGGATGAGGCCCTGGCCATCCGCGCCAAGGCCGCAAAGGAGCTGACATGAGCACCCAATTCGCCACCCTGCCCGACCTGATCCTGGAACCGATGGTGCGCGCCGCGCTGATGGAGGACCTGGGCCAGAACGGCGACATCACCACCCGCGCGGTGATCCCGGCCTCAGCTGCATACTCCGCCCGGCTGAATGCCCGCGAGGATGGCGTGGTCTCCGGCATGCAAATCGCCCGCATCGCCTTTCTCCTGGTTGATGCCGGGCTGAAGGTCGAGACCCTGCTGCCCGACGGCAGCCTTTGCAGGAAGGGCGACACGCTGATGACCATCGAAGGCTCCGCTGCCTCGATCCTGTCGGGGGAGCGCGTGGCGCTGAACTTCGCCGGCCGCCTAACCGGCATCGCCACTCTGACTGCCGCCTTTGCCGCGGAAACCAAGGGCACCGCCACCCGCATCACCTGCACCCGCAAGACCACACCGGGCCTGCGTATTGCCGAAAAACAGGCGGTGCTGCACGGCGGCGGCTTCAACCACCGCTTTGGGCTGTCGGACGCGATCCTGATCAAGGACAACCACATCGCCGCCGCAGGCGGCGTCGCGGCAGTGCTGGAGGCCGCCAAGGCCTCTGTCAGCCACATGATGAAGGTGGAGATAGAGGTCGATACCCTGGACCAGCTGGCAGAGGTCATCGCCACCGGCGGCGCCGACGTGGTGCTGCTCGACAACATGGACACTCCAACCCTGGTCAAGGCGGTGGATATGGCAAAGGGCCATGTGGTGACCGAAGCCTCCGGCAACATGCGGCTGGAGCGCATCGCCGAAGTGGCCGCCACCGGAGTGGATTACATTTCCTCCGGCGCGCTGACCCATTCGGCGCGCACCCTGGACCTGGGGCTTGATTTCTAAGTCAACCCCGCCCGGTTTCCTTATTCGGATTGGCGCCGCTTGCGGGCGGCCTCCAGCTTGCCTTCGCGCAGCGCTTCAGGCGACAGCACCAGCACGGAACCACCGTCAATTTGGCGCACTTCAAAGCCCCGCCCCTCCTGCAAGCCAGCCCGCAGTTCCTCCGGCAGCGCGGCACAGTCTTCGGGCCGGGTTTCGCACATCACCACATCCCTCCCGGTCAGGTAATTCAGCCGGAACTCCACTGACTGATCCTTTTGCAGGTCCGACTTTCTGACCGCCTCCAAGGACAAATAGGTGCCGGTGACATAAATTGGCCCCTGACCCCCTGTCAGCTCTGCCGCCATGTGTTTGCTCAGCCGGTTCCATTCCGTGAAGAAGTAATTGGTCATCCCTGCAAAGGCCACGTACAAAGCGGCTATGAAAAACAGCAGATTCCGGCTCATCCGCGCCCGTCCGCTATGCTGCAGCTGCAGCAGGAACAAGCCCAGGAAAACCGCACCATAGGCCCACAGGAAACCGCCTGACCGTACCGGCATGTCAATGCCGCTGCGGATCACTTGCACGCAAATCAACGCCAGCCCCAGCCCGGCGCCGGACAGCAGATACAGTGCCCGCCATTTATCCCGGCGCAGCAGGGTCCAGACAGCACCCGCCAGCAGGACGCATTGGAACAGGGCATTGGCCGGGAAACTGAAACCGCCCTTCATCACCACCCGCTGCAGGAAGTCCGCAGCCAGTTTTGCATTCTCAAACGCCGACGCCAGATCCGTTGCCGGGCTGGGGTTGCGCCATTCGGCCATCGGCACCCCGAAAACCCCGTGCTCGGCGTAGTTCAGCGAATAGATTGCCAGCATACCCAGCGCGAAACTGGCGATGAACAGTGCCAGCAGGCCGGCCAGATCCCTGGCCGAGCGCTCCGTTCCGGCGCGGCTCAGGCACAGCGCCAGGATTAAAAACGGATAAGTCGTGTAAGACATAAGTGAAGCTGGAACAAAAACGAGCATCAGCCAGCGGCTGGCCGCCTCGCTCAGCCGTGTGGTGAGCAAGGCGTATAGCGCCAGAATTGCCAGCCCCGGAATCAGCGTATTAAACCACATCGAGATCAGCACCCAGGGCAGGCAGAGACCGGCAATCAGCGCCAGCATCACCTGCTGCCAGATGGCTGCCTCGCGCCCCAGCGCATTATGCACCAGGCAGCCAAGATAGATTGCCCAGCACAGCTGATAGACCGCAAAATTGACCCAGGCCGGTGTCACAATCCCGCGCAAGTGCCACAGATAGTTGACCCAGCGCCCTTCGTTCAAGGTTTTGGAATAGAACAGCGAAGGATCCGCCAGCAGCGCGGGATAATCGTCATGGCGCACCATCGGGTCCGGCAGCTGGAACACCGCTGTCAGCATCAGCGCGGCAAAGACCGCACCGATCACTTGCCACAGCCGGGCGAAGCTGCCGGCCTGCGCAACCGCGCTGCTGGTGATTGTCATTGCCATGTCAAACCCTCCTGCACCGGACCGGCCAGAGCTGATGCCTGCGGCTGGATGGGCTGGAAACCCTCCGTGCCGCGCCCGCATCAAGCAGCCGCGGCATAGACCCAAACTCGAAAAACGATGTAGTTCTGCACCGGCAGCCACAGGGTGACGACGGCCGCAGCCAGCCAGTCCGGCCAACCCAGTCCTGGGCCAAGAACTGCCGTAATCAATGCGGACACTGCAAAACCTGCAGCAATAGTGCAGGCAAAGCGCACCATCTGGTCGGGCAGGCCAAGCGGCCGGCGGAAGGTCCACCAGGTCTGCAGCACATATTGCACCGTCACCGCAAAGCCAAAGGCCGCTGCATTGGCCAGCCCCTGCTCCAAACCCGCCGTTAGAAACAGCAGGTAGCCGAAAAAGTATAGTCCCGCGACCAGCGTGCCAACGATGCAGAACCGGATGATCTGCCCCCAGTCCCGCATTGTCACGACGCCTCTTTGCGCAGCGGCTCAGGCACCGCAACGGGCTCCGGCTCCGGCTGCTCAGCCTTTCCTCCGGTTTCCTCTGACAGGAAATACATCGGCCGCTGCTTGCTCTCCATGTAAAGCCGTCCGATGTACTCTCCCATGATCCCTAGCGTCAGCAGCTGAATGCCCGAGAAGAAGGAAATCGCCAGCAGCATCGACGCCCAGCCCGGCGCGGTGCTGTGTAAAAACAGCGACAGGAATACATAGACCGCCATCAGGAAGGTCACATAGAGACTGAGGAACGCCAGCCGGGTCGCCATTTTCAGCGGTTTGGTGGAAAAGCCGGTCAGCGCGTCGGTGGCAAAGCGCAGCATTGCCCGGAACGGGTATTTGGTGACACCTGCCACCCGGGCATCGCGCACGTATTCCAACCCGATCTGCTTGAAGCCGGCCCAGGCGAACATGCCGCGGATAAAGCGCGCGCGCTCCGGCATCGCCAGCACCGCATCCAGCGAGCGGCGGCTCACCAGGCGGAAATCGCCGGTGTCCTTGGGGATATCCACATCCGACAGGGTGTTGAGGAAACGGTAGAACCCATAGGCCGTGATCTTTTTGAACAGAGTCTCGCCCTGCCGTTCTGCCCTGCGCCCGTAAACCACGTCATAGCCGCGGTCCATCATCATCATCATGTCGGGCAAGATTTCCGGCGGGTCCTGCAGGTCGGCGTCCAGCATAAAGATGCGCGCGCCGCGCGCTGCCTCCAGCCCGGCAGTCAGCGCCACCTGATGGCCGCGGTTGGCTGACAGACGGATACCCCGCACAACTGGATACTTGGCATGGGCTGCCTCAATCGCAGCCCAAGTTTCGTCGCTGGATCCATCATCCGCCAGGATGATCTCGGCGTCCTGCGCCCATGGTTCAATCGCCTGCACAAGCCGTTCCACCAACATGGGGACCGACTCTTCTTCGTTGTAGCAGGGCACAACAACGGAAAGCTGCACTTTCTCGCCCTCGATACTATTTGTTAACTGCTCATTAACCAGGATACTGACCGATCCGGCACGACCAAGGCAACGGCAGCACGCTGAGAGCTGAATTTGCAATCAAATGGTTAAGGCCCTGTGTGCTTTGAGTAACGCACTATGTCAAAACCAAGGCAAATGCGGACGAATTGCCGAAAATCCGCCCGCATCCCGCCCCGGATTACAGCACGCCGCGGGGAATCGTCTCGCTCCACTCCTTGGTCAGCACAACTTCTTTGTTTGCCCCTTCATAGGCCGTCACCCGGCGCCACAGGTAAAAGTTCCCACGGTCGCAGGTCACCTTGTTCTCGGTGTCGATGGCAACTTGCCAGCCGCCGCGCTCGAACTCGAACTTCCAGTCGCTGGCAAAGGCGGCGGTGGCAGGGTCGTCGGGGTGCACCTCGTAATGCATGGTCACATGGCTGCCCACACACATGCCGTGATAGGGGTCCACCGACTTGCCGTAATCATCCATGGTATCCAGCACCAGCGCACCATCCTCGCGAGTCCAAGTATTTGATGTGCCGCCCGCCGCGCGCAGCTGTTCCGCCTGCAGCACCGGGTACTCCCGCGGCGCGCCCGGCTGTTGCGGGTCGATCTCTTCGGACACACGGCGTTCCGGCAGCACCAGCTGGCATCCTTCCAGATGCAGCGTCACCTCTGCCGCCTCCGGCGCGGGCCAGACAATCGGCCAGTAAGACGTCGACAATGCCAGCCGCAGCACATGGCCCGGTTTCAGATGATGGGCGCATTCATTCAGCTCGATCTCGGCCTCATAACGTTCGCCGGACACCAGCTTTTCCGGTGCCTCAAAGCCATCACGGCACGTCAGGTTCAACGGCCGGAAACTGATCCGCTGCGATACACCTTCGGGCGAGACATCGCACAGCCGCGCAACCAGCTGCGCCACCGGCTTGTCGACGCTGAACGCAACTTTCACCCGTGGTCGGCCCAGTAGTTCCAGCGGCTCTGCCAAAGGCGCGGTGTCGAAACAGGCCGACAGTTTGTCATCCTCCGCCTGATCCCCTGCCAGCTCATTGTCAAACCGCATGCCCGGGCAGAAATAGCCGCCCGCCTGCCCCACGGTTGCCGGACTGCAGACTGCCACAGTACCGCTTGCCGCCGCCTCTGCCAGAACGCCCGCGCCCAGATGCATCACCCGCTCCTGCACATTGGGTGACGGCCACGCGGCCTCTGCCACCCAGCGCCCCTGGCGCGGCTTGTTTTGCATGGTGGGGTTGAAATGCTCCTGCATGTAGACACGGTAGTCTGGCAAGTCCTCGGCGCCGGTCTCCTCGCCTTTCAGCCACTTGCCGAACCAGGCTAGAACCTCGCCATGGAAATCCGCCGGATCCAGCTTGGCGATATGGGCATAGCGGTGCTCCCATGGGCCGATCATCGCCTTGGCTGGCACAGTCAGATTTGCTGCCAGCGCAGGCGGCGCATTCACATAGGCATCGGCCCAGCCGGTGATCGCCAGCACCGGCGCCTGGATCGCGGACCAGTCCTCGCAGACTGAGCCGTGCTTCCACTGCCCGTCCCGTGTCTGATGCCGCAGCCAATCTGCGGGCATGAAGGGCATCTCCTCGATCCGCTTGATCCAATCCTCGCGCCAATCGCCCCGCAGTTCCGGGTCTGCGGGGCGCGACTGATAGGCGAACATCTGGCTGCCCCAGTTGGCGTTATCGCTCAGCAGGCAGCCGCCCATGTAGTGGATGTCATCGGCATAGCGGTCCACGGTCGACGCCACCGAGACCACTGCCTTCAAGGCCTCAGGACGGCGGAACGCCAGCTGCAGCCCGTTGAAGCCGCCCCAGCTGATGCCGATCATGCCAATGCTGCCGGTGCACCAGTCCTGCGCCGCGATCCATTCCAGCACCGCCTCACCGTCGCTCAACTCCTGTTCGGAGTATTCGTCATCAAACACCCCCTCGCTGTCGCCAGTCCCCGCAATATCCACCCGCACGCAAGCATAGCCTTCGGCAGCAAACACCGGATGCGTAGTCTCGTCGCGCGGCGCAGTACCGTCGCGCTTGCGGTAGGGCAGATATTCCAGGATCGCCGGGAACGGCCCCTCGCCCTCGGGCATCCACATCCGCGCCGACAGCTTGCGCCCGTCCGGCAGGGTGATCCAGGTGTTTTCAATGATGGTGAATGCGCCGGGCATCTGCTGTTCCTTATCTTGTAAATCCGGGCCGCGCCCCTTGGCCCCACCTTCCCCAAACTTGCCCCGCATGAAAAGGCAGCACTTGTCTGCGGGTGTAAGCGGATGTACGCAGTCTGGCAGCCAAACCGCGAAGAAGGCCGCGCCGATGCAAGATGATTTTGCCCGCAACCTGCGCAGGCTCTGCGCCGAGACTGGCAGCATTGCCCAGGTCTGCCGCGGCATCGGCATCAACCGCCAGCAGTTCAACCGCTACCTCAACGGCCACGGGTTGCCCTCCGCCCACAACCTGCGCCGCATCGCGCAGTTCTTCGGGCTGGAGGAAGAGCAGCTGTTCGCGCCGCACCAGGATTTCCGCGAGGCGCAAAGCACCCTGCGCGCAGGCATCGCTGCGCCCGCCCAGCATTTCGGCGCCCAGTTTGCAGGCCAGGCCCGCCACATGCGGCGGTTCCTGGGCTTCTACCACGGCTATTACCGCACTCCGACCTGGCCCGGCCAGGTCATGCGCACCCTGATCCGCCTGCGCGAAGAGGATGGCCATGTGGTCACCGACACGTTTGAGCGCGCCGCCGCCAGCGACGGCAGTATACGCCAGCGCGGCCGTTATCGCGGCATGGCGGTGTTTCACAACAACCGGATCTGCATGTACGAAAGCCCGCGCCGGTCGCATGGGTTCCTGTCGGAAACGGTGCTGATGCCCGCCCACCCGCAGCAGACGTCCTACCTGCAAGGGCTGGTGCTGGGGATCTCCGCCCGCGCCGACCAGCCGCCTTATGCCGCCCGCACCGTCTGGGTCCGGATCAGCGAACGGGTTTCAGCGCGCGAGGCGCTGACGGCGACAGGCGCCTGCCGCGAGGACAGCCAGCGCCTGGACCCCAAGGTGCGCCGCCTGCTGGGGCAAGAGATGCCGCTGAGTGTGGATGTGAACGTCTAGCAGCCGCCTTGCGGCCGAGCGGTCATTTCGGCAGCTTCGGCGCCGACTTCTCCAGTGCCAGCTCCGCTTCCGAAAACTTCCACGGCCCCCGCACGCCCGGCACGCCCTCGGGCTCGATCTGCATGCCCCGGTGTTGGATCTGCGGATCCTCAAAGGCCTGGCCGATGGTGTTGATCGGCCCTGCCGGCACTGTCGCGGCCTCCAGCGCTGCCAGCAGATCGCTTTGCGTCCACCCGGCCAGCACCTCCTCCAGGATCGCTGTCAGCGCCTTACGGTTGGCGACCCGCAGCTGGTTGGTCTGGAACCTTGCGTCCGCTTTGGCCTCTGCCAGCCGCAGCACATCGCACAGCCGCTGGAACTGCCCGTCATTGCCAACCGCCAGGATTACATGGCCATCGCTGACCGCCATCACCTGATAGGGCGCAATATTCGGATGGTCATTGCCCAACCGCACCGGGCTGTCGCCGGTCGCCAGATAGTTCATCGCCTGGTTCGCCAAAAGCGCGGTGGCGCAATCCATCAGCGACATGTCCAGATGCTGACCGCGCCCCGTCGTGTGGCGCTGCTCCACCGCTGCCAGGATCCCGATCGTGCCATACAGCCCGGTGACAATATCAGTGATCGCAACACCGACCTTCTGCGGCTGGCCGTCCTGCGCGCCGGTGATCGACATCAGCCCCGACATGCCCTGCAGCAGAAAATCATATCCCGCCCGCGCCGCATAAGGCCCGTCCTGCCCGAAACCGGTGACCGAGCAATAGATCAGCCGCGGGTTGATCTGCGAAAGGCTCTCGTAGTCCAGGCCGTATTTTCTGAGGCCGCCCACCTTGAAGTTCTCGATCAGGATGTCGGCGTCCATGATCAGCTCAATCACCGCCTGCTTGCCTTCTTCGGTCCGGAAATCAGCGGTCACACAATCCTTGCCCCGGTTTGCGGCATAGTAGTAGGCGGCGGTCTTGTCACCGTCCCGCTCGATGAATGGGGGCCCCCATTTGCGGGTGTCGTCGCCGTCCGGGCTTTCGACCTTGACCACCTCGGCGCCCAGATCCGCCAGCGACTGGCCAATCCAGGGCCCCGCCAGGATGCGGGCAAGTTCGACCACTTTCAGGCCTGCTAGCGGGGTCATCGGCACTCCTCCCTGATGGCGCCAGTTTCTTTGCAGCTTATGCTTAGCCGTTACGGCACCCTGCCGCAATATTTGATCAAATCCCAAGGAGGTGCGCTGGGGAACGCCGGAATTCGGCTACCTGCGGTCCGGCTCATTCAAACCACTGATCCCAGCCTGCTTGGTAATATCCTGCCAGCGCATGGGATTGCAGCGTATTGACCTCTGCCTCCACCGGGCCGGTATCACCGCCGAACACCTGTGCCGCTTGCCAGACTGCATTGTTCAGAAACTTCAATCCTTGCGGCAGCACCAGCTCCCTCGGCGCCGGCGCCTGCGGCGTGGCCATCACGAACCCCCAGTCGCCAAAGCTGGGCAGATAGGCATGATAGGGCCGCACCTGCAGCCCCTCACCCGGCGCATAAGGGTTGCGGGTGGCCTCCAGCGTCTTCGCCACCGACCAGAACGCCTGCCGGGCAAACAGCGGCGAGCCGGCCTGTGTTGCCATCACCCCTTGCGCGCTGAGACGCTCCATGAGCGCACCATAAAACTGGCGGGTGTAAAGCTTGGACAGCGCCAGATTTTTGGGGTCCGGAAGATCGGCAATAATCACATCAAAAACCTGATCCGAGCTGTCCGCGAATTGCCAGGCATCCATGTTGCGGACCGTCACACGTGAATCCCTCAGCGCCCCGCCATTCAGCGCCGACAGCTGCGGATGATCCCGGAACAGCTCCGTCACCCGCGGATCGAGGTCCACCAGCGTCACCCGCTCCACCTCCGCCCAGCGCAGCACCTCGCGCACCGCCATACCGTCGCCGCCGCCCAGGATCAGCACCTCCTTGCGCCGCGGCGCCACAGCCATCGCCGGATGCACCAGGCTTTCGTGATAGCGGTGCTCGTCCAGGGTGTCGAACTGGATCGAGTAATCCAGGAACAGCCGCACCCGCTCCTTGTAGCGGGTCACGGTGATCTGCTGGTACGGCGTTGCCTCGCTGAGGATGATGTCATCCTCGAACAGATCCGCCTCAGCCACGGAAACCAGCCGTTCCGACTGCCACAGCCCTGCCAGCGTCGCGGCAAAGACCACGGCCCAGACCGCCGCCTGCCCGCGGCTGGCCGCCGAACGGAACACCCACAGCGACAGGCCCGCGACGCCGAGGTTCAGCGCCCCGAAACTGAGGCTCGCCGACATCAGCCCCAGCTGCGGGATGATCAGCAAGGGAAACGCCACCGAGGCCGCCAGCGCGCCGACATAGTCGACGCTCAGCACGTTCTCAAACCGGAACTCCGGCGCGCCGATCTCCTTCAGCACCCGGGCGATCAGCGGAATCTCCATCCCCGACAGCACGCCCACCAGCACCAAGAGCCCGTACAAGGGCACCGAAACGCTCTCCAGCCAAGCATAGGAAAAGAAGATCGCAGGCGCCATGAACCCGCCGGCAACGCCGAGACAGATCTGCGCCCAGATAAAGCCGCTCATCGCGCCGCCCACGAACCGCGACAGCCAGGCCCCCAGCCCCATAGCCGACAGGAACACCCCGATCACCAGCGAGAACTGGCGCACGGAATCCCCCAGCAAGTAGCTAGACAGCGTCGCCGCGATCAGCTCATAGATCAGCCCGGAGACCGCCACCAGGAATGTCGCGGCCAGCAGCCAGAACTCACGCAGCCGCACGCCCCCCGGAACAGGGGCAGGCGCCGTCATGACAGGATGACGGCTGCGATGATGACCGAGATGGACAGGAACAGAAACCCGATCAGCACCGCCAAAGCGATGTTCTGGTCCTTCTCGATCTCGCGCACGATGGAAAAGGGCGTCATCCAGTCGATCACCTTCCAGACCGCCCCCATCAGCGCCACGCCGACAAAGGTATAGAACACAGTGCTGATCAGCTCAGCGGCTTGGATGGCAGAGAAATACTCCATGGGGTCCCCCGGTTATTTGACGTGGCCGTTTGCAGAGCGCCCGCCGCTGGCGGCGCGGATGGATGTGTCCAGGTCCCGGCTCTCGCCGCCGTAGCCCTGGTACGAGACATAGGTGGCCCCGGCGATGGACACCGCGGACATGGTCAGAAAGATGATGCGGAACAGGTTCATGGCTTAGTCCTCATCGCTCCAGTCGCTGCCCCGCCAGCGGGCCTTGCGGTGCCACCAGGCGCGCAAGAACCCCTGCCCGGCCAGAAGGCCGAACACGATGGCGAGCAAGCCCATATAGAGCCCCGAAGACAATCCGGATTTCGCGGAAACCGTAAGCTTGCTCAGCGCGGGCTGGGATTGCAGTTCCGCATTCTTGCGCTGCGCCTGGGCGCTTTGCGGGTAACTCAGCTCTGTCCAATGGCCGCTTTCCTCGATTTCCAGGCTCAGCGTGTAGGTGCCCGCCATCTGCGGCCGGAAAGCAAGCACCGCCGTGTTGTCGCCCTCGGTCCAGCTGCCTTCGGAATCCCGGCCGTGGTAATACTCAACCGTGCGCCCGGCCTGAAACACCGGCTCATCCTGCGGATCCGTCAGCTCAATACCGACAAACGCCCAACTGTTGCTGGTATTCCCTGTCAGCCGGATGCGCGTCAGTTTGCCGGCCGTGCTGACGTCCACCGGCAGCTCTGCCGGCAGCTCAGCAACCGTCAGAACGGTCCGCTTCAGCGCGGTCTCTCCCGCGCGCCCTTGCAGGTTCATTCCGATGATCAGGCAAATCACCGCGCAGGCAGCCGAGACCCATTTGATGAAACCGAAATTCACCCCGGCCTTGAACGGCTGCAGCGGATGCACTTCGCGCGGCTTCAACCCGGTTTGAATGCCGAAACCCGCCTCTGCATCCTTGACCGGCAAATACTGCGACAGCCAGACCTCGCGTTCGCTGCCGGTTTGCGCAAAGCTCAGCATCATATCATCGGCCAGCGCAGTAACCGACGTTGATTTTTGGCCCTTCCTGGGGGACCAGGTGAATTCCCCTTCGGCAAAGGTGATCCGGCTGGTAGAAGTGTCGTAGTAATGGAACGTGCGCGATCCGGTGTGCACCTTTGGCCGGTGTTCCGCCCGTTCCACCCGATGCACCGGCAACCATACCGGGCGCCGGTAGCGCCGTGTGAAGACCAAATGCCGGTCCTCGATCGTTAGCCAGGCATAGCCGTGGGTCGGGGAATAAAGCTGGTGATCAACCCAGATCCAGGTCCGCACGCCCCAGCGTTCCTCGTGCTGGAGCGTGCCGATTACCGTGTATTCCGCACCGAACAGAGTCCCTGCCATACCAATTTCAAACGGGCTGATGGGGCGCTCAATGTCGTTGAACTTGCGAACAGCGCGGTAGTTGTCCAGCGCGTCCAGTTCGGTGCCGCAGTAAGGGCAGATATGCACCGTCACCCGGCCGCCGCCCAGAATATCCAGCCCTGCCCCGCAAGAGGTGCAATTGACCGCCTTCAGATCCGCATTGCGGGTCATGCCAGAACCTCAGCCTCAAACGGGTCGAACCAATGGCCGCGGTACCATTCGCGGCTGCTGCCCTGGAACTCCCCCGACAAAAGGGTGCCATCTTCGCCCTGCAGGTTCACAAAGCGGTAGCGTTCTCCGACCAGCAGTGCCTGGCTGAAACTGCCGCGCACCGCCACGCATTCGGCATCATCTTCCTCGGTGACGGTGAAACGCCCGCCGCCGTAGTCAAGACTTTGCCCCAGCCGCAGATACCCGTCGTAGCGCGGCCAGTCAGAGCGCTGCAGCTCCCGTTGCAGCACGATGTCGCCTTCGTCCACCGACACCCAGCAAGAGGCGCCGCGTCCGTCCAGCGCCCAGAATTCATCCCAGAACCCGCGCCCGTAGGAAAACCGCGCATGGCCCAGGATCTGCAGGGTCTGGCTGCCCAGCTGGACCGTGCTGCCCAGCCCGAACAGCATCGGCGCATCATGCATGGCACCCGCCTCGCCGGCCAGGCGGGCCTGGTCGTCCTCCAGAAACAGTGTGGTTCCGCAGGACAGGCAGGCGGTCAGCTTGACCGCTGCCGCCGCCGGTTCCACCGGGCTGGCACAATTGGGACAGTGAAACGTGCTCATGGCCTCCCCTTTCCCGAAGCCGCGGATCAATTCAAGCGGGAAGTTAAGAAGACCTGAACAATTGATCAGTACTGTTGACCCAATGTTTCGCGCGCGAAACATTTGGACAGAATGACTGACCTACTTTCACCCGCGGCGGCAACGGCATTTTCCGATGGTCCTGGCAGACGCTATATGTTAGCGATAACTCAACTTTAACCAGCCCTGTGCCAGCAGAGGCAATTGAATTGCCCCGCGCCAGGCGGCACAATGACCCGGCCCCTGGCACCTCCAGGCCCCTATGGAACAGCGATGTAAAATCAATGGTTTCCCGCGTCATTCCAGTTGAACCCTTCGACCTCGTGCTGTTTGGCGCGACCGGCGATCTGGCCCGCCGCAAGATCCTGCCGGCGCTGTTTCACCGCTTTCAGATCGGCCAGTTCAGCACGGACTGCCGCATCATCGGCAGTTCCCGCAGCGATCTGACCGCAGAGGAGTTCCGCACCCAGACCGCCGAAGCGATCCGCGATTTCGGCCAGGATGTGGAAACCACGCCGGAGGAGATCACGGCCTTTACCGCCCTATTGGACTATGCAGCGGTGGATGCCCGCGGCGCGGATGGATGGGATGTGATTCACGGGAAACTGCGCGAGGACTGCGTACGGGCGTTTTACCTGTCGGTTGGCCCCTCGCTGTTTCCAGACATTGCCCGCCGCCTCAGCGAAACCGGCATCGCCACACCCGACAGCCGCATCGTGCTGGAAAAACCCTTCGGCCACGACCTTGCCTCGGCGCAACAGCTGAACGCCGCCCTGCGCGAACATTTCGAAGAGAGGCAGATCTACCGGATCGACCACTACCTGGGCAAGGAAACCGTGCAGAACCTGATGGCGCTGCGTTTTGCCAATTCCCTGTTCGAACCCCTTTGGAACTCCTCCCACATCGACCACGTGCAGATCACCGTCGCCGAAAGCATCGGCATCGAGGGCCGCGAGGAGTATTACGACAAGTCCGGCGCCATGCGGGACATGGTGCAGAACCACCTGATGCAGCTTCTGTGCCTCACCGCGATGGAGCCGCCCGCGCAGTTCACCCCGGGCGCGGTGCGCGACGAGAAGGTCAAGGTGATCGAGGCCCTGCGCCCGGTGCCGCAGTCCAGCATCGCCCGCGGCCAGTACCGCGGCAAAGATGGAACCAGCTACCGCGACCACGCGGGCAGCCCCACCAGCCGTACCGAAAGCTACATCGCGCTGAAAGCTGAAGTGGCGAACTGGCGATGGGCCGGCACGCCCTTCTACCTGCGCACCGGCAAGCGCCTGCGCGAACGGGTGAGCGAAATCGCCGTCTACTTCCGCGACCCGCCCCACAACATCTTCGAGGGCTTCGGACCGGTGCACGGCAACGTGCTGGTGATCCGGCTGCAGCCCGACGAAGGCATCACCCTCAAGACCACCATCAAGGACCCCGGCCCCGGCGGAATGCGCCTCACCGGCGCCAACCTCGACATGACCTTTGCCGACGAGCTGCCGGACTCCGGCCGCCCGCAAGACGCCTATGAGCGGCTGATCATGGATGTGATCCGCGGCAACCAGACCCTGTTCATGCGCGGCGACGAGGTCGAGGCCGCCTGGGCCTGGGCCGACCCCATCATCGCCGGCTGGCAGGAGGCGGGCGACACCCCGCAGGCCTACGACAGCGGCAGCGCGGGCCCCGACGACTCGCTGCTGCTGATCCACCGCGATGGCCGCCGCTGGCGAAGTATCGGAACCTGAGCCCGGCCGCCCTCCCCTTCGGCACCGCAGTTTGCTACAAAGGCACCAAATGAGTTTGAACCCCACACTGGCCGCCGTCACCGATCGCATCATCGCCCGCAGCGAGGCCACCCGCGCGGCCTATCTCGAGCGGATGCGCGCGGCCCGCGGCAAGGGGCCTGCACGGGCGCATCTGTCCTGCTCGGGCCAGGCCCACGCCTATGCCGCCACCGGCGCGGACCAGCAGACACTGGCCCGGGGCAGCAAGGGCCACCTCGGCATCGTCACCGCCTACAACGACATGCTGTCGGCGCATCAGCCGTTCGAGACCTACCCGGGCCTGATCCGCGACGCCGTCCGCGCCGCGGGCGGCACCGCGCAGGTGGCCGGCGGCGTGCCCGCGATGTGCGACGGCGTCACCCAAAGCGAACCAGGCATGGAGCTCAGCCTGTTCTCCCGCGATACCATCGCCATGGCTGCCGGCATCGCGCTCAGCCACAATGTCTTTGACGCCGCCGTATTCCTCGGCGTCTGCGACAAGATCGTGCCCGGGCTGGTGATCGGCGCCCAGGCCTTTGGCCATATCCCGGCAGTGTTCCTGCCCGCAGGCCCGATGACCAGCGGCCTCGCCAATGACGAAAAAGCCAAGATCCGCCAGCAGTTCGCCGCCGGGGAAATCTCCCGCGAAGAGCTGCTGAAGGCGGAAATGGCCGCCTACCACGGCCCCGGCACCTGCACCTTCTACGGCACCGCTAACACCAATCAGATGCTGATGGAGTTCATGGGCCTGCACCTGCCCGGCTCCTCCTTTGTCACCCCCGGCACACCGCTGCGCGAGGCGCTGACAGTGGAGGGCGCCAAACGCGCCCTGTCGCTCAGCGCCCTTGGCAACAATTACACCCCCGTCTGCGACGTGCTGGACGAGAAGGCCTATGCCAACGGCATTGTCGGGCTGATGGCCACCGGCGGCTCCACCAACCTCCTGATCCACCTGATCGCCATGGCCCGCGCGGGCGGCATCATCCTCGACTGGCAGGACTTCGCGGATCTCTCCGACGTGGTGCCCTTGCTGGCGCGCGTCTATCCCAATGGGCTCGCCGACGTGAACCACTTCCACGCCGCGGGCGGCCTTGGCTACCTGATCGGCGAGCTGCTGAAGTCCGGCCACCTGCACCCGGACACCAAAACCGTCGCGGGTGAAGGGCTGGAGCACTACGTGATGGAGCCCTTCCTCTCTGAGGACGGCCTCACCTTCCGCGAGGGCCCCGGCCAAAGCCTGAACGACGCGGTGTTGCGCCCGGCAGAGGCCCCGTTCCAGGAAACCGGCGGGCTGAAACGCCTGACCGGCAACCTCGGCACCTCTGTGATCAAGGTCTCAGCTGTCGCCAAGGAACACCAGGTGATCCAGGCCCCGGCCCGCGTCTTCCACGACCAGGCAGACGCCAAGGCCGCCTTCAAGGCAGGTGAGCTGACCGGCGACGTGATCGTGGTGGTCCGTTTCCAGGGCCCCAAGGCCAACGGCATGCCGGAACTGCACAGCCTGACCCCGTTCCTCGGCATCATGCAGGGCCGCGGCCAGAAGGTGGCGCTGGTCACCGACGGGCGCATGTCCGGTGCCTCCGGCAAGATCCCAGCAGCGATCCATGTGGTGCCCGAAGCCCTGGACGGCGGCCCGATTGCCAGGATCCAGGACGGCGACATGCTGCGGCTGGACGCGGTGAAAGGCACCTTGGAGATCCTGACAGACGGCGCGCTGGAGCGTGCGCCTGCCACCGCCGACCTCAGCGCCTATCAGCACGGCACCGGGCGCGAGCTGTTTTCCCTGTTCCGCCGTTCGGTCGCTTCGGCCGACGAAGGCGCCAGCGTGTTCGGAGTTTAAGCGATGCGGATAACCCCTCAGGACGCCAGCCTGCGCACCTGCGAAATCTGTGCCCTGGCGCCGGTGATGCCGGTGCTGGTGGTCGAGGACGCGGCCCATGCCCGCCCCCTGGCCCAGGCACTGGTTGCCGGCGGTTTGCCCGCACTGGAAGTCACCCTGCGCACCGGTGCGGCGCTGGATGTGATCCGCGAAATGGCGCAGGTGAAGGGCGGCATCGTGGGGGCCGGCACGCTGATCACCCCAATGGACGCCGAAGCCGCCAAGGAGGCCGGCGCCCAGTTCGGCGTCTCCCCCGGTGCCACCGATTATCTGCTGGATGCCTGTGAAGCCATCGGCCTGCCGCTGCTGCCCGGTGCTGCCACCGCAACCGAGGCGATGCGGCTCCTGGCCCGCGGCTATGGCATGCTGAAATTCTTCCCGGCCGAGGCCTCCGGCGGCGCGCCGGCGCTCAAGGCCATTGGCGCACCGCTGCCGCAAATTTCTTTCTGCCCCACCGGTGGTGTCAGCCCCGCCAATGCGGACAGCTATCTGCGGTTGCCCAACGTGGTTTGCGCCGGGGGCAGCTGGGTCGCCCCCAAGGATCTAGTCCAGTCCGGGAACTGGAGCGCGATTGAAGCACTGGCACAGGAGGCCAGCCAGCTCGGTGTCCGCTGAACTGCCGGGAACCTATTGGGCAAGCTCGGACCGCCAGGGCGGGTTGGCGCCGGACCGGGTCACCGTGACCGCTGCCGCCTGCACCGCAAAGCGCAGGCAGGCCGCTAAATCCTCCGTCGTGGCCTCACCTGCGGCCAACGCCGGCAGGCAGTCCAGTTCCTGTACCTTGGCGAGAAAGCCTGCGCTGAAGGTATCGCCTGCACCTACAGTGTCAGAGACCTGCACTGGCACAGCTGGCACCCGCACACGGCGGCCATCCGGAAGAGACGCCTCTGCCCCTCTTTCTGCCTTGGTCAGAAGCACCAGCCTGGGTCCGGCAGCGTGCAAGGTCTCCAGCTTTTCCGCCAAGTCTCCGCTGGGGTGCAGCAGCGAAAGATCTTCCTCTGAAACCTTCACGATATCCGCCAGCGCGATCATCTTCTCCAACCGCGCGCGATAGGCGGCCTCATCCCGTGCAAAACCCGGCCGCACATTCGGGTCCAGCATTATCACCCGGCGGCCGGCCTCGCGCTCTGCCAGCGCCCGATAGGCGTTTGCCGCAGGCGGGTTGCACAGGCTGATACCGCCAAACAGCAGAACATTCGCACAGTCCGGCAATTCAGGCAGCGCCGCAGGAGTGAGAGCGCTCCCTGCCGTGCCCTGATCATAAAAACTATAACTCACGCTGCCATAGGCGAGGTGAACAAAGGCAAGCGTGCTGGGGTGCGGTTTGATGACAGCCAACGAAGTATCCACGCCGGCTGCTGCAAGCTCCTCCAGCAGCAACTGGCCAAAGGCGTCGCTGGACAAGCCGCTGAACAGCCCGGCAGTGATGCCAAGACGGCCCAGCGCCAGCGCAGTGTTGAAAGACGCACCGCCCCCATGCGGCACAAAGGCGGACCGCCCATCAGCGGTCCCGCCTGGCAGCATGTCGATCAGCGCTTCACCGCAGCATAGGATCATTAACCTGTCCTCCTTTCGCCTGTTTTGCCCGGAACCGCCGGGTTCCCAAATCTCCGGGCCGGACGCGCCTGCCGGCTGAAATCAGATGCCAAAGCGGTCCAGAACATTGCGGGTGATACGCTCCACCTGCCAGTCGCGGCGGGTGAGGCCCATGACCCATTCGCAGGTGGCGGCGTTGAAGACCTCACCCGCCCCGCGCTGCCAATGCAGGATCACGCCGTTGCCGCGGGCGGAGCGGTCGATGGTTTCGGGGGTGGCCTCGCCATGCATCGCTTCCGCTTTGAACACCGCGTCGCCGTCGCCGATATAGATTGTCTCACCCCAGATGCCATGATCGGGCTCTATGTTGGTGGCGAGGCCCAGCGCCAGGATTTGCATCTGCGGGTCGGCGCCGTCGCTGCCGGTGGGATAGGGCAAGCCGTCCTCCATCCGGTAGTCCACCCCGTCCACCTCATAGCCGAAGATCCGCGAGGCGCCGCCGATCTGATCGCCATAACCCAGCTGCGCGCCTTCAAAGGCCCAATGCTGCGGGCGGTAGACGGTGTAGCCGCCGCTGTTCTGGCCGGCACAGCGGCCAAAGCCGGTGTACATGCCCTGCAAGCCATTGGCGCCAAAGGTCTTTGTGCCGGGCCAATTGACCGGGGCCACTTCCCAGGCGGCGGTGGTCAGGTGTTCTTGCCCGGTGCCCAGCAGCGGGTCCTGCGCGGCGTTGTATTTGTAGCAGACCTGGGTGCGGCCCTCGTCCTCGATCCTTGTTTGCCACAGGAAATTGCCAGCAAAGCGTGCCACCCGGCCGCCGTTTTCCGTGTAGCGGTCGACGGCATGGCGCATATTGGCGCTCCAGTACTCATCGTGACCCACGAAGATCGCGCATTTGTGGCGGCTGAGCAGCTCCGGGTCCGCCTCCAGGTCGTGCTGGGTGGCGAAATCAAGCTCATACCCCTGCGCCTCGGCCCAGCGGGCGAAGTGGCGTTCATAGCTGGCCCAGCCGGCGGAGGCGTATTTCTTGGAGTAGCCATAGGCATAGGCCCATTCCATGTAGGGGTAGCGCACCATGCCGCCCGGCACGTGCGGCACCTCAGGCACCGCACGGGGGGCGCCTTGGGGCAGCTTGCAGAAACCGCGGGTCCAGGGCCGCTGGGTCGAGACCACGGGGGCGAATGCGTTGCCTTCGGGGCCGGTGATGCCCTGGTAATGATTCGAACCGCCCCAGCAGTTGTAGGCAAGCCAGGTGCCGGTGGCGCAGACCAGGAGGTAGGGGGCTGCAGGGAGGTCCGGGGCGCGGCGGACCAGTATCAGGTGATGTTCCTCGACGCGGTCGCCGTCGCGTTCGGCGGTCAGTGTGAGCAGATAGCCGCCCTCCTGCCAGTCATTGGGGATGGTGAACTGGTAGGACATCTCCCAACCGCAACCTTTGACCGAGCAGTCCGCCGGGGTGGACTGATGCGTGCCTTTCAGGCCGGTCTCGTGCAGCACCGGGCGGTAGTCTGCACCGTCGCGGCCGATCTCCAGGTCAAAAGTGGCGGCAGTGGTGGAGACATGCAGCGCCACAGTCTCCCCCGGTGAATAGGTAAAGCGCGGGGTGTAGCCCCAGATCTCCAGCACCGCCGCATCGCGGGCCGGGCCGATGTAGTAGTTATCCAGAATATGCCGTGCCTTGGCACGGGTGCGCGGGGTATTGGCCGGAGCGGCGCTTTCGGAGAGGGGCGTGGTCATCGGGGCCTCAAATCTTGGGTGCTGGCGCCACGTTGGGAGAGTTCCGCGCGGCACGCAAGCCTGTCCGCGACAGTTGTTTTTTGCCGCTGCCGCTCCCATTTGCTGTGCAGTGAGATTGCAACGCAAAGGACCCGCAATGGCAGAGACCTCTAACAGCCCCGTTCTGCGGGTCGACATCATCTCGGATGTGGTCTGCCCCTGGTGCGCGGTCGGTTACAACCAGCTGGCTTTTGCCGCCCGCCGGGCCGGCGTGGCCTTGGATGTGCACTGGCAACCCTTTGAGCTGAACCCGGATATGGTGCCGGAGGGCGAAGACCTGCGGGCGCATCTGGCCGCGAAATACGGCAGCACTGCTGAACAGTCCGCGCAGATACGGGCGCAGCTGACGGAGCTGGGCGAGGCGCTGGGGTTCACCTTCCGTTTTTTTGACGGGATGCGGATCTACAACACGTTTCAGGCGCATCAACTGATCGAATGGGCCGAAGAGCGTGGCAAAGGCCACGCGATGAAGCAGGCGCTGCTGGCTGCCTATTTCACCGATGGCAAGGATGTTTCGGACCTTGGGGTGCTGGTGGAAACCGCTGAAAGCCTTGGCCTGGATGGCGCAGAGGCACGTGCCGCCTTGGAGAGCGGCAAGCATGCCGACAGCGTGCGCCAGCGCGAAGCGTTCTGGGTGCAACAGGGCATCCGCGGAGTGCCTGCGATGGTGTTCAATGGCCGCCATTTGGTGACCGGGGCGCAAGGCGTTGAGAATTATGCCGGCATCCTGGAGCAGCTTGGCGCTGCCGAAAGCGAATTTCGCTGAGGGCAGCGCCCGTCCCGGCGGGGTGGGAAGCGAAGCGCCCGCCCCGTGGGGGGCGGGACGGGCGCTGGACAGCCCAAGGAACGGAGAGGACAGCATTCTTCCCACCACCCCTAACTCGGCCAGAAAACAGGAGGTGGTAGTTTGT